>JBFELT010000058.1:0-16443 GCA_041552015.1 Woeseiaceae bacterium
AACGGCCGTCGTTACTCCGTCGCGACCAGCCAGATCTCGTCATTGCCCCCATCGACCAGGTTGTAGAACACTTCGTCCTGGTCCGTAACGTCGAAATAGCTGTTTTTCGTATCAAAGTCAGGCAGGTGGGTCAGTAGCTTGCCGCCTGAGCCATCCCTGTCGACTACCCACAGGTCACAGCACTCCCCCGCTTCGGACCAGCGCAGGAAAAACACGCGCTGTTCGTCTCGCGACCAACGTGGCAGGTAACCGCGAATCGGTGTGCCGAGGCTGGACAGCACCTCGCACTGCAGGCTTGCTACGTTGCATATCGAAAGGTCCCCGGGGTTGCGAACAAAGCCAAGCAATTCGCTGCCGTCCCGGGACCAGGACAGCCCCTCCAACGTTACCGGCAGCACGACTTCAGAGCCATCACTCAGGCTGCGAATCACCGTTTTCCTTACCCCGGTCGGACGATCGATTTCGTGATACGCAATGCGATCTTCGAACACGGCGGGCCAGTTCTTCTTCGACCAGTGAAAATCTTCCAGGATGACTTCCGTACGACCCTCGTCCAGGTACTGGCGCAAGAAATTGTCGCCGGCATAGTAATAGACCGCATCGTCTTCGGAACCGAATATCGGCAACGTATTGAAACCGCCGTCATTGGATGTACGCTGCCGCGGCGACCGGCCGTCCACCCCGATAGTCATGATCTGGGCGCCGTTCGACAAAGGTGAAAAAAACACGATCTGTTTGCCGCTTGGCGACGCCACGGGCAGCACGACCGGATGCCGACTTTCGTAAATCGTTCTGTGCTCACCTGTGTCCGGGTTAACGACCACGAGCTTCGATGTCAGACGTCGATCCGTGTAGACAATGCGCTTGCCGTTAGCCGACAGGGCCGGGAAATTGAACGTCCCTGAACCGGTCGTCAGTGCCTCGGGCTCGCCGCCGGCGACCGGTATCCGATACAGACCGGCCGTGCCGTTCTTTTCACCGAGGCTAAACACGATCTCCTCGCCATCCGGCGCGAAGGTCGGAGAGAACACCGCCCGCAATTCCTCGGTATCGAATGCGGTGAGTTGCCGCGGTTCGGCGCCGGGCGTCGTTTCGATGATCCACAGGTTTCCGTTCGGGCCGGCCTTGGCGTGCACGAACGCGACCAGGCTGCCGTCAGGCGAAAGCGCCGGCATGCGGTCCGCGAATCCCTGGTCGATGGGCAGGTTTTCGATCTTTCGTGCATTACTGCCGTCCCCGGAGGCTATCCAGATCTGCTGCCCCCGGGTAAAGACAAACTGGTCGGATTGTTGCGCGTACGAAGGATTGGCCCCGCCTTCGAGCAGCAGACGGGGCGGTGACGTGCCGAGCGTGTCCACGCTATAGATCGAGCGCATCCGCGGGCCCACACGTTCGTAGATGATTCGCCTGCTGTCGGGAGACCAGCTCGGTGAGTCCGCGGCAAGATCGCCACGCGTGACCTGAATCGGGTCGCCCTCTTGCAGGTTGCCAACCCACACGTGCGGCGTCCCGTCGGCGTCGTTGAGCCACGCCATCATGGTGCCGTCCGGCGACAACGTCGGCTGCGAGTGCGAGCCGTGAAAATCGGTCACGAGCCGTGGAGCGAGCTCGCCGAACCGATCGAGCACCGAACCCGAAGGCGGCGGCTCGTCACTGCCCCACCAGACGGTCAGCGTGACGAGCGCGGCCACGACGGCAGCTCCCACTGCAACGAGCCAGGTCCGCCGATTGTCGTCGCGCGACTTCGGCGTTTCGGAGTCGATGATACGCACGTCACCGATGAACTGGTAACCACGGCCGGTGATCGTCGCAATGAATTTCGGTGCCTGCGGTTTCTCACCCAGCGCATGACGCAGTGCGGTCATTGCCTGGTTGAGATTGTTTTCGTCGACGACGACGTTGGGCCACAGCGCCTCCATGAGCGCCGACTTCTCGACCACCTGTCCGCGGTTTTCTATCAGGTGCAGCAGTAGATCGAAGACCTTGCCGCGCAAGTTGACCGTCTCACCGGCCGGTCCGGCCAGGCGTCGGCGTTCCGGCATGAGGCGGTAGCCGCCGAACTCGTAGGTCGTCGGCAGGTTGTTTTTCTCGTCAGCCAATCGCGTTCTTGCCCGGATTTCAGATCAATTCATGACGTTTCAGGTACCGGTAAAGCTTTCCGGAGCGACCCTGCGCATTGTAGCCACTGGCGCGAAGAATCACGAATTTTTCGCAATCGATCAATGTCTTACGGAGGTATCAGAGATGCGAATCCTTATTGTACTCATACTTTTGTGCACCCTGGCGGCCGCCGCGTGCGGGGGCGGAGGGGGAGGCGAAACGACGACGGTCGAGCCGCCAACTCAAACACTCGATCAGGAGGTCCGGGCGATGATCGCCGCGGAAGGCCTGACCGGCGATCCGACCGCGGGGCGCGACTTGCCAACGATCGACGAACCGCTCGCCCAACTCGGCAAGCTGCTGTTCTTCAGCAAGAGCCTGAGCGGGGACTTCGATACGGCATGCGCCTCCTGCCATCACCCGGCATTGGGCGGCGGAGACGGCCTTGCTTTGCCCATTGGTACCGGCGCGATCGATCCGGACGTGGTTGGTCCCGGGCGTGCGCGACCCGATGGGCTCCCGAATGTCGGCCGCCACTCGCAGTCTGTATTCAATGTGGGCCTCTATGACGACGGGATGTTCTGGGATCTGCGCGTCGAAAGCCTTGGCAAAGAGGACGGTCAGAATGGCACGAACTCCGGCATTCGGACCCCGGACTCCGGTTTGCATACGCCGGATATGCTGGTGCCCGGAAACAGTACGCTGGTTGCGGCACAGGCCCGCTTTCCCGTCACCGTTCCCGAGGAAATGCTCGGCTCTTTTCTGCCGGGAGCTGACGCGGAGACGATCAGAACGCGGCTGGCCGAGAGAATCGGGGACTACGGCGCGGGGGCTGGGGAAATTCCCAACAACAACTGGCTTGCCGAGTTCCAGAGCGCGTTTGCCAGCACGGCCCCGGCCGAGCAGCTCATTACTTTTGACAACATTGCGCTGGCCCTGGGCGAGTACCAGCGCTCGATGGTATTCGTGGACACGCCATGGAAAGCCTATGTCGAAGGCAATAACAGCGCGATCAGCGACGCCGCGAAGGAAGGGGCGTTACTGTTCTTTGGTGATTCGCGACCGGGGCTGTCTTGTGGTCGGTGCCATGGTGGCGACTTCTTCACGGATGAAAGCATGACGGTGACCGGTTTTCCTCAGCTTGGGCCCGGAAAGGGCGACGGAACGAACGGCGACCATGATTTCGGCCGGGAGCAACAGACCGGCGACCAGAATGATCGCTTCTCGTTTCGTACTCCGACGTTACTGAACGTGGAGATGACAGGCCCCTACACGCACTCGGGTGTCTACTCGCTGAATGATGCGATGAATCACTACTTTATTCCGCAGGATACGCTCGCTACGAACTTTCCTGGTGGGAGCGTCTGCAGCGTGCCGCAGTTCCAGGACCACCCGGATTGCGAAACCTTGTTCCCGGGCCTGCTCGAGAACAGCGCATCGGCCCTGAACCGGGTAGAGGTGCTGCGAACAGAAAACCCAGACATGACGTTCCCCAACCTGGATTTCAGCCCCCTGTCTGACGCGCCTCTTATCAATGCGTTCATCCGAGCTCTAACCGATCCATGTACACAGGACCGTGCCTGCCTGGCGCCATGGATACCGGAGCCTTCCGAAGCGCCGGATGACAACCAGCTAAATGCCGTGGACGCGGGCGGCTTGCCTCTCTGATTGAGACGACGCGCAGGTGCTCGCCGGGCATGCACTAGTGTGCCCGGCGAGATCTCGGTGGCGATACCACGCCCGCGAAAAATCTTGTTGCTTTCGGGCGGCTTGAGCCGATAATCAACGCGGCACCACGGTGTGGTTCAACAAGTCCAAGAACCAGATCCTGGATTACGCCGCTGTCACGGCCAAGACAGGAGTTGTCACGACCGACCATGTCACGGGAAAGCATTACGAAGAGGACACGACGCGCTACAAGCTGGCCGTCGTCGTCAAAACACATGATCTATCGACGGCTACTGCAGAAGCAAAGGTCCGTGAGGTCGTGCGGTACACGGAGACAAGCAGTGCCTTCGATATCCTGGTCGAAGTGAAAACGGGTATCGAAGGAAGTACTACCACCCATCTGGGCAACGAGAAGGTCATTACTGCGACTATCGCGACGACCCTCAACCCGCCGGCAACGTGGACTTTGCGCTTCGAAACCCGCCAGGACATCGGCAGGTCCGCCGGGCATGGCCAGGGGATGTTGGCCGCTGTTGACGATGGCGTGTACCTGTTTAACAGGGATCTGGACCCTGACCTCAAGCTTGTACTCGCGGCCGCGATGGAGGTCGTCGAATTCAACCACATGCAATAACGCCCGGTTGACGGCACAGTTTCAGTTGCATATGCAGGTGAGCGCAGTGGTATGAGCCTGGAAGCGTTGGGAATATTGCCGCGGGTCGGCCTGGCTCTCGTGCCCTGGTTGACGGGAGAGCTTGTCGATCGGTGGGCCTTCTCGTGTTTCGGCAGCCAATCGCCATTCTGCATCTATTTCTTTCATCCGCCTGGCATGGACGTGATGTTCGCCTTGCTGGTACTGACACCGTTCATGCATGCCCGCACGTTCGTCGTGTTGCGCGTACTGACTTTGATAGTACTAAGTGTACTTGTGCACTTTCTGTCGATTGGGTTCCTGGTTGCAACACGTGGCTCGCTGGAGGTTCACGGCATCAACACCATCTGGTTGAACATCATCCCGATTGCCATCATTGCGAGCGTCGTAATCGTGCTGCTAGCCGCATTGGTCTGCGGCATGAAAGTGACCGGGCGGCTAGCCACGTACTCCGCGCTTGCGGGCCTGCCGGTTGCCGCTGCTTTCCTGCTTACCGATCTGCAGCTGAATTTGGGCTGGATTACCTGGTCAGCCCATTGGTACTGGGCTGCGTGGCATGTGTCGCTCTGCGTTGCAATCTACAAGGGGCGTTCAGCCACAGCCTTGCGGAGCTGATCTCCGATCGGCAGCTTGCGGATGCGCACGCCGCTCGCTGCATAGATGGCGTTCGTCAGCGCGGGCGCCACGGGGGGGATGCCGATCTCGCCGACGCCGGTCGGCTGGTCGTCGTAGTTGAGAACATGTGCTTCGAAGGCTGCCGGGATCTGCGTGATTCGTGCGAGCGGGTAGTCGTGGAAGTTGCTCTGCCTAACACGGCCGTTGCGCACGGTGATTTCCTGCCCCATCGCCACGCCGATACCGTCGACGGTTGCTCCCTGTAGCTGCGCTTCAACGGCGTTCGGGTGCACGGCGTAGCCGCAGTCGATGGCTGCGACGATGCGATCGATGCGGAGTTCGCCGCGCTCGCTGACCGTGACTTCGAACGCGTGAGCGGCATAGCCGCCGAAGGTGAAATGCCCGGCAATGCCGACACCGGTCCCGGCTGGCCGGGCCTCGGCGTAGCCAATGCGCTCGGCGACGAACTTCAGCAACCGGCTCACCCGCCCCGGGTTGAAGGTCGGCCCACCGTGGCCACCGTATTCCAGCTCGCGCTCTTCCCCGAGCAGGTCGAGGCGCAGCTGCAGCGGGTCCTGCCCGGTCTCCACCGCGAGCTCGTCGAGAAAGCTCTGGACCACGAAGGCGTTGGCCGTGTGTGCCGGGGCGCGCCAGGACCCTCGCGGCAGGCCGATCGGATTGTGGAAGTACTCGAGCCGGAAGTTGTCGACAATGCGCCGCGGGAAATCGTCGGGATACAACTCCGCCTGCCACAGGTTCTCTGCCGGCATCTCCGGCCGCCGGAAGTACTTGCTGCCGCTCGCGAGTCGCTGCGTCCAGGCCGTAAGCTTTCCGTCCCCGTCGACGGCCGCGCGCAGCTCGTGCAGGCCGCCGGGCCGATAGAAGTCGTTCTTCATGTCGTCCTCGCGGGACCACACGAGCTGGATCGGCCAGCCGGTCCGCTTCGAGATCATCGCGGCCTCGGCGACGTAGTCGTTCGTCAGGCGCCGGCCGAAACCACCGCCAACGCGGGTCATGTCGACACGAATATTCTCGCGCGGCAGGCCCGTCACGGCTGCGGCTGCGCGCGAGGCGCCGGCGGGCATCTGCGTCGGCGCGATGACGTGGCAATGGTCCTTGGTGACGTGCGCGAAGCAATTCTGTGGCTCCATGGGCTGGTGCGAGACGAACGGTGCTTCGTAGCGGCGGCTGACGACCTTCTCGGCGTCCGCCATCGCCGCGTCGAAGTCGCCGTCATCGAGGACGACTTGCCCGGTGGTATCGAGCATCGCCGCGTTTTCCTGCCAGAAGCGTTCGCTGCTGTCGTCGGCGTTCGGGCCAGGCTCCCATTCGATCTCGAGGGCGTCGCGCCCTTTCATCGCTTCCCAGGTCGAGGCTGCAACGACGGCAACCCCGCTGGCGAGAATGAGGTACGGCTCGCCAGGTTGCGGCCCTTCGATCGTGAACACGTCGAGCACGCCGGGGACTTTGCGCGCGGCTGCATCATCGAAGGACTTGACGCGCCCGTTCAGGATCGGCGATCGCGCGATGACGGCATAGCGCATGCCATCGACCTGCGTGTCGAGGCCGAACTTCGACCGGCCGGTGACGATGTCGAGCGCATCGATCGTGCCGCGTTGCGTGCCGATGATGCGATAGTCCCGCATTGCCTTGAGCGGCGGCGTTTCTTCCGGCAGATCGAGCTTCGCCGCATCCTCGACGAGCTCGGCGTAAGCGATTTCGTCGCCGCTTGCACCACAAACGACAAAGCCCGGCCGCGTGGAACAGGTCTCGGGTGGTACGCCGCGCCGTGCGGCCGCCGCGCGGATGAGCTGGTGTCTCGCTTGCGCGCCGACCTCGCGCATGAACTGCCAGTTCGAGGTAAGGCCGCTGCTGCCGCCAACCCCCTGGCCGCCGTACTTCCAGGCATAACCGTCGGCCGTCTTCAGGATACCGAGCGGCATCTGTTTGATCGAAACGTCCGACCACTCGACGTCCAGCTCCTCGGCCACCATCATGGGCAGCGCCGTGCGCAGGCCCTGGCCGATCTCGGGCTGGTTACTGCCGATGATGACCTTGCCCTCGGGCGTGATCTCGACAAAATAGCCAAGCTGGCGGTCACCCAGGGTGCCGTCGGCCAGCTCGGCGCGGGCGATATCGAAGAGGGGCAGCCCGAGCACGAAGCTCCCGGTCACCGTGGAGCCGGCGACGAGGAAGTGCCGGCGACTGATCGTCGCGTCAGGCATGACGTCCGTCCTGCCGCGCGATCTCGGCGGCACGGTGGATGGCCTTGCGGATGCGAACGTAAGTGCCGCAGCGGCACAACATGCTGCCCAGGTTGGCATCGATATCCGCGTCGCTGGGCTCGGGATGCCGCTCGAGGAAATCGACCGCCGCCATGATCTGCCCCGGCTGGCAGTAGCCGCACTGGGCGACATCGAGTTCGATCCAGGCTTGTTGCACGGCATGCAGCGTGCCCTCGTCAGCCGCGAGACCCTCGATGGTGGTGACCGAGCGGCCCCCGAGCGTCGACACGGGAACCCGGCAAGAGGCTGCCGCGCGGCCGTCGAGGTGCACGACACAGGCGCCGCACAGGCCCATGCCACAGCTGTACTTGGTCCCGGTGAGTTGCAGGTGATCCCGCAGCACCCAGAGCAAGGGTGTCTCCGGGTCGCCGTCGAACTTTACGATCTGGCCGTTGACCTTGAACGAGGTCACACGCGGACTCCATGACGCTTATTCCCAAATGATGCACCAGGATCGCGCATCGTCGCAATGATTACGACGCTGCTCCTTTCGAGGTCTACAAGGAATGCCCTCGTCTTTCACGGTTCCGCGCAACAGCCCCGGTTCCCTGTCGAGCGCCGCCAGGTGAGTTTGCGCAAATGGTGATTTGCAACTTACAGCGACCTGTTTTCATCTTCGATAAAGAAGAATCGCAAGTCGTCGGTTCTGACTACAATTTTCATGAGCCGCCTCTCAGGCGATGAGATCGGCATTGCTTTCACGCTGGAAAAATAAATTCACATGCAAAACAAGCAGATTGCTTTCGACCCGGAAAAACCCGGGCATTGCCTCTTGGAATTGGAGGGGACTCGAACCTACTATCGATCGTCCTGCCTCAACACGCACGAGAGAACTAAAAACGCCGGAACCACGAGCGCTTAAGGCCGGCGCTTCGACGCATCAGGCCCTGCAAGCCAGAGGAGCGACATTTTTTGATTGATGACCACAAGACCCAGACGATCAAGTACGCCTACGAACGATTTATCGAATTCTCATGCAACCAGTACAAGACCTGGCTGAAAACGAGCGACGTGCCTGAAGACGAGCGGAAGCAACTCGACAAGATGTGGGCTCGCCTGATGCAAAATGGCGCGGAAGACTTCTTTCTGGAAGAAGCAGCGGTTCCGGGCGAAGAAATCGACTTCGAGATCGCAAACTTTTTTATCTGGATCTATGACAGGGACGGCTGGACAAGCTTTCGTCCGTATTGGCAGATCCTGCGAGTGACATGGAGAAACTACAAGGCGATGGGGCTCGATCTGTACTTTGAAAGTACGGAGGGCTATAGCGTCGAGAAGAATTAGCGTTGTTGGGCGGAGAGTTGGTCGGGTCTTGACACGTGGTCTTTCAGAACGCCAGGTAATTGATCCAGCGCTTGTTTACCAATCAGTTACCGGGGGGTGCATTGTGCAAATTGCAGGACGATGTATGGCTCAACCACGCGAATCTCCCGCATGTGTCTGCCGCGACCAACGGATCCTGACAATCTACTTGCCCATTCCCGCGAAACCCGCTACTTCTACCCGAGCATGAAAAGGACCACTCATGAAGAAATCGTTACTTGTTGCTTTCGTCATCTTGCAGGCCGCCTGTGCGGGAGTTGCGCCGGATCATGCGGTTGACGCCCAAACGGGTCCCGTCGCCTCGCCCGACGACTTCCGGGTCCTCGCCGGTATCGGTTGGCAAGGACACCTCAGCTACCTCGACTATTCCAGCGACGTCCTTTCGCAAATTCCGGTGGAGATCCAGGTTGACGAGCCCAACGGCCGAATCGTCGTAGATTAAGGTGCTATAGAATCTCCTATTCTTAGTTATTTGCTGGGCCGCATGCTATTTCTAATAAGTGGAACCTCCAGGTCTGGAAAGACACTCGTTGCCAAGAAAATCCTGGCAGACAAACAGATTCCGTACCTGTCCCTTGATTGGTTGATGATGGGATTTAACGACGGGATACCCGAATACGGCATTCATCATCTGCTGTGGCCAAACGAAATCGCCGAAAAGATGGGCCCATTCTTACGGGGCATGATCGATTGCATGATCGTTGATGGCATGGACTACGTCCTTGAGGGTGAAGCAATACTGCCCGAGTTGGTCGCTGATCTGATCAATGAAAATCCCGACAAGATCAGGGCAGTGTTCGTGGGTTACACCGAAATCAGTGTCAGCGACAAAGTTGCGCTCGTGAAGAACCATGTTAATGCGGAGAACGACTGGCTGACGAATAAACCAGACGAATACATCCGAGACCACATCGGCAACATGATTGCTTACAGCAAGGGGATCAAGAAAAGCTGTGATGAACTTGGATTGCCTTACTTTGATACCTCTGCAGATTTTCCTGCAGCGATAGAAGCGGCAATCGACTTCTTGGTTGGGGACTTGCCTCTCCCTCGGGAATAACCAGCGCGAATATATCGGTTTGACCCCTTTTTCCGAAAGCTGGCCAAACGCTGACCGTGGCTATCTGTCATTGCTTGCTGCAGCCTCCGCCTCAATCAACCACGGCTCATTTTGGACTCGGAGCATCGCCTCCATGCGATTGTCAACGGCCATTTTTTTCAGAATAGATGAGACGTGGTTTTCGACAGTACGTTGTGAGCGTGACAGGGCAGTTGCGATCTCGGAGTTGGACAAGCCCTCGACGAGCAATGACAGCACAAGCTGTTCTTTATTCGTGAGACCCAATGGATGATTGCGCGCAACATGGTACGGACCGCGTCTGCGTTTCGGCAGATCCTGAGCTAATCCGATTTGTTCCGCAGTCCGATAGATGCGCGCTTCGAGTGCCTTCGCCCCGAGCTCGCGCGAGAGCTCGAGCGCTGCCGACATCTCGTCGAGTTTTGTCCCGCGTGCCAGAGCCAGCGCTGCGGACGGGCACGCACCGAGTTTATTCCATGCCGCTGCCGACGCGATGCGCTCTCCGCGCAGTTCCAGCGCGTGTGGCTCCGGCGCTGACTCGGAAAACGCAACCGGCACGTCAATCTCGAATCGCTGTCCCCAGACCGCGAGTTCAGCCCGGTGCCATGCATGCATGTTGTTCTCGCCAATCGAGATTAACTCGTACAGGCTCTCCTTGAGCATTCGCGGCTGCTCGCTGAGCCAACCATGCAGAACGCGCGTCAGGTGGGCCGGCACGATGTGCTGCGGCTCCTCAGTAGCGATGGCATCCTCGACGACTTTACTCAGGGTCTCCTCGGCGTCCTTGGCACCGATCAACACCAGCACGCGCGCCAGTACGAGTCGCGCTGGAAGTTTCATCAGCAGCGTCAGGCGGTCCAGCGCCAGAACCCCTCGCGAGATAGTCTCGGCATCCCGCAACCGGCCCTCCTCGCAGCGTAGCTGCGCCTGTCTCCCGACCAGGTAGTGCGTCCACGAATCCAGGTCATTCTGCGTATCGAAAGCTATGCCCTCTGATGTGATGCGCTCGGCCAGGTCGAATTGCTTGAATTCGACTGCGTACTCGGACAGGTTGGTGTAAACACGCGCCGCATGTTCGTGGTATCCGTTCTCACGTGCGATCGCCAGGCTCTCGTGCAGTCGATCGACGCCGCTAGCGCTCCCCCGGAACGCCTCGGCCGTACCGACATTGCAGAGTGCGTGTGCGCGAATCTCCGGTTCATCCAGTTCCTCTGCGAGCGCCAGGGCTTTCTCGCCCCATTCCACGGCTTCCTGCATGTTGTCGTTCAGCATATGTAACTGCGACCGCAGGCTGTAGGCCATAGCCCGTTCGGCGCTTGGCGGCGAGTCCTCGAGCAGCCGAACGGCCTCATCGGCGAAGCGATTCGCCTCGGCCGATTCCGCCCTGTACCAGTGTAGCCGCGACAGCCAGCGGAGATTTTCGGCGACCTTCTCGTTGCGGCCCAGGGCCCGCCACAGCGTTATCGCATGCCGGCGTGCGTCGATCACTTCATCGTCTATACACAGAGATAACCCGGCCTCGTATGCCCAACGCTCATAAATTTCGGCGGCCAGCTCCGGCTCGGCCTCGTCGACGAAATGCAACGCGGTCTGCAGATGCGCGGCGGCTTCCTGGTGAGCGCCAACGGCCGCGGCCCGTTCCGCGGCCCGCGGCGCGTATTCGAGCACACGCTTGCCGTCGAGAGCGCCCGCCGCATGGTGTACAAGCTGGTCGAGCGGCGGCTCGAAATCATCGGCTTCGATAAGAGCGGATAGAAGGCGAGCATTGATTTCACGCTGACGCGTTGGCGGTAGTCTCGCCATCGTCGCGAGACGTGCCAGCTCGTGACGAAAGCGCAAAATGCTGCCATCGTCCTGCAAGAGCAGCTTGCGGCCGATCGCCGCCATCGCGAAAAGCTCGCCTTCGTCACCAAACAGCGGTTGGAGTATCTCGGTCGGTATCGAGCTTGGCAACACACTCAGTGTCTCGAGAAATTCTCGCTCAACCGGCGACAAGTGTGACAAGCGCGTGTTGACCGCCTCTTTGATCGAAGCCGGTATCGATTCGTCCGGCCTGCCGCCGCTAGCGATCAATTCGTTCACGAAAAACGGGTTGCCGCCGGTCACCTCGTAAAATCGGGCCCCCTCGGCCTTGAATCCTGACGCGCCGCACAGTTTTTCCACGCCGTCGGGCGACAGCGGTTTCAAATCGATGCTGTGAGTACAAGCCCTTGGAAACGAATTCAGAATTGCCGTCAGCGGGTGCTTTTCATCAACCTCATCGTTGCGAAAACTCAGGACTATCACGGCTGGAATCAGCGAAATCCGCCGGCCAAGGTATTTCAGCAAGTCGAGCGTTGCATTATCCGCCCAGTGGACATCTTCGATCACGAGGACGGTCGGATACGATGCCGATCCGAGCTCATCAACCAGCTTTGGATGCAAGGCCGAAGTGCCAACCCGGTTTTCGAGCAGTTCACGGGTATCGTCGCTGAAGCCCGCCGCCATGTCGTGCAGGGGACCAAGCGGTTGTGGCGTAAACAATGCGTTGCAACTGCCCCACAGGAAACGAACATCGTCGTTCATCCGCTCGCGCGCGGCATTCAGCAGCGTCGTTTTTCCAATGCCCGCCTCGCCGCGCACCAGCGCGATCGATCCGCGGCCCGCCACCGCGCGTTCTAGCAGCTTGCGCAATGCCCGTAATGATCCCTGTCGCTCGATCAGCATCGGTTGCAACTCATTCGCTTTTTCATCGTTCCGGGTGCGGCGGTGGCGTGCGACCCGCCAACATGATGAACGTCGGGATCACGTCGCGGTGGACAGCTCTCGGCAGATCAGTTGCAGGCCGACGATTTGTTCCGCAGAGCCCGACGCTTCGTTCGCATGCACAACAACGCCAGTCGCTAGTGTGCCGGACGGGCAGTGAACGGGCTCGTCCCAGACCGCACAGTTCGGTCGCTCTTCGGTGTCGGATTCGTTCAGATCAACGCGGCGCCCCTGCTCGTCGATTCGAGCCGTGAAGATCTGAATGCCTTTCAGCCGCATGTTAGCTCGCCTGTTGTTGCATACCCGCAGACCTCGAATCGTCCAGAGTCTGAATGACGTTTCCGTCGCCCGACCGCTACTGAGCTCTAACATCTCGCTTGGAGTAATACCGCCCGCGCCGCAGCGCGAATAAGGAATGGACGGGCTTCTGAGTCCTTCTCCGTCGGGTCGAATCGAAAGATAGCACGGCCGATCACGTGACTCCTCCCAGCCGATCCAGCCCAAAAAGTCGTCGCTGACTTCGAGACCGACACGGTTCTGGCCGAAGTGCCCGGACACGCCGGTGAGGACGGGCTCGCCGCGCGGAGACACTGTCACGTCACCGCTAATTGGCTGGGAGTCATCGGTCGCCGCAGGCGGGGCAGTACTGTCTGTACTTTCCGTGCCGCGACTCGCATCGCTAAGATCCGGCGCACGATTTTCGTTGACTCGCTCGGCGATCGCATCGCTGGACTCCGCAAGGGGATCCCGCGCCGCCGTCGACGCGCGCATGTCCTCAAGCGTCTGTGGCTCGTTATTCGCCGCCGCGTAGTCCGTTGCTGTTGCGACCGGCTGATTGATAGGGCCCGGCAATCCCGCTGCCGGAGCCGTCAGGTTGGTCCCGGTCTCGGTCGTTGCGGCCGGGCCTTCGAGACTCGGTTGTATGGGCGCTGTTTGAGCCGCGCCCGGCGTTGGCGCCGTGTGCGCAAGCGCACTCCTCGACGCATCTCGAATCTCGCCGAGATCGAGCACGCGCCCGTAGACATGAACCTCGTCGACGTAGAGATCCGCCGCCTTGAAACGGAAGTCATCGTTCCGCGTTCCGATCCAGAACGCGTCTTCCGCGTCATAGGGCGAGTCGGACAGTTTTCCCTCCTGAAAACGATTCCGCCAGAAGAGCTTGTACGTGCGCGCCTCGTAGTCGAACGTAGCCGCGACGAAAAACCACGTATTGCCATCACGGACTGCATTCTTTTGCCGGAGACCGTTCCCGCTCCCATACAGTATCAGCGCCGAGTCCGACGCAACGATTGCTGGTATTCCACCCCGCGCTCCGGTTGAAACGATTGGCTGTGGGCTGCCCTCGTCGACAGACGGCAGCTTGAACCAGGCAGTGATCGTGAATTGCGGGCAGGCCTCGTGGTGCAGATCGAGAAACGCTCGCATTGCCGACGTACCGCTAATGTGCAGGGCCTGGCCGAACCTGCCTTCGCCGAACTGTGGTGCGGCAGGCGCCCCGCCCTCCGCAATCATCATTCCGTCGTAGCCGTTGCCCGTTGCGTCCGCAAGCGATCCATTGAAAGGATAATGCGCGTCGCAGAATGATGCCGACGCCACCGGGCTGAAGACAAATGCGCTGACTGCCAGCCAAAGTGAAATTCTAGTCATGCGGTATCTCCGACAGCCCGTGTGTCCCAGCGCAGAAACTTGCTCCTTGAATCAGCGCTGGCTGTCCACTTCAGCAGCCAGTGCGCCCAGTAGCTGCGGCGTCACCTCCCCCGTGACGTCCATGCCTTTCTCGGCCTGAAAGGTCGAGATGGCGATCGTCGTTTCCAGGCTGGCCTCGCCGTTGACGACTCCAACGTCATAGCCAAGTGCCTGGAGGTGCCTCTGCACGCTCTCGGTCAGGTTCTCGCCTTGCAGCTCGCTGGACGTAGGCATATTGCTTCCTGCTCCCGACGACCTGCCGCCGCTTACTGACGGTGATGCCTGCGCAGGTGAAGCCCCAGCGCCACCGGTCATCTGTTCCATCATGCTACCGAGCCCAAACTGCTCCATCATCTGGCGTTCCTCCGGCGTCATCTGTTCCATAGCTCTCTGATATTCCTGCATGGCCTCCGCCATCTCGGCAGAACCGGCCCCGGAACGTCCCATCGCCTCGGAGATCTCCTGGTCTATGTCACGCACCGGCATGTTCGGCGGCAGCAGGGACTCGGAACACCATTCTGGCCTGAACTCTACGAGACTGACGTCGGTGACGACGGAATGCGACCGGCCACTGACTGACATCATGCCCATGGCGCTGGACTCGATAGTCTGGTCAACTTCGAGCGGCAGACCGTGCTGCAACATGCCGACGAGGTTCTTCAGCATGCCGGCGAAGAACGACATACCCTCCAGGTCGGGCGAAATCTCGGAGGTCAGATTTCTGTAGAACGTCTCGACAATATCGAGGCCCGGAACGTCGTCCGATACCCAGACCTGTCCGTTGTTCTGCACATCGACCATTGACGCGAAGGGCACGGCACTTTCACCGCCCAGCCCGCCAGAGTAATTGAAGTCGTAACGCATCGTGGAGTAGCCGATCCGGCGCCCGCCAGATACTGCGTTCGTCATTTCGACCTGCTGGCTCCACCCGGCCCCGAGGACACTGGCGGAAGCATCGAAACTTCGCCGGATGGTGACCTGCATCGCCTCGCCTTCACGGTAGTCGGCGGCCGTCATTCGGCCCGTCCCGACCTGCGGTGGCAGGTGAATATCCATGACCTGGTAAGGCGTCACCATCGCCATTCGGCAGTACGCGTAAGTAATGGCGAAGGGCTGAATCTGCGGCGGTTGATCGCCGGCACAGAACGCATCTCGCGCAGCGCGCATGTTTCTCGCGATGCTGTCGCGGGACGGCGCGTCGGGCAATTGCTCGATCATGTCGAATGTGATCGGTGAACCGCTTTCCTCCATACCCTGTGCGATCAGTCCAACTATCGTGTTGAGGGCCCAGCCTACCGTGTCGCTGGCGCCGCAGAGCGCCTCCGCACGGCCATCAAAGTTCCCGAAAGGTGGCTGCTGCTGAATAACATCGCCGTAGTTCGCCTGCACGCCCGCGACGACGACCGCCATGTTGGAACCTGCTTCACGCTCACTACCGGCGCTGCCGCATGCCCGAACGCTGATTCCACGCCGTACCAGGATCGATCCCGGTCCCGGTTGTACGTAACGAAGGTCGAAATAGCCTTCCGCCGTCGGCGCGTTCAGTACGACCGGATTGCCCGCCGATGTAGGGCCCGCCGACAACCATTCGTCGGCGGCTGATGTCGGCCACGAGATAGTGATGAGGTCTCCGGCATCGTTTGGACCATCCCACTCGACCCGGACGTCTTCACCGATGCAAACACTGCCCGGTGCATCGAGCGACTGTGCGAATCCTGTGATCGGCATCAGAATTGTCGCTAGAGCAAGCCAGTGGCCCGGTCGGCTTATCGAAACATGAGTATCGCGATCATCTAAGTGTGTCATGGAATTTCCGCTTGCTGGTTTCATGAATTCAAGGGTTTCGGCAGGCCTCGATGTCATCCGTTGTCAGGCCCATGTCCTCGGCAGCTCTTTCCCAGTCCTGGGCTGTCGCATTGACGTCGTAGATGTCACGGCTTGTCTCTGCCACATCCCGCGCAATGTCGTTGCCACCGAAGCGTGCCGCAGTATTGGTCACGGCCCTCACCAGGGAACCGAAACCCTTCTTCTTCTTCTTGGATTTCTGTGCCTGGGCGACCTTTTCCTGCAGGCACACTTGCTGTGCCGCCCGCAGCGCTGCGGGATCCGCAGGTTGCTCCGTAATCGACGCCGATGCGCCGCTGCTCTCTTCTTTCAACTTGGCCTTGATGATGCCCGCCAACTGTGGGCTCGCCTCTCCGGTGACATCAAGGCCGTTCTCCGCCTGGAATTTGGAGATCGCAACGATCGTATCGTTCGAGAGTTCGCCCTGAATATTGCCCGGGTCATAT
>JBFELT010000059.1:0-15606 GCA_041552015.1 Woeseiaceae bacterium
CCGTAAATATGCAATCGGCTGTATGCCAGATCTTGATAGTCCAAATGGCCAAAACTCTGAAATTATTTTTATATTTTTGTTCTTGCTTATTAAGTCAGACATGCCTTTAAGCGCCTTATATTCTGACCCTTGAATATCCATTTTGATAAAGTTAACTTTTTTGTTTAGATTTTTGAAATAATCATCTAACGTAATACTTTTTATTTCAATAAATTACCGGAAAACGCCACCTTGCCTCTGTCTAAGGTCTGTAAGAAAGTCCGACATCATTTTCCTGGCCGCGGCCGGGATTCTCGCCGACCGATTTGTCCCGCCGGCACCGTCTTAAAGAGTGGAATGGACTCTCATCGGCAGGAGACACGGGCGCGGGTATTGCAGCGTCGCGACAGCGCATGTACATCGGTCATATCAACCTCGCGAAAAGCCTCAATGGCGCGGGTGAGCACTTCATCAAACTGATAGAGGCGCTGCAGACACTCGGCGTACGGCAGCACGTGCTGGTCCGGAATGTCGAGCTCGCCAAGAGGCTGGACCTGGTCGACGACGTGACGGTCGGGCCAGTGGTTCGATCCGCCGTTACCGCCTATTGCCTGATGCCGCCCGTAGAGCTCGTGCATGTTCATGCGCTGTCGGACGGGCAGTCGGGTTTGCTGCTGACCCTCACCCGATCGATTCCTTTCGTGCTGACCCATCGTGACGAGACCCCGGACAACGGGCCGCTCGGCAAGGCGATCTATCGGCGCGCCGCCGGCATCATCTACGGGAGCGACGCCGACGCCCGCAAACATCAGCGCATCTACGAGCATGCGATCCAAAACTGGCGTTCGGCGGCGGCCTCGTCCTGACGCTAGAATTCCCAGAGTACGCCGATGGCGGGAAGCAGCGGCAGCCAGTAGTCGCGGCTGTATTCCAGCGCCTGGTTTCCGACAGCATCCTCCTCGAGATCAAAGTCAAGGCAGCACACATTGCGGCGGTTGAACACGTTCGAGATTTCGACGAAAGCGAGCAGGGAACCCCGACGGACGTCGAACTTGCGGCTTACTCGCAGATCGACGCTCGCGAACGTCGGGTGGCGGAATTCGTTGCGGGGTCCCGGGACCGCAACGTTTATCGCCTCGCCCTCCTCATCGACGCCCTCGGAAATCAGCTCGAGGCCGGTCTTGGGCCAGCCGCTGTGAATGCTCGCGGCCACGGCGAGCGTCCAGGCCTCGTCCTGCCATTCGAAACCGCCCTGCACGGCGTGGCGTTGGTCCCAGCTGCGCGGGACATCGCGACCATCGATACGATCGGTGACCTTTGACCAGGTATAGGAGGCCCACCAGCTCCACGGACCCGCGCTTCGATCGGCCGAGAGCTCGAGGCCCCGTGCCTCTGCCCTCGCAGGATCCAGGCGCACGCGATCCGCCTGCAATTCCGGCATGAGCCCCAGCGGGTCGTAGAGATTTTCGAAGCGCGGCCGCACGTCGCGGATCTCTTTCCGGAATACCTCGAGTCGCAACGACGTGTCGTTGTCGAGAAGGTGCTTCACACCGGCAATAACATGATCGGCCCGCTGCGCCGGCCAGAAGTTCGTTATGCCGTCCTCGATCTGCAGCGATTGCAGCGGCTGCGACTGGTGGTAACGCCCGACGCTGAAACGCAGTTCCGTCGCCTCCCCGGTTCGCAGCATGAAATTGAGCCGCGGGCTGAGCTGCGAATCGGAACTCAGATCGGTGTAGGTCTGGTCGTCCCAGCGCAGGCCCCATTCGACCACCGCGCGCGGTGTGAGCCGCCACCGATCGGACACGTATATCGCATAGCTGCCGCCCTTCGGGCTCGCCGTTGCCGAGCGACTGACGCTGTCCGGTCGGTCCGCGTAGATCGCCTGCAATCCGAAATAGTCGGCCGAGCCGCTGTAGGCGTAGTCCGCCTCGCCGTAGGCTGCGTGAATGCCCCATTGCGTCCGGTGGCGCGAAGAGGGGCTCCAGACCCAGTCCTGGCGCAGCGCGAACTGGCTGACATCCCGCGTATCCATCGCGGCAGCGATCATCTTCTCCGGATCGCTCGCCGAACCCTCCCGAGTGTTCGTATAGTCGACCATCGACAATACGGTGCTGCTGCTCAGCGTCTCCGACCAGTCGCTTTCGAGACGTAGCCAGAGCTGCGTGTTGCTGGTGTCGCTGACAACCTGCTCGAGTTCTGCGGGGTCCGCTTCGAGCACGACCTTGACCTGGTCGTCGGCGAACAGCGCATTCATCGACAGCCGCATGCCCGGCGAGAGTTCGAAGGTGTATTCGCCGAATACATCGAAATACGATGGCTGTCCGTATCTTGGATCGATAACCAGATCGAGGTTGCCGCGCCGAGCGGAGAACAGCCAGTTGTGATCCTGCCTGCTGCCAGCTGTCAGCAACGAGGTATTGAACACGCTGAGGCCGATCTCTGTATGTCGTGGTTTGTCGGCGTCCAGCGAATTCATGAGCACCATGCCGCTCATACGGTCACCGTAACGCACCGGGAATCCGCCCGTGTAGACCTCCACACCATCGATCGCACGCGCGTCGATCGCGCTGAACAGGCTTTGATAATCACGAACGTGAAACGGGTCGAACAGCCATTGGCCGTTCAACATGATGCCGATCTCGTTCTGCTCGCCGCCGCGAAAATGCGCGACTGCCGAGGTACCGCTCGCAGCCGCACCGGGCAGGCGCTGGGCGATCCGGATCGGGTCCTCGCCGACATCCGGCATACTCTGAATCGTTCGGCGATCGAGAGTGAACTTCGAGGTCGAGATGTCGCGCGATATTTCGTAGCGACTCGCGGCGACGATGACCGTCTCGATATCCGCGCGCTTCGTCCGGGGCGAAGCCGACGTCGGTTCGGGCACGCTCGACTCTCTCGCCTGCGCCCTGACGACCAGGTACACGCCGGCTTCGCTGCGGACTTCGAGGCCGTACGGCTCGAGGATCTGCCGCACGATTTCAACCGGCGTGCCAGGCACCGGCTCCGTCTCTACGCGAAGCTCCTTGCTGACCAGGTTAGTGCTGTAGGCGAACCGGTGGCCCTGTTCGCGGAATCCATCGATAACGTTCGCGACAGTGCGTCCGACATAGGGCACGGCTTGCCCGTCGTCCGCCAACACCGTTGACGAAAGCAGTGCAAACGAGAGCAGCAGGATTCGTAGCATGATCTCGCGCTTACGGTCCTTGTCTACCTGAATTCACTAACGGTAATCACTCCCTCGTCAATGCGCCAGTCGAGCGCGGCCGTCGCCAGCCGTAGCCTCAGCGCATCCAGTGGTTCTGTATCGATAATCCCCTTCAGGATGGCGTCGTGCCGTGCAACCTGCTCTGCCCGTCCCTCATACCTGAGTTCCAGGCCGGTCTCGCGACACGCCCAGAGAAGGAACTCGTGCAGCGACTTGCCGTCGACATCCGCTGCGGGCGATGTCCTGCTGATCCAGGCCCAGGACTCGCCGGACCGGCCAATACTGAGCACCACCGGCTTTTGGCGGGAGCTGATCGTGAGCTGCTCGCCCGCAGAAGCGACCTGCTGCAGATTCGGACCCTCGAGCGCAACCTGTCCTTCCCTGACGGTGACCGTCAGCTTGCCATCGCCGACGCGCGTCATGAACTGCGTGCCGATGTGCTCGACCTTGCCGAACTCGCTCACGACGACGAAATCGCCAACACTATGGGCGCTGATACCGGTCATCAGCGACGACGGACTGGAGTCAAAATAGACCCGGCCCGTATCGAGAAAAATAGAGCTACTATCGACAAACCGGACGCGGCTACTGGCGTCAATCCGCAAAGAGCCACCCTCGCCCCAGGCCAGCGCCATGCCTGCGTTGTCGCCGGTCACTATCGTCTGCCCGGAAACGATGTTTGACAGCGTATCGGTTTCGCGCAATTCGGCAGCTTCGCCGAGCAAATAGATGGAGCCAAAGCTCTTCTGGATTGTCGCGACCTGGACCGCATCCACCGCTGGCAGCCGAAACAGATTGAATACGGAAAATACGCCAAGCAACACGGTTGCCGCGATAGCAAATGCCGCGACACGTCGACGCGATCGGTACTTGCCGCTCACGACCTGCCACTCGGCGCGAACAGCCCTGCGAACGGCTGCCTCGTCGGATTCGGACGGCGTGGGCCTCGGCGTCGCGTGCCGAAGCAATGCCTCGAGCGCCTCTTCCGATTGTGTGCCTGCGCCCTGATCAATTCTAGTCATGGTTTCACCAGCTCGCTCTCATTAAGTCCCGTGCCATCTGTCAATGACGAATACACGTCCGCGAAAGCTCGCTTGGCGCGTGCCAACAGGGACTGTGTTGCCTCATCACCCAGGTTCAGGCGTTTCGATATTTCCTTTACCGAGTGCCCCTCGATGTATTTCCACTCCAGTACATCGCCGTACCGGGGCGGTAACTTGTCCAGCGCCACCTGGATGAGGCGCAGCAATTCGACACGGCGATAGTGTCGTTCCGGGCTCATTTGTGACGGTGCATGAATCGAATCGACGGCCGCCTGTATCTCCGGAAAATCTTCGGTCAGCACAATGTGCTCCCGGTATCGTCCCTGCCTCGACAGCCAGTCGCTGGTCTCATTCCGGCAAATCGCGCAGAGCCAGGTGAACAGTGCGGACTCGCCGCGAAAGGTATGAAGCTTTCGAACGGCTCGTGTCAGGCTGATCTGGGCAACTTCGCGCGCGGCGTCAGGATCATCGGACAGACGCGACAGCGCAAACCGGTACAGCCGCGCGAAGTTTTCTTCGAAGAATTGCTCGAAAGCTCTTTCGTCACCTGCAAGCAGCTGTTTTACAAGCCTTTTATCTTCGAAATAGACCGTCATGGCGAATTACCCCGGGGTACTCGACTATTTGACGTCTCACGCCGTCAAAATCGGTCGATCCAGCAAGAAGTTTACTCCGGCTCGAGGCCCGGCGGCCGTTGACTGGACAAAACAAGGGCCCGGCGGTAAGTATTGTTCGCGATCGACAGCTCGTCGAAACGCAAATTAGACTCGTTCTATGACGCTGAATTACTCGATCAAGTATGAGGATTCCCTGATTCAGGTGAACGTCACCGGCGTGACGGATTACCTGTCACTCGATCAACTCCTGAGGGATATAGTCGCCGCCTGCGACGAGCACCGGTGCTTCGATGTGCTGGGTATTTCGAATACAGAGTATCTGAGCATGGAGGAAGCCTACGATCGCGCCGCCATTTTTCAGGCCGCCGGCGTCACCGGCAAGCACCGCATCGCCTGGGTGCAGGAAAACCCGGCGTCGAGGGAGTTTCTGAGGCTCGCAGAGGCCGTTGTGCGAAACAGGCTGTTGCTGGAAACAACCCCGGTTTTCGACAACGTCGCTGAAGCGAAGCGCTGGCTTGCGGAGAAGCCGGGCACAGACTCACAGGAAGACGTGCGATAGGGGACATCCTGCCTTGATCCAGGAACAGTTGCCCCCCTCTCGCGCGACAACTATCGCTTCATCGCTTCGAAAAACTGTGTGTTGGTCTTCGTATCCTGCAGCTTGTTGAGAAGGAACTCGACAGCAGCGAGTTCATCCATCGGATGCAGCACTTTCCTCAAGATCCACATTTTCTGCAGCTCGTCCGGATCGGTCAGGTACTCTTCCTTGCGCGTGCCGGATCGGTTGATATTGATCGCCGGGAATACGCGCTTCTCGGCAATACGGCGATCCAGGTGAATTTCCATGTTACCCGTGCCCTTGAACTCCTCGTAGATGACTTCGTCCATCTTGGAGCCGGTATCGACGAGCGCGGTCGCGAGTATGGTCAGACTGCCGCCTTCTTCAATGTTACGGGCCGCGCCAAAGAAACGTTTCGGTCGATGCAGCGCGTTGGCGTCAACACCACCGGTCAAGACCTTGCCGGAGGATGGCACCACCGTATTGTAGGCACGAGCGAGGCGCGTAATCGAGTCCAGCAGGATGACAACATCCCGCTTGTGCTCGACCAGGCGTTTCGCTTTCTCGATAACCATTTCGGCGACTTGCACATGCCGGCTGGCGGGCTCATCGAAGGTTGAGGATACGACCTCACCGCGCACCGTTCGCGTCATCTCGGTGACCTCTTCGGGCCGCTCGTCAATGAGCAAAACGATCAGGTCGACTTCCGGCGTGTTCGCGCAGATTGCCGATGCGATGTTCTGCAACAGCATAGTCTTACCGGCTTTTGGCGGTGACACGATCAGGCCACGCTGGCCCTTGCCGATCGGCGCGACCATGTCGATAATTCGCGCGGTCAGGTCCTCGGTACTGCCGTTGCCCTGTTCGAGCTTGAGGCGGTCTTTCGGAAACAGCGGCGTGAGGTTTTCGAACAACACCTTGCTGCGCGCATTCTCGGGCGCATCGTGATTGATCTGGCCGACTTTGAGCAACGCGAAGTAACGCTCGCCTTCTTTCGGTGGCCGAATCAATCCGGATACTGTGTCACCGGTGCGCAGGTTGAAGCGGCGGATCTGGCTGGGGCTGACATATATGTCGTCGGGACCGGCCAGGTAAGAGCTGTCAGCCGAGCGCAGGAAGCCAAAGCCGTCCTGCAGGATCTCGAGCACACCATCGCCGTAGATGTCCTCGCCCAGGCTCGCATGTGCCTTCAGGATAGAGAAAATCATATCCTGCTTGCGCGAGCGGGCAAGATTCTCGACGCCCAGCGACTCACCGAGTTCGACAAGCGCGGCTGCCGGACGGGTCTTTAGCTCCGTCAGGTTCATCACGTTCTTGCTTTGCTCGAGTTGCTCGGGCGGTATTACCTCAAGACTGCCCTCGTCATCCGGATACTCGCTTTGCGGCGAGCGGCGCCGACGTCGGCGATTCGGATTGCCCTTGCTCTTGTTGCCCGTTTTGTTCGGGCGATTTTTAGTTGAAGTACCCAAGTACCCTCTCACAGATTAGTGTCCAGAAACTCTTCGAGCTGCGACTTCGGCATCGCACCCATTTTTTGCGCCTGTACTTCGCCGTTCTTGAACAGGATCAGCGTCGGAATGCTGCGAATTCCGAATTTCTGAGCCACGTTCGGATTCTCATCCACGTTCAGCTTCATTACCGCCAGCTTGTCTGCGTGCGATACGGCAACTTCTTCCAGCAGCGGCGCAATCATCTTGCAAGGACCGCACCATTCCGCCCAGAAGTCGAGCAGGACTGCCTTGTCGTTCTTTAATACGTCGGCCTCAAATGTGCCGTCCGATGTGTGCACAACGTTGTCGCTCACCGGCTACTTCCTCCCAATGAAAGTGATAATCGATTGTGGTTTTTTGCCCGTTACGCGGCGTACCGGCGAACGAACATTGCAAAAACGGATGACGCTGCCTTAACTATCAGGCAATATGTCGCAGCTTAATTGCCGGGTCATCCCGGCTATGTCCGGCTTCTTTCTGGATCGTTTAGGAAATCGAAATTGGCGGGTGCGACGGTTGTCGCGTCGAATTGCCCCTAATTGGACCGTTTCGCGAGCCATATTGCAAGCTTTTCACGCACATTTTCTGGTCTATTTTCTATGTCTGAAAACCATCTGAGCGACCTCAGGTTCGACGCGCTGCCGCTACACGAGAGCATCCGGGCGGGTATCCGCGATGCGGGCTTCGAGTTTTGCACGCCTATACAGGCCAGCACGCTGCCTATCGCCCTGAAGGGCCACGACGTCGCCGGACAGGCACAGACCGGCACCGGCAAGACGGCGGCCTTCCTGATCGCGGCCTATCAGCGACTCCTGAATACCCCTACCGATCCCGATGAGAAGCGTCAGCCGCGGCTGTTCGCGCTCGCGCCGACGCGCGAACTTGCGGTACAGATCGCCAACGATGCGGAAATACTTGGCAAACACACCGGGCTGAAGATCGGCATCGCGTTCGGCGGCACGGATTACGAGAAACAGCGCAGGACCCTGGAAGACGGCGTCGACCTGTTGATCGGCACGCCCGGTCGCATCATCGACTACTTCAAGCAGGGCGTGTTCAAGCTCGACCAGGTCGAGGTTGCCATTCTCGACGAAGCCGACCGCATGTTTGATCTCGGCTTCATCAAGGATATCCGTTATCTGCTGCGCCGGCTTCCGGATCCGGACAAGCGACTGAACATGCTGTTTTCGGCAACGCTCTCGCAACGCGTCATGGAGCTCGCTTACGAACACATGAACGAGCCCGAACTGATACGTATCGAGCCGGACAAGGTGACAGCGGACAGGGTTCGCCAGGCGGTGTTCTTTCCCTCCAACGAAGACAAGATGCGGCTGTTGATCGGCCTCATCCGGGAGATGGGCGAAGGGCGCATCATGATTTTCGTCAATATGAAGCGCGAAGCCGAGCGCGTGCAGGACTGTCTCGAGGCTAACGGCATCCATGCCAGGGCCATTTCCGGGGATGTGCCGCAAAACAAGCGCCTGCGTATGCTCATGGACTTCCAGAGCGGCGAGCTGGCCGTTCTCATCGGCACCGATGTCGCATCGCGCGGCCTGCACGTCCCGGACGTTCAGTACGTTATCAACTACGATCTGCCGCAGGACGCCGAAGATTACGTTCACCGCATCGGCCGTACAGCGCGCGCCGGAGCAGCCGGCGATGCGATCAGTCTAGGCTGCGAGACCTACGTGGCTACGCTACCCGACATCGAAGACTACATCGGTCACAAGATTCCGGTCGCCAACTACAATCCGGAGGACCTGCCGGAAATCGTAACCCCGAAACGACGCCCGCGTAAGCCGTCAAATCAACGCGGAAAGCCCGGCGGCGGACGCTCCGGCGGCGGCCGGAGCGGTACCGGCGGCCGGCGACGGGGACCGCCGAAACGTTAAGGCGACCGGGGCGTTACGGCTGTCGCTCGTGCGCTGCCAATGCCCCCTTTTCCGGGGAGGTGCGCTCCTACCGCAGCATGTCGGCTACGGTCTCGACGCCGCGAAACCCGGAGCCGCGGACGACGGGCCGGGTCGTGTCAGGGCGCGTTACGGTTAGCAGCATCCTTACGCCATAGGTCTCGGCACTTTGCAGCACCGCCGGACTGTCATCCACGAACAGTGTCGTCTCGATGTCGAACCCGACGTCATCCTGCAGTGCGCGCCAGAACGCCTGGCTCTCTTTCGCGTGGCCGTAATGGTGCGAGCTGACGGTACCGTCGAAATAGTCGCCGAGACCGGTGACGGCATCTTTCAAAGCCAGTGTATCCGGATGCGAGTTGGTCACCAGCAGTACCCGGGTATCCAGCGCAGCCACGCTGCGCAGGAATGCAAGCGCGCCGGGCAGGTAGCCGATGCGATGATTGACATCGTGGTGAATCTGCACGATGTCGATCCCGAGCCGTTCGCTCCAGTGATCGAGGCAATACCACTCGAGGTCCCCCTGCACCGCCCGGTACTGTGCAAACAGTTGGTCGCGGGCGGTCTCGAGGCTCATGCCGCGAGCCGCGGCAAAACGCCGCGGGACCAAGTCTCTCCAGACATAATTGTCGAACGCGAGGTCGAGCAAGGTGCCGTCCATATCGAGCATCAGCGTTTCGGCGCGCTGCAGCGCCGTTCTTGGGTCTATTTTCATTGTTATACTGCGCGCCCGTGCATCGCCAGGAATCAACATGGAACTCAGGTCGTTAATTGAGCCCGTCGTCGCGCTGGCCGAGGAAGCCGGCCGTGCGATTCTGGAAGTCTACGCGACCGATTTTGAGGTGCAAAGCAAGGACGACGAGTCGCCACTGACGCAGGCCGACCTTGCCTCGAATCGCCGCATCGTTGCGGGCCTCGGCGCGTTGACGCCCGAACTGCCCATCATCACTGAGGAATCCGGCCTTCCGGACTTCGAGCAGCGCAGCGGCTGGCAACGTTACTGGCTGATCGATCCACTCGACGGCACCAAAGAGTTCGTCAAACGAAACGGCGAGTTCACAGTGAATATCGCATTGATCGACAATGGCCGACCCGTGCTTGGCGTGGTTCACGTACCGGTAATGCAGAAGACCTATGTGGGCTGTGAAGGCGCCGGTGCACAGTTGCGCCAGCGCGACAGGCCTGCCGCGCCGATCCGCGTCAATCCGAAAAGCCGCCAGCCGGTAAGGGTCGTCGGCAGCCGCTCGCACCGTGGCGCCAGTCTCGACGCCTACCTGGCGCGCCTGGGCGATCATGAGATCGTGCCGATGGGCAGCTCGCTGAAATTCTGCGTCGTTGCCGAGGGCGGTGCCGACCTGTACCCGCGCCTCGGTCCGACCTCGGAGTGGGACACGGCCGCGGCGCAGGCCGTAGTCGAACAGGCCGGCGGCCGCGTCGTTACTCTCGACGGAAAAGCAATGACTTACAATTCAAAATCGGACATCCTTAACCCTCACTTTTTTGTAATTGGCGCCGATGACAGGGACTGGTTGGCGCTGCTACCTGACTGCGAGTAGCATGGTGGAATGACCGACAAGATCGATACCGAATCGTTTAAGCAACTCGAGCGATTACGCGAGCTGCGCGTCAGTCACAGGGACCTCGACTACCTGATCGATCGTTTGCAGCACGACCCGATGGTCGACCAGCTGCGCATTCGGCGGCTGAAAAAGCGCAAGCTGCTTCTCAAGGACATGATAACCAACCTCGAGAGCGAGTTGATTCCGGATCTCGACGCTTAGCCGTTCCCGTCAAGCCAGGCGAAATGTTCTACAAAGGCGCGTTCCTCAGCCGCAGGGCATTGCCGATAACGGACACCGAGCTCAGGCTCATCGCGGCGGCCGCAATCATGGGGCTAAGCAACAGGCCGAAAAACGGGTACAGGATGCCGGCCGCTATGGGCACGCCGGCCGTGTTGTAGGCAAACGCAAAGAACAGGTTTTGACGAATATTCCGCATGGTGGCCCGGCTTAATGCGCGCGCCTTTGCGACGCCCAGCAGGTCCCCGCGTACCAGGGTCACACCGGCGCTTTGCATCGCCACGTCGGTGCCGGTTCCCATAGCGACACCAACGTCGGCCTGTGCCAGGGCCGGAGCGTCATTAATCCCGTCCCCGGCCATGGCGACAACGGAGCCCCTGGCCTGTAGCTCGCGAACGATGCGATGCTTGTCTTCCGGTGAGACATCGGCGTGCACTTCGTCGATACCGATGCTGCGGGCTACCGCCTCCGCCGTCGCGGCACTGTCGCCCGTAAGCATCACGACGCGCAGTCCGGCACGATGCAGTTTCTCGATGGCTTCCTGCGTCGAAGCCTTTACGGGATCCGCAACACCAATCAGTCCCGCGGATTTGCCATCCACCGCGACAAACACGACTGTCTGACCTTCTTTCCGGTAGGCCTTTGCCGTGTCGGCAATCCCGGGATCATGCGCGCCTGTGGAGCTCATCAGTTTTTCATTGCCTACGACGACCCTTTTGCCATCTACCGTCGCCCGCGCGCCCTGTCCCGTTATGGACTCAAAGTTCTCGTGATCCAGCAGCGCCAGCGACCTTTTCTTCGCACCCTCGACGATGGCGCGCGCCAGGGGATGTTCGCTCGCATTTTCGACGGATGCCACCAACGACAGCAGTGACGCCTCGGTGAATCCCTCGAACGGCGTGATCATGACGAGTTCAGGATGACCCTCGGTCAACGTGCCGGTCTTGTCGACGACGATGGTGTCGACTTTTTCGAAGGTCTCCAGCGCCTCGGCGTTCTTTATCAGGATCCCGTTTTGCGCGCCCTTTCCGGTTGCCACCATGATCGACATCGGCGTTGCGAGCCCCAGCGCGCATGGACACGCAATGATAAGGACCGCTACGGCATTGACCATCGCGTAGGCCATTGCCGGATGCGGACCGAGCCACGCCCAGAGAATAAACGTTACGACAGCGACGGTAACGACGGCGGGAACGAACCAGGCCGCAACCACATCGGCCAGTCGCTGGATGGGGGCACGACTGCGTTGCGCCTCCGCAACCATTTTCACGATTTGCGACAGCAGCGTATCGTCGCCGACGCTGGTAGCCACCATCACAAACCCGCCGGTGCCATTGACGGTGCCGCCGACGAGCGTATCGCCTGTCCGTTTTTCGACGGGAATGGGCTCGCCGCTTATCATCGACTCGTCAACGTAACTGCTGCCTTCATCAACGGTCCCATCGACCGGAATCTTTTCGCCGGGCCGAACGCGGAGACGATCGCCTGTTGCGACGTCGTCGAGGGATACCTCTTCTTCCGTTCCGTCCGAACGGATACGACTGGCCGTAGGCGGCGCAAGTTCGAGCAATGCCCGGATGGCGCCCGAAGTCTGGCTACGCGCGCGCAGCTCCAGTACCTGACCCAGCAGCACCAGCGTCGTAATGACGGCCGCCGCTTCATAGTAGACGGCTACTTCGCCGGACATGTTTCGAAACGCATCGGGAAAGACGCCGGGAATCACCGTCGCAACGAGTGAATACGCAAACGCAACGCCTACCCCGAGCGCGATCAGGGTGAACATGTTGAGGTTCATCGAGCGTATCGAATTTGCGCCGCGAACGAAGAACGGCCAGCCGCCCCACAATACGACCGGGGCCGCGAGCGCAAATTGCAGCCATGGCGCCCAATTCGCCGGCACGAGGTGCATTAGCGGCTGTCCCGGAACAAGATCGCCCATCGCATAGACAAACAGCGGCAACGTCAGCGCGGCACTGATCCAGAATCGCCGAGTCATGTCGTCCAGCTCGGACGTGTCTTCTTCGCCGGCTACGATTCCTGCGGGCTCGAGCGCCATGCCACAAATGGGGCAGCCCGAGTTTCGAATGTCGCGAACCTCCGGGTGCATCGGGCACGTATAGACGGTGCCGCTGTAATCAGCGGGCACAAGATCGTAATCACCGCTTGGCGCCGGCGCCGCATCGTGTCCGCCGTGACAGCATGAATGATCTTGGGCCCCGGAAGGCGCCGCCTCGGCCGCCGGGTGGCAACCGCCATGTTCATTCGATTTGTGAGTCTTCATGTCAGGTCCCGCCCCGTGCCTCGCCCGCGCCAGATCAGGAACAACGCGGGAATAACAATCAAGGTCAATAGTGTAGCGCTAACCATGCCGCCGACCATGGGTGCCGCGATGCGGCGCATCACCTCCGAGCCGGTGCCGCCGCCAAGCATGATCGGCAGCAGGCCGGCGATAATTGCGGCAACGGTCATCATGATCGGTCGTACGCGCAGCAGAGCCCCGTCGATAACCGCCTGCTCAACGTCGCCCATCGCCAGCGCACGTCCCTCGGACTTCGCCGTCGCGATGTGTTCTCGAATCGCCTGGTTGAGGTAGACCAGCATCACCACACCGATCTCGACGGCAACGCCTGCCAGGGCGATAAAACCGACCCCCACCGCGACCGACAGATCGTAGTCGAGCAGGTATAAGAGCCACACACCGCCGACCAAAGCCATAGGTAGAGTTCCCATTATGATCGCTACTTCGGCGAAGCGTCGGAAATTGAGATACAGCAGCAACACGATGATCGCGAGCGTGAGCGGGCCAACCACGGCCAATCGCTCCTTCGCCCGCAGCATGTACTCGTACTGGCCGGACCAGGCGAGCGAATAGCCGGCCGGCAGCTCGACGAAGTCCGAAACCACCTGCTGAGCCTCGGCAACGTAAGATCCGAGGTCCCGCCCCGTGATATCAACATAGGTCCAGCCGTTGAGTCTGGCGTTCTCGCTCTTGATCGCCGGCGGACCATCAACCACCCGGACGTCGGCCACGTCGGCCAGTGCGATCCTGGCACCGTTTGGAGTCACTATTGGCAGTAACTTCAGTTGCTCGACGGAGTCGCGTACCCGCTGCGGGTAGCGAACGTTGACCGGGTAGCGTTCAAGACCTTCGACTGTTTGCGTTACGTTCATGCCGCCAACCGCCGAACGAACAACATCCTGTACGTCGCTGATGTTCAGGCCGAAGCGCGAGGCACGTTTGCGATCGATGTCGACATCCACATAGCGTCCGCCGGCGACGCGCTCGGAATACACCGAGGCGGTGCCATCGACATTGGCGAGCACGCGCTCGAGATCCTGGCCTATTCGCTCAATCACCTTGAGATCCGGCCCGGCCACCTTGATGCCGACCGGCGTCTTGATGCCGGTCGCGAGCATGTCGATACGTGTCTTGATGGGCATCACCCAGGCATTGGTAAGACCCGGGTATCTGACAACTCGGTCCAGCTCGGCGCGCAGGCTCTCGGGCGTCATGCCCGCGCGCCACTCCTCGCGGGGTTTTAGCTGGATAACGGTTTCGATCATCGTGAGCGGCGCCGGATCCGTCGCCGTCTCGGCGCGCCCGATCTTGCCGAAGACTCGTTTTACCTCGGGCACTTTGAGAATCATCTTGTCGGTGCTCTGCAGGATCTCGCGCGCCTTGTCGATCGACACGCCCGGATACGTGGTCGGCATGTACATCAGATCACCTTCGTCCAGCGGCGGCATAAATTCCGAACCGAGTTTGCTCGCTGGCCACAGGCCGACAAGAACAATAAAGCCTGCCAGCGCCAGCGTCCCTTTCGGAAAACGAATTACCGCATGAACGATCGGCTGGTATACGGCGATCAATGCGCGATTGAGAGGATTCCTGTGCTCCGGCGTGACCTTGCCGCGGATAAAATAGCCCATCAGCACCAGCACCAGCGTGATAGAGAGCCCGGCTGCGGCCGCCATCGCGTAGGTCTTGGTGAAAGCGAGCGGCGCGAACAACCGGCCTTCCTGTGCTTCAAGCGTGAATACCGGCAGAAAGCTCAGCGTGATGATCAGGAGCGAGAAGAACAACGGCGGACCGACTTCAGTCGCCGCATCGCCCATGATGCGCCACCGGTTGTCGTCCGTGAGTGGCTCTTTCTCGATGTGCTTGTGCACGTTTTCGATCATAACGATGGCAGCATCCACCATCGCGCCGATCGCGATTGCGATGCCTCCCAGGGACATGATGTTGGCGTTGATACCTTGCAGGTGCATAACGATGAAAGCGGCAAGAATTCCCACCGGCAAGCTGAAAATAATGACGGCCGACGACCGAAGGTGGAAAAGAAATACCGCGCAGACCAATGCCACGACGATGAACTCCTCGATCAGCTTGCCCTGCAAGGTTTCAACGGCGCGCTCGATCAGTTCTGATCGATCATAGGTGGGAACGATCTCGACGCCGTCCGGCAGGCTGCGTTGCAGCTCCGCGAGTCGAATTTTCACGGCGTTGATCGTTTTCAACGCATTCTCACCCCATCGCATGACGATTACGCCGCCGACGACCTCACCTTCGCCATCGAGGTCCGCAATACCCCGGCGCATTTGCGGACCCAGTCGAATCTCGGCGACGTCCGACAATACCAGTGGCGTGCCCTGCTCGTTGACGCCCAGCGGAATATCGCGAAGATCGTCGAGGTTCTCCAGGTAGCCACGTGCGCGCACCATATACTCCGCCTCACCCATCTCGATGACGGAGGCACCGGTTTCCTGGTTGCCTTGCTGTATAGCCATCTTGAGTTTCGACAGGGGAATGCCGAATGCGCGGAGCTTGTCGGGATCCACAACCACCTGGTACTGCCGGACCATTCCGCCAATCGTCGCAACCTCGGCTACACCGGGAACCGTCTGCAATTCGTACTTGAGGAACCAGTCCTGCAGGCTCCGAAGCTCCGCCAGGTCGTTCTGTCCGCTGCGATCGACGAGCGCGTATTCGAATACCCAGCC
>JBFELT010000060.1:0-15553 GCA_041552015.1 Woeseiaceae bacterium
CGTCACGCGTATCCGCCTGCGACAGCTGATCGACGAAATCGACGATGCTGGAGAGCTTCTTGACACTCTCGGCGTACTCGTCTTCGGTGAGTTCGAGCCTCGCCAGAATCGCGATGTGCTTGACCTGTTCTTTGCTGAGAGACACGGGACTTTTCCGGCGTTCAAAAACTGGATGTGAGGGTTGTTGGAGCCGCCGCGTTTGGCGGGCCCGCAATAATACACCGCGCCTTGTGCAATGTCCTGCGCATTGTTAGATTACCCCGTTAATCCTGCTTCGAGACTCCGCCCCGACATGTTCAAGAATATTCTGGGTTATTTTTCCAATGACCTGTCCATTGACCTTGGCACAGCCAATACGCTGATTTACTCGCGGGGCCATGGCATTGTGCTCGACGAACCATCGGTGGTGGCGATTCGAGAGGATTCCGGACGGGGCGGCCGCGTGGTGGAGGCGGTCGGCATGGAAGCGAAGAACATGCTGGGCCGCACGCCGGGCAATATCACCGCGATCCGGCCCCTGAAGGACGGGGTCATTGCAGACTTCACGGTTACCGAGAAAATGCTGCAGCACTTCATCCGCAAGGCCCACCAGTCGCGCTATTTCCGACCGAGCCCGCGAGTCCTGATTTGCGTCCCGTACGGCTCCACGCAGGTCGAGCGGCGCGCGATCCGGGAGTCCGCGGAGGGTGCCGGCGCACGCAAGGTCTACCTTATCGACGAGCCGATGGCCGCCGCAATCGGCGCCGGCATGCCCGTCCACGAGGCGCGAGGCTCCATGGTGCTGGATATCGGTGGCGGCACCTCCGAAGTGGCCGTAATTTCGCTGAACGGTATCGTCTATGCCGCCTCAGTCAGGATCGGCGGCGACCGATTCGACGAGGCGATTACGAACTACGTTCGCCGCAACTATGGCATCCTCATTGGCGAGGCCACCGCCGAACGCATCAAGCATGAAATCGGCTCCGCATTCCCTGGCCAGGAGGTCCTCGAGATCTCCGTCAAAGGCCGAAACCTGTCCGAGGGCGTGCCTCGCAGCTTCACGCTCAACAGCAACGAAATACTCGAGGCATTGCAGGAACCGCTGCAGGGCATCGTCGGGGCCGTCAAGGAAGCACTCGAGCAGACGCCACCGGAGCTGGGCGCCGATGTCGCCGAGCGCGGTATCGTTCTGACCGGCGGCGGCGCCATGCTTCGCGATCTCGACAAGCTGCTCATGGAGGAAACCGGCCTGCCCGTTGTCATTGCCGACGATCCCCTGACCTGCGTTGCCCGTGGTGGCGGCCGCGTAATCGAACTCATGGATGAACACGGTCCCTCCGTATTTGGCCTGGAGTGAGTATCGGCCGGGTCGACTGACGACTGGGCTTCTCTAGGCGATGGTCGACTCGCGACGAAACAGCAGCAACCCTGGCAGGATCCCCGCCCTCGGCGCGCGCGCGCTGCTGCTCGTCCTCGCCAGCATCGTGTTGATGTACCTGGATCATCGCGAAAACCACCTCGACGCCGTCCGCAGCGGCATCGGCGTTGCCGTGTATCCGATCCAGCTCATCGTCGACGCACCGGTTCGCTTCTGGGACTGGCTGGGCGATTCGACGACCTCGCGCAACGAACTGGAACGGGAGCTCAGCCGCTTGAATTCAGAGCGGCTGCTTACCAATGCGCGCTTGCAGCGATTGACCGCACTCGAGGCCGAGAATGCGCGCCTGCGCGCGCTGCTGGATGCGCGCAACAAGGTTCGCGACGAAATTCGTGTCGCAGAAATCATGGCTGTCGACGCCAATCCCTACGAGCACAACCTTGTCATCGACATCGGCAGCCGCGACGGCGTTTACGATGGGCAGGCCATCGTCAGTGCCGATGGTGTCGTCGGCCAGGTGATCAAGACCGGCCTGATGACATCGCGAGCCGTGCTGATCAGCGACACCGACCATGCCCTGCCGGTCGAAGTGAACCGCAACGGCCTGCGCACGATCGCCGTGGGCACCGGGGAGATCGATCGCCTCGACCTGCCGTTCCTGCCGAATAATGCCGACATTCGGGCGGGCGACCTGCTGGTCACCTCGGGACTGGGCGGCGCGTTCCCGGCTGGCTACCCGGTTGCCGTGGTTGACACGGTCACACGGATGCCCCAGGAACCGTTTGCCGACGTGAATGCGAAACCCGCGGCAGCCCTCGATCAGGTTCGCGAAGTCATGCTGATATGGTCGGCCGCGCCGCAGCAGGATGAAGTGGATGCCGCGACGGAGGAGCCGGCGGATGAATAGGGATCGCGCCTCGAGGCGCCTGCCGGTGATTGGCACGCTGGTTGTCGGCCTGATGCTGTCCATCATGCCGCTGCCGGATGCGGTAGCGTCGTTCCGACCCGACTGGCTGACGCTGTTGGCCATCTTCTGGGCCATGCAGTTGCCGCGCAGCTGGAGCGTCGGAAGTGCCTGGATCGTTGGCATCGTTCTCGACGTTTCCTACGGAACCCTGCTCGGACAGCACGCGCTGGCCCTGTGTGTCATCGTCTTCGTGACGGTCCGCTTTCACCTGCTGATGCGCGTGTTCCCCTTGCTGCAATTGACGGCGACCGTCTTCGCCCTGTTGGCGCTGTACCAGTTCCTGCTGTTCTGGATTAACGGCGTGGCCGGTGTTTCATCGGCGTCAATCAACTACTGGGGGCCGGTAGTGACCGGTACCGTGATCTGGCCATTCCTTTATATGTTCCTTTCTGGAGTACGCTACCGCGTACGGGCGGGCGCCTAGTGTCCTGTCCGGGAACCCCTGTCCTTGTAAGCGCGTCATGAGCCTGCTGTCTCCGATCAAGGACCATCACTCCGAGCGACGATTGTTCGTCAGCCGTGTGCTGCTCTCGGCAGCGCTTGCCGTCGTACTGCTCGGCCTCGTGATCGCAAGGCTGGTGCAGCTGCAAGTCGTTGACCACGAGCTGTTCGCCGAGAAGGCTCAGGGCAACCGGGTTCGTATCGAACCGGTCGCGCCGATACGCGGTCTCATTTTCGATCGCCGCGGTCGCGTGGTTGCCGAGAACCTGCCGACCTACCAGCTGGAGCTCATTCCCGAGCAGGTCGAAGATCTCGATGACACGCTGACCAGGCTCGCCGCTCTGAACCTGATAGCGGAGGAGGATATTGACAACATCAAGGAACTCAGCCACAGCGGGCCGCGGTTTCGTCCCGTAACGCTGAAGTTCCGCCTCACCGAGGAAGAAATCGCCAACTTCGCCATTCAGCGGCCACGCTTTCCGGGTGTCGACTTCCAGCCGCGCCTGGTACGCCATTACCCGGATGGCGAGGCCGTCGCACACGCGGTTGGTTACGTCGGCGCCCTGAGCAGCGCCGATTTACAGGTACTTGACGCGGCCCGGTATGCGGGCACCTCCCATACCGGCAAGACCGGCGTCGAGAGCAGTTTCGAGTCGAACCTGCACGGCGCGGCGGGCTTTCGCCACCTCATAACCAACGCGCGCGGCCGGCAGATTCCCAGTGACTCCAGCGACCTGCTGGACGCGCTGCCCGAGGACGAGAAGCCGGCGCCGGGCTCGAACATTTACCTCAGTATCGACCTGGAACTACAGAAGCTCGCTACTCGATTGTTGCAGGGACGGCGCGGGGCCATCGTGGCGCTGGATCCGCAAAGCGGCGAAATACTCGCGCTGGTCAGTGCCCCGTCCTTCGATCCCAACCTCTTCGCCGTTGGCATGAGTACCGCCCAATACGGTGAATTGCAGGGCAACCTGGACCTGCCGCTGTTTAATCGAGCGGTCGTCGGCACGTATCCGCCCGGTTCGACCATCAAACCGATGCTTGCGCTCGCGGCGCTCGAGACCGGCGCGACAAACCTGACCCGCAAGACGGTATGCCGAGGCTACTTCATGCTGCCGGATACTAGCCATCGCTATCGCGACTGGAAGCCAGAAGGCCATGGGCCCGTGGATCTGCATGACGCCATTGCGCAGTCCTGCGATGTCTATTTTTACGAGATCAGCCAGGAAATGGGCATCGACAACATGCACGACTACCTCGATCGATTCGGTCTCGGCAAAAAAACCGGCGTGGATATCGGCGGCGAGAAGACCGGGCTCGTGCCGTCGCGGGACTGGAAGCGATCCGTATTCAGGAATCGTGACGATCAACGCTGGTACAACGGCGAGACGGTCATCGCGTCGATTGGCCAGGGCTACATGCTGGCAACGCCGCTGCAACTGGCCGTTGCCACCGCTACGCTGGCAATGCGCGGCGTTCACTTTCGTCCGCATATGGTCGCGGCGATAGAAGACCCGCTCAGTGGCGAGCGCAAACTGATTGCGCCCGAGCGACTGGCAGACGTCGAGATCAGCAATAGCTTTTATTGGGACAACATCATCGAAGCGATGCATGACGTAATGCAGGGACCCCGTGGCACGGCAAGGGCGGTCGGCCAGGGCGCACCCTACGCGATGGCCGGGAAAAGCGGTACGGCGCAGGTTGTTTCGATTGCGCAGGACGAAGAATACGACGAAGAGACGCTGCAGGAGCGACAGCGCGACCACGCGCTGTTCGTCAGCTTCGCGCCGCTGGAAGATCCGCGAATTGCCGTCGCCGTCGTCGTCGAGAATGGGCGCAGCGGCAGCGGCGTCGCGGCCCCGGTCGCGAAAGCCATCATGGATGAATACCTCGGGTACGGTGATCATGCGACTGAGTGATACGACGCGGCTGCTAACGTCGAAGGCTGCCCCGTTGTCCGATTTCACCGGGCTCATGCGCCGGTTGCACATCGATGGCCCGCTTCTCGGCGGCGTCTTGCTGGTCTCCGCATTCGGCCTGTTCGTACTGTACAGCGCCGTGGGTGAAAGCAGCAGGTTGCTCGCCAATCAGGCGGTACGCCTTGGCGTCGCCTTCGTCGCCATGATCGTCGTCGCGCAGATGCCGCCGGACTTTCTGCGACGCTGGACACCGTGGGGGTACATCGCAGGCATCGTACTGCTGGTGCTGGTACTGATCAGCGGCGAAGTGGGCCAGGGCGCGCGACGCTGGCTCGACATTGGTATTCGCTTTCAGCCATCGGAAGCCATGAAGCTCGGCGTGCCGATGATGGTTGCCTGGTATCTGCACGACCGGCAGATGCCGCCAAGGCTGTCCCAGCTCTTGCTGATTGCCGTGCTGATCATCGTTCCGACCATCATGATTGCGAAGCAGCCGGACCTGGGTACCGCGCTGCTGATCGCGGCATCCGGCATCATCGTTGTGATTCTGGCCGGCATTTCATTTCGATTCATTCTCGGGATGGGCGTTCTGGCGATTCCGGGCGCGATGGTGCTGTGGACTTTCATGAAGGACTACCAGAAGCAGCGCGTGCTGACGCTGCTCGATCCGGACAGCGACCCGCTCGGTGCCGGTTACAACATTATCCAGTCGAAGATCGCGATTGGTTCCGGCGGGCTGTTTGGCAAGGGCTGGACCAACGGGTCCCAGGCACACCTCGAGTTCCTGCCGGAACGCGACACCGATTTCATCTTTGCGGTCCTCGGCGAGGAATTCGGACTGCTCGGCGCGCTCTCGCTGCTGGCTCTCTACATGTTTGTTATCGGCCGAGGGCTGTATATCGCCGTGCAGGCGCATGACACCTACTCCCGGCTGTTGGCCGGATCGATAAGCCTGACCTTTCTCGTCTATGTGTTTGTGAACACGGCAATGGTTACAGGACTCGTTCCGGTTGTCGGGGTGCCTCTGCCGCTGGTCAGCTTCGGCGGGACGTCAATGGTGACCCTCATGGCGGGATTCGGTATTCTGATGTCGATTCACTCTCACCGGAAGCTGTTACCTCACTGATGAAAAACCGATTGCTCGTTGTTGCCGTTGTCTACCTGATGTCCGTCTCCTGCGCGAAAGCCGTTGACGAAGTGGCCCCTGTCTACCTGGACGTCGACAGCCCCGGGGTGGTCGAGTTCATCGACGAAATGGTCGGCACGCACGAATTCGACCGTGAGGCGTTGCGCGACATCCTGGGCCAGGCGGAGATCAAGCAGTCGATCATTCGCAAGATTTCCACGCCCGCCGAGCGAACGCTGAACTGGGCCGAGTACCGCAAGATCTTTATCACCAGGGAGCGCATCAACGCCGGCGCATCGTTCTGGCGGGAAAATCGCGAAATGCTGCAGCGCATTAGCAGGGAGACCGGGGTTTCGATCGAGATGATCGTCGGTATTATCGGCGTGGAAACCTATTTCGGTCGCATTACCGGGAAGGATCGCGTCCTCGACGCGCTTGCCACGCTGGCTTTCGAATATCCGAAGCGTGCCGGTTTTTTTCGCAATGAGCTGGTGCAGTTCCTGATTCTTGCGCGGGAAGAGGAGCTCGATGCGACGCAGCCGACCGGTTCCTACGCCGGCGCCATGGGGCGGCCGCAATTCATGCCATCGAGTTTTCGCGCCTACGCAGTTGACGCTACTGGCGATGGCAAGCGAGATATCTGGAATAACTGGGCGGACGTCGCCGGCAGCGTTGCCAACTATTTTCTCGAGCACGGCTGGCGCACATCCGAAGAGGTGGTGTCGCAAGCGACACTGAGCGGCCAGTGGAAGGGCTCTGTACCCGAGCCACGCAACACACTGAAGGCGGGAGAAACGATCGAATCCCTGAGCCGTCGCGGTGTTGTCTTTTCGACCGGGCTTTGCGCAGACAGCAAGGCGGAACTCCTGACCTACGAAGGGGCGAACGGAATCGAGCACTGGGTCGCCTTTCACAACTTCTTTGTTATCACCAGGTACAATCGCAGCAGCATGTACGCCCTGGCCGCCCATCAGCTTGGCCAGGAAATCGCGTTGCAGGTTCGCAATGATGCAAGCTAGGCGATATCTGCTGTTATCTCTGCTGCTGCTTGGCGCCTGTAGCGGCGGCGGCATTCGGGGCGACGGCCCGCCGTCGGGCAGCACGCGTATACCCGATCTGCCTGACAATGCCGTTCCGCGACACGAGCCGCGCAGCAAGTACGGCAACGGCCCCGTTTACGAGGTTTTTGGCAAACGCTATACCGTTATGCCAAGCAGTCGCGGATACCAGGAGCGCGGCGTCGCCTCGTGGTACGGCCGGAAATTTCACGGCAACCTCACGTCGAGCCGCGAGCCGTACGACATGCATGCGATGACAGCTGCTCACAAGACCTTGCCGCTGCCGAGCTACGTGCGGGTTCGCAACCTGCGCAATGACAAGAGCGTAATCGTCCGCGTCAATGACCGAGGGCCCTTCGTCGACAACCGTATTATCGATCTGTCGTACTCGGCCGCGAGAAAACTCGACATGATCGGGGACGGCACCAGCCTCGTGGAAGTGACCGCGATCGAGTCAGACGCGCCCAGCGGCGATCGCCCGACCCGGCAAATCACGCCGCGAGAGCCCGAAGCACCGCCGCCGCTGGTTTCCCTGCCCTCCACGTCGACAGAGTCGGTCACGACGAGGGTGCCGGTGAACACCGCCGCAGAGCACCCGATTTTCGTCCAGGTTGGCGCATTCGGCGACCGCGCCAATGCCGAGCGGCGCCTGGGCGCGCTCGCTGAGGCCGGCATCGACAACGCCTCTATCCATGAGGACCGCTCCTCAAGCCCCTCCCTGTTTCGGGTGCGAATCGGGCCCATCGACGACGTCGTTCGTTACGACATGCTTGTCGAGGAACTCGAGGGCATCGGCATCACGGATCCCTACCTGGTCGCGGATTGACCTGACAGGACACCGGGCGAGTACAATACCCGGCTACACTCGTCACACACATCGAAAGAGGCCCCATGTCACTACGCCTGACCCACGCGCTCGCTATCTTGCTCGCATTCCTTGCGGCCGCCGCACATTCCGCGGAGCCGATGCCTGTGCCGGCGGCGCCGATAATCGGTGCTAAGAGCTACTTGCTCATTGATGCCCGGACGGGCCACGAACTGGCATCGCTAAATCCGGATACACAGCTCGCGCCCGCGAGCCTCACCAAGCTCATGACAACCTATGTCGTCTTTGCGGCCCTGAAACAGGAACAAATGCGCCTCGAGGATGAAGTTACGGTGAGCGAAAAAGCCTGGCGCACGCAGGGCTCACGAATGTTCATCGAGGTCGGGACACGCGTGTCGATCGAAGACCTCATGGCCGGAATGATCGTGCAGTCCGGCAACGACGCGAGCGTTGCGCTTGCCGAACACGTAGCCGGTTCAGAAAGTGTCTTCGCCGAACTCATGAATCAGTACGCAGCGAAACTCGGCATGTTGTCCAGTCACTTTGTCAATGCGACCGGCCTGCCCGCCGAGGGACACGTGACGACAGCGCGCGATCTGACGACCCTGGCGCGCGCCCTTGTTCAGGACTTTCCGGAATACTACGGGCGCTGGCATTCGATGAAGGAATTCACCTATAACGGCATCAAGCAGAACAACCGAAATTCGCTGCTCTGGCGAGATGACTCGGTGGACGGTCTGAAGACAGGGCATACCGACGACGCCGGTTATTGCCTGGTAGCCTCCGCGGAGCGTGACGGCATGCGAATAATTTCAGCCGTAATGGGCACTTCCAGCACCAAGGCTCGTACTGACGGCAGCCAGGCGCTGATCAATTACGGCTATCGCTTCTTCGAGACGCGGCTGCTTTTCAAGGCCGGCGAGGAAATCGCCACGACTCGCGTCTGGAAATCGGCAAACGAGAGTTCCAGCCTCGGCGTGCTGGAGGACCTTTACATTACCGTTCGCCGCGGCAGCTACGACAAGCTCGAGTCATCGCTCGATATTCCCGCCATCATCGAGGCGCCGATTGCGGCGGGCCAACCGGTCGCAGAGTTGAAGGTTCGCTTCGGCGAGGAAGAACTCCTGCGCACGTCGCTGCGCGCACTGAACGACAACCCGCTTGGCTCAGTCTGGCAAAGAGCCCGCGACAGCGTCAGTCTCTGGTTCGAATAGCGCCTGTCCTGGAGTTCCCCATGGCCGACGACTCCGCCCTGCAATTTCCCTGCGCATTTCCCATCAAGATGATGGGTCGCGATAGCGCTGAATTTCGACGTTTGGCACGCGAGCTCGTGGAAAGTCACGCGGGCTCGGTCGCCGATGAGTTTGTGCAGGCGGCCGTAAGCCGCAACGGTCGTTTCGTGTCGATCACCGTAACCATTACGGCGACGAGTCAGCAGCAACTGGACAGCATCTACAACGACGCCTCGTCGCACGACGATGTCTTGATCGCATTGTGACTAACGGCACGGAATTGAGCATCGTTACACGTTACCTGGGGCGCCAGGAATACGTTCCTCTGTGGCATGCGATGCAGGAATTCACCGACGCGCGCGGCAGCGCAACCGCGGACGAAATCTGGTTCACCGAGCACCCGCCCGTATTTACGATGGGGCTCAATGCCAGCAAGGAGCATTTGCTGGCGCCGGGCGATATCCCGGTCGTACAGATCGATCGTGGCGGACAGGTCACTTTTCACGGACCCGGGCAACTGATGATATACCCGTTGCTGGATCTGCGGCGGCTCGGCATGGGTGTGCGAACGCTGGTCACGGCGCTGGAGCAGAGCGTCGTCGATCTCGCCGCCGAATACGGTATAGCGGCGGCGAGTCGCGCAGACGCACCCGGCGTCTATGTGGCCTCCGAAAAGCTCGCCAGCGTCGGCCTTCGAATTCGCCGGGGATGCAGTTTTCACGGCATGGCCCTCAATATCGACATCGACATCGAACCGTTCTCCCGCATCAATCCCTGCGGCTATGCCGAACTCAGGATGACCGATTTCAAGCGGCTGGGCGCCAGCGAGCAGCTGCAGACCGCCTGGCAGAAACTGCTGCCGCACCTGCTGCATCATCTGGGTCTTCGCACGGCGGAGATCGTGACCGGCGACGGTAAACTGCCGGCGACTGCCAGCCCGGATATTTCTACCGCGCAGACCCCTGGGCCGGAGTGCGGTTGAGCTGGTCGAGGCGGTCCCTGGTACCGACGTCCGCCCAGACGCCTTCGTAGAGCGAGCCGCTCAAACGCCCCTTGTCCGCTGCCTCGCGCAGCAACGGTGCCAGCGGGAATCGCCCTGTTTCGCAGCCGGCGAACAACTCCGGCCGATAGATCGCCACACCGCTGAACGTAAACGCTGCGCTATCGTCGTTGCAGATGAGTCCGTCGCGGATATCGAAGTCGCCACGTTCCCGGTAGTCCGGCGTAGGCACCATTACCAGGTGGCCGAGGCAATTGTCGGCAAGCTCGAAACACGGCAACGGCATATCGGTAAAAATGTCGGCATTCACGACCAGAAACGAGCCGGATTCGAGGAAAGGCAGTGCCTTGCGAATACCGCCGCCGGTTTCGAGTACGTTTTCGCCCTCCTGGCTGTAGATGACTTCCATTCCATAGCGCGCACCCGAACCAAGCCTGGCGACGATTTTTTCTCCCAGCCATCCCAGGTTGATGACGACTGTTCTTATGCCTGATTCGTGCAGCCGCTCGAGGTGACGCTCCAGCAGGCTTTTTCCCTGTATCTCGACGAGGCTCTTGGGCACTTTGTCGGTGAGCGGGCGCAGTCGCTCGCCGCGCCCTGCCGCAAGTATCATCGCTCTCATGGCCTGGCAGCCATGAGCGGCAATATGCGCCGCTCTACGAGCTGGACCAGGAAGCCAAGTTCCGGGTAGTGAGTTCCTACCTCGACGACATAACCGAGGGTCCTCGGGATGTCCAGCAGATAGGTCGACTTGCCGTCGCGATGATTCAGGCGCGAGAAAATACCGGCCGCCTTCAGGTGTCGCTGCACGCCCATTAACTCGAAATATCGGCAAAACGTCAGTTCGTCCACCTGCTTCTGCATCGCATGCTCGAGCCCGCGGTAGAACTGGAGCGCCCATCGCCGTACCTGATCAGGGGGCCAGCTCACGTAGCAGTCTTTCAGCAGCGAAACGAGATCATAGGTCAGCGGCCCCTCGACAGCGTCCTGAAAATCGAGAATGCCGGGGTTGTTTTCACTCCTGACCATGAGGTTTCGGGAATGGTAATCGCGATGCACGAAAACCTGCGGTTGTTGTAGCGCGTTTTCCGTCAGGAAATCGCAACAGGCCCGCCAGGCGGCCTCTTCTTGCGCATCGAATGACAGCCCAAGATGCGTGCCGCATAGCCAGTCGTGAAACAGCGATAACTCGAACCGCAGCAGTTCATCGCCATAGGGCGGCAACGAGGACTGAAAGGCCGTACCGCGCCGCTGCATTGTCAGAAGGGCGGCAATCGCATCCGTATAAAGTCGGTCGGCATCATCAGGGTGTTGGCGCAACGCGTCGAGGTAAACATCGCTGCCGAGATCGCTGAGCAACAGGAATCCGGCCTCGAGATTCGCTTCGATTACTCGGGGAGCATTCAGACGCATCGACTCGAGGTAACCGGCAACGCGTATGAACGGCAGGCAGTTCTCCTTGTCCGGCGGCGCATCCATGACGATGTAGCTGTCCGGGCCTGCCCGCAATCGAAAATAGCGCCGGAAGCTGGCATCATCCGACGCGGGCACGGGCTGGCGGCCGGCAATCGCCCCGATGCCCGAAATCCAGTCAGTCATCTCGGCCAGACGGGAGTCTGGCGCCGCTTCCGGTATCTCGATATGTGTTCTCCGTAACGCGTTGAAGGACCTGAAAAACTATGCGAAGGTAACAAATAGTAATGCCTGTTAACATCCCGGCCACGACCGCTGCGGCCCAAACCTGACCCGATAAGCGCCTTGCCTGCGAAACAACTGATCCTCGGCCTGTGCCTCCTGGCGACTACCGTCGCCCAGGGAGCGGATCCGCGCGCGTGCCGCAGCTCTCTGGGCGAGCCGATGGCACAAGACCCGGCTTCGTCGCTTTTCGAAATCGAAGACCCCGACACGATCGTTTTGGAAGCCGGGCAGCTCGAGGCTCAGTTAGGCACCAGGCCGGCCGCAACAATGAGTGGTGGTGTGCTGCTGCGCAAAGATGACAAGCTCGCCGGAGCCGAGCTTGCGCACTATGACCCCGAGCAACAGGCAATATTGCTCGAGGGCAACGTTCGTTACGAAGACCCGGGCACGCAGGTTCGCAGCGACTCCGCGGAGTTTGCCTACCTCAGCGGCCGAATACGTTTCGAGGGTGCGCAGTTCTCACTGGGCGGCAACGACGCACGAGGCGCGGCCGAGGCGCTCGAGATAAACCAGGATGGCACGCTGCGTCTGGACGGCGTCGAATACACAACCTGTCCGCCCGGATCGGAGGACTGGTTACTGCGCGGCAAGTCCATCAAGCTCGACACTCGCGAAGGCGTTGGCACTGCGAAAGGTGTCAGGCTGCAGTTCAAGGGCGTACCCATACTCTATGCGCCTTATATTTCCTTCGCGATCAGTGATGCCCGAAAGTCCGGCCTGCTAACGCCGGAGCTCGGCAGCGCGGGTCGCAGTGGCAACGAAATTCGCCTGCCCTACTACTGGAACATCGCGCCAAATTACGACGCAACGATTACGCCGCGACTACTGACCAGTCGGGGCCTGCAGCTTGAAACCCAGTTTCGATACCTGACGTCACGAAACGACGGAGCCATCACCGCCGATTACCTGTCAAACGACAGCATCCTCGACGCCGCGCGCCACCAGCTTCGCTTCGAGCACCGCACACTGTTCGATTCCGGATGGCGAAACCGCATCGCCTTCAGGGAGGTTTCCGACAGTCAGTATTTCGAGGACCTTGGCGGCAGTCTCAGCGCCTCGAGCATCACGCACCTCAATCGCAGCATTCGCTTCGACTATTACGGCAGGAATTTCTCGCTGCTGGGCCAGGTGCAGGACTACCAGACGATCGACGACGCGATCTTGCCGCCTGACGAGCCCTACCGTCGCGTTCCGCAGCTACTTGCCAGAGGGCTGTGGCCACTGAGCTTCCTGCGGCTCGGCCTGGAGGGCGAAGTCGTCAATTTCGATCGCGACGTCGGCGTGACCGGCTGGCGCCTGAATGCGGCACCCAGCATCGAACTGCCTGTCGGCGGACCCGGCTGGTTCGTAACGCCGTCCGTATCGCTCGACCACACGCGCTACCAGCTCGACAACACCCTGCCCGGCGCAGAAACCGACCCGACGCGCACCGTGCCCGTCGCCAGCCTGGACACGGGCATGATCCTCGAGCGTACGCTCAACGGCAGCGGCCGCGTGCAGACGATCGAACCGAGGCTACTCTATGTAAACATTCCGTTTCGCGATCAGGACAGCCTGCCCGTTTTCGATACGATTACGCCTGACATCAATCTCGTGCAGCTGTATCGCGAGAATCGCTTCCTCGGCGTTGACCGGATAGGCGACACCGAGCAGCTGAGTATCGGCGTGAGCTCGCGCATTCTCGACGTATCCTCCGGCCGGGAACTGATGACGGCGACAGTCGGTCAGACGCGCTACTTCGGCGATCGCAACGTCGTATTGCCCGGCAACAGTGTATCGACGCTGGAAACGTCGGACTACATCGCCGAACTCCGGTTCCTGCTCTGGGAGAACATGAACTTTGACTTCGGTCATCAATGGGGCACCGGTGAAAACGGCACGACGCAGTCGGAGGCGCGGCTGCAATATCGCCCCGCCAGCAAGAAGATTCTGAATCTCGCGTATCGCTTCCGGCGCGACTCGCTGGAACAGGGCGACCTGTCGTGGTCGTGGCCGGTGAGCACGCAATGGAATTTCGTCGGTCGCTACAATTTCTCATTCCGCGACGAGGAAGTACTGGAGCAATTCTTCGGCCTCGAATACGAGAGCTGCTGCTGGGGTCTCAGGCTGGTGTCGCGGCGCCATATTTCCACGCGCGACGGAACTCGCGACTCGTCCTTCGGTCTGCAACTCGTATTGAAGGGCATGACCAGCGTCGGCACGGCAGCCGACAGATTGCTCGAACGTGGTATTCTTGGCTATTCCGCAGATCTTCGGTAGATAAAAGTGATTAAATTCAATGCCTTATGCGCAATTGCCGCATTGGTCACTGCGCCCGTGCTGGCGGCCGACGAGCTCTCCGAAACCGGTGAGTTCCTGGACGGGGTTGCGGCTATCGTCAACGAAGGCGTGGTGCTGAAGAGCCAGTTCCGCGAGCAGTTGGAGACGATCAAAGCCCGCGCCGCGGCACAGGGAATGCAGTTGCCTCCGGCCGGCGTGCTCGAAGAACAGATTCTCGAGCGACTCATCATCAATGAAATCCAGCTGCAACGAGCGGCCCGCATTGGCCTGGTTATCTCCGATGCGATGTTGAACGATTCGATAAGGCGCCTCGCCGAACAAAGCGGCGCGAGATTCGAGGACATGCCTGCGCTGCTCGCCGCGGACGGACTCAACTACGCCGAATTTCGTCGCAGTCTGCGTGACGAAATCACAATCGAACAATTGCGACGCATCGAAGTGGCCCAGAGTATCAACGTCTCCGACCGGGAGATCGAGCAGTGTATTATCGATCTCGAAACGAACGTCGTTGTGAATTCGGACTGGGAGCTGTCGCATATCCTGTTGCCCATCGATACGTCTGGCGGAGACGCGAGCAAGACAGAGCAACTCGCAACCGAGATCTACGCGAAACTGCAGGACGGTGCCGATTTTCGGGAGCTGGCCGCGCGTTATTCCAAGGGTCCTTCGGCGCTGGAGGGGGGATCGCTGGGCCCCATGCCTGGCCAGAGCGTGCCAACGGTTTTCGCCGACGTCCTGCCCGGCATGAAGGCGGGTGACGTGTCGCAGCCATTCCGCCGGGGCAATAACTACCATATCGTCAAGGTTGATAACCTCAAGAGTGCCGTCGAGCAAAGCCAGGTCAACCAGGTGAAGGTCCGCCACATTCTGGTGACACCCAATGAAATCATCGACGACGACACCGCGAAACAGCGACTCGAAGAGGCTCTGGCGAAGATTCGCGCGGGCGAAGACTTCGGCGAACAGGCGAAACTGCTATCGGACGATCCGGGCAGCGCTAACCTCGGCGGAGACCTCGGCTGGTCGGGGCCGGGAACATTCGTTCCGGAATTCGAGACGGTTGTCGAATCGCTCGAACCCGGCGTTGTGAGCGAACCGTTTCGCAGCCAGTTTGGGTGGCATATTCTCGAAGTCCTGGACCGTCGCGTCTATGACAACACCGAAGACCTGAAACGCCGCAACTGCGATTCGAGAATTCGAAACAGCAAGATGGCGGAAGAATCGATGCTCTGGATGCAGCGCCTTCGCGACGAGGCCTTCGTCGAATCGCGCATCTAGTGTCCTGTCCGGCAAGTTCGCGTGATTTCCTTGCGCGCCGAGGGCCGCGTCGTACGGATCGTGTGGCCAGGTGAAAAAACCGCTGGTGGTGACAGCCGGGGAACCAGCCGGCATCGGACCTGAGCTCTGCAATGCGCTCGCTGATTCACCCTATGCCAACGACGTCGTTATCGTCGGCGATTCGCGTCTGCTGGACGACAGGCTGCAGATCATCGACACCCCGTTTCCGGCGCCCGTCATTGCCGGCAAACCGAATTCTGCCAATGCCCGAACGCTACTCGACGGGCTGAAACGCGCGGTCAACGGATGCCTGAGGGGCGAGTTTTCGGGTCTGGTGACCGCGCCTGTTGCGAAGCGAATTATTGCGGACG
>JBFELT010000061.1:0-15410 GCA_041552015.1 Woeseiaceae bacterium
GATCGACAAACAGTTCGATGTTCATGAGGACTGACGAAAGGTCATGAGCCTCAAAGCCCTTACGTATCTCGTCGTGGGCCTGACGTTTGCGATCTACATCGGTATCGCAATCTGGTCGAGGGCACACAATACTCGCGACTTCTATATCGCGGGTAAAGGCGTGTCACCGGTCGCCAACGGCATGGCCACGGCGGCGGACTGGATGAGCGCCGCCTCCTTTATCTCGATGGCCGGGTTGATCGCGTTTCTTGGCTACGACGGCTCGGTGTATCTCATGGGCTGGACCGGCGGCTACGTGTTGCTGGCGCTGTTGCTGGCACCTTACCTGCGCAAATTCGGCAAGTTCACCGTTCCCGAATTCATCGCCGAGAGGTATTACTCGAAGGCCGCTCGAATCGTCGCCGTCATTTGCCTGATTTTCATCTCGTTTACCTATGTAGCCGGGCAGATGCGCGGCGTCGGTATCGTGTTCTCGCGATTTCTCGAGGTCGATGTCACGGTTGGACTTGTTGTGGGTATGGGAATCGTATTCACCTATGCCGTTCTGGGCGGCATGAAGGGGATTACCTATACGCAGGTGGCCCAGTACTGCGTATTGATCTTTGCCTACACGGTGCCGGCCGTCTTTATTGCGATCCAGCTTACGGGCAACCCGATCCCGCAGCTTGCCTTTGGCAGCGAGGTCTCGGGAACGGGAACGGCATTGCTGGACAAGCTCGACGATATCGTGACGTCGCTGGGCTTCAATCAGTATACGTCCGGCACCAAGAGCCGCATCGATGTCTTTTGCATCACGATGGCGCTGATGGTCGGCACCGCGGGCCTGCCACATGTCATCGTGCGCTTCTTCACGGTTCCCAAGGTACGAGACGCGCGCAAGTCGGCTGGCTATGCGCTGCTGTTTATCGCCATTCTCTACACCACGGCACCGGCGGTCGGATCGATGGCCCGCTACAACCTGATCAACACGATTCAGCCTGGCGATATCGGTGCGATTGACGGCAATCTGCGCTACGAGGAGAGGCCGGACTGGTTTCGTACCTGGGAGCGAACAGGACTTGTCGCCTTTGACGATCACAATAATGACGGACGGATCCAGTATTACGATGACCGCAATGTCCTGTTTGCGGCTAAAGCCGCGGCGTTCGGCTGGCAGGGCAACGAGCTTGCGGTCGATCGCGACATTATCGTACTTGCCAATCCGGAGATCGCCGGATTACCCGACTGGGTAATCGCGCTGGTCGCCGCCGGGGGGATAGCAGCGGCGTTGTCGACGGCAGCCGGCCTGCTGCTGGTCATTTCCGCGGCCGTGTCACACGACCTGATCAAGGGCATTTTCTTGCCGCACATTTCCGAGAAGAACGAGTTGCGGGCGGGGCGTGTTGCCGCCGCTTTCGCTATCCTCGTCGCCGGCTACCTGGGCTTCGACCCGCCAGGATGGGTCGCCCAGGTTGTCGCTTTCGCTTTCGGCCTGGCCGCGGCGTCGCTTTTTCCGGTTATCCTGCTTGGCATCTTCTCCAAGCGCGTCAATCGCGAAGGCGCGATCGCGGGGATGCTGACGGGACTATTGTTTACCTATGCTTACATCGAATTTTTCAAAGGCCTTTTTCTGAAATGGGCGGGCGCGCCGTGGGGTGATAACGTGGCTGAAAACTGGCTGTTTGGCATCTCGCCCGAGGGCATCGGGGTCGTCGGCATGTGCCTGAACTTCATCGTCGCCATTACGGTGAGTGCCATGACCAAAGCGCCACCTGAGCACATACAGATAATGGTCGATCACATTCGGATTCCGCAGCACAGGGACTAGGAAATATGCAAAGGACGGGAATCGCAGCAGCATTGGTGTGTGCTTCGCTGGCCGCTTATGGCCAGGGGCTCGATCGAAGCGAGCAAGGTATGGTCGAATGGATCGACGCCCATTCCGAAGAGGCCAACGCGCTGCTGGAAGAAACGGTGAACATCTCCAGTGGCACCATGAATCATCCGGGAGTGAGGCAGGTCGGCCGCGTCATGCAACGCGAACTGGATGACCTGGGTCTGCAAACAGAGTGGATCGAAATGCCGGAGGCCATGAACCGCGCGGGCCACCTGTTCGGCAGGAAGACGCAGGGCTCGGGCAAGAAGTTCGTGCTGATCGGCCACCTGGATACGGTGTTCGAGGCCGATGATACTTTTCAGGGATTCGTCCGGGATGGCGATTCAGCGACCGGCCCCGGCGTCGATGATATGAAATCCGGCAACGTCGTCATCGTGTATGCACTGAAAGCCCTTCAGGCTGTTGGCGCACTGCATGACATCCCCGTGATCGTCGCTTATACAGGCGATGAAGAAAAAACCGGCAAGCCGCTTTCGATCAGCCGAAAGCACCTGATCGAGGCGGGGCAGTGGGCTGATATCGGACTGGGCTTCGAGTCCGCCATACACCGGGACGGCACCGATTGGGCGACGGTCGCAAGGCGCAGTTCGAGCGGCTGGTTGCTGACGGTCGAGGGCAAGCAGGCACATTCATCAGGCATCTTCAGCGAGGAAGACGGCGCAGGGGCGATATTTGAGGCAGCGCGAATTCTCAATGCCTTCTACGATGAGGTGCGCGGCGAGCAGCACCTGACCTTTAATGCCGGCACTATTCAGGGTGGCACCGACGTCGACTACGACGCGCAGCAGAATCGCGGAACGACGTTCGGGAAGACCAATGTCATTCCACGCAAGGCGGTCGTACATGGCGGAATACGGACGATTTCGCAAGAGCAGCTGGACCGGGCGAAAGCGGCAATGACGGCAATCGTCGCCCAAAGCCTGCCACACACGAGTGCGAGCATCGAGTTCAGCGAAGGCTACCCGCCGATGTTCCCGACAGACGGTAATCGTCGCCTGATGGCGGCGCTGTCGCGCATCAATGTCGCGCTCGGCCGCGGCCCGATGCAGGCGCTTGACCCGTCCCTGCGCGGCGCCGCGGACGTATCTTTCGTTGCGCCTTACACCGATGCGTTAGCGGGACTGGGTGCGCTCGGCGCTGGTGGTCACACGCCGCACGAAAGCCTGGAGCTAAGCTCCTTGCCGCTTGCCATCAAACGTACCGCAATCCTGATCTACAGACTGAGTCGTGACACCGGCTAATTTCGAGACAGCTTCCAGGTAACCGTATGGCGCACCCGCACGCACAGTCGAGCAACAGCAGCAACCTTCGCCGGGTCATGATTGCGCTGGTCCTGACCGGCTCGTTCATGCTGGTCGAAGTCGTCGGCGGCATTCTCTCCGGATCGCTGGCGCTGCTGGCCGACGCGGGCCACATGCTGACCGATACGATGGCACTGACGCTTGCGGCAATGGCCTTCTACGTGAGCAAGCGCCCCCCCGACGGCAAGCTCACCTACGGCTACCAGCGATTCCAGATACTGGCGGCATTCGTCAATGGCATCAGCCTGCTGGCCATCGTTGGCTGGATCCTGTTTGAAGCCGTTCGCCGCTTCGTCAATCCGAGGGACATCCTCGGGGAGACCATGCTTGTCATTGCCGCCATTGGCCTTGTCGTCAACCTCCTGTCCTTCGCGGTTCTGCACACGGGCGACAAGGACAACCTCAATATTCGCGGCGCCGCCCTGCATGTTGCAGGAGATCTGCTCGGTTCTGTCGCCGCAATCGTCGCGGCTGTCGTCATCATCTACACGGGCTGGACACCGATCGATCCCTTGCTGTCCCTTGCCGTGGCGGGCCTGATTCTTAAGAGTGCCTGGGCGCTGGTAAAGCGCAGCGGGCATGTCCTGCTCGAGGGAGCGCCCGACTGGCTGGACGTGGCCCTGATGCAGGAGCACATCGTAGCGGCCGTGCCACGCGTGTCCGGAATTCACCATGTGCATGTCTGGGGTCTCACCCCGCAACAGCTGATGCTCACGATGCACGTGTCGATTGAAGAGCCCGTGGACAGTCAGGCGGAGCTTATCCGACGCGTAAAATCGGTCCTGGAGGAAGAATACGGGATCGGCCACTCGACGATCGAAGTCGAGGTCGACGGCTGCGCGGACCGCTAGTCCGTTGCCGGAACGATCCCGATGTAGGGGAGGGTACGGTGCTGTTCGGCGTAGTCGAGCCCGTAACCGACGACCCACTTGTCAGGGATGTCGAAGCCAAGGTAGTCGACGTCCACCTCCACTTCAGCGCGTTCGGCCTTGCGCACCAGCGCACAGGTTTTTACCGAGGCGGGACGGTGCGATTTGAGCATGCCGATCAGGTACTTGAGGGTATGGCCGGTATCGACAATATCCTCGACTATCAGCACATGCTTGCCGACGATGCTGCCGCGGACGTCCATGACCAGCCTTACGGCGCCGCTGGACCGGGTACCTTTGCCGTAGCTGGACACGGCGATAAACTCGATAACCCTCGGAATCGTCAGGGCGCGTGACAGGTCGGCGAGAAAGATAAAAGAGCCCTTGAGCACGCCGACCAGGACGACTTCACCGCAATCTTCATAGTCCTCTGAGATTTGCTGCGCGAGTTCCCTGACGCGAGTTTCGATTTCGGCTTCGCCAATGAGTACTTCCGGGTCTTGCTGGGACACGCCGTTTCCAGTCCGATGCACCTGCAACGAGCATAGGTGATCTTGTGTATGGATGCCAGACGCGAATACGGTAAGGTATGAGTCGATGAAACGAACAATCGCAATCGCGGGAAATATGGGGACGGGCAAGTCGACGCTGGTCGAATTCCTGCACAAGACCTACGACGTTGCGCCTTTTTACGAGCCCAATGACGAGAATCCCTATCTTGCTGATTTCTACAAGGACATGCGCCGCTGGGCATTTCAGTCACAGCTCTATTTCCTCAGCAACAAGTTTCGCCTGCACCAGGAGCTTGATCGCCATTCCGGCGTCGTTGCGCTGGATCGCACGATTTTCGAAGACGCCGAGATATTCGCAACGGCGCTGCATCAGATGCGCAAAATCTCGAAGCGTGACTGGGAAACGTACAGGGGCTTCTACGATGCGATACTCGATGCCATTCGCCCGCCGGACCTGATGATCTACCTGCGCTGCTCCATGCGCACCCTGCGGCAACGTATCCGGCTTCGCGGCCGAAAAATGGAGAGGGACGTTCCGCTGGCTTACCTGAAGCGCCTCGATCGCCTGTACGAGGGCTGGATCGCGTCGTACGAAATGAGCGACGTGCTGGTGCTGGAGACGGACCGACTGGACTACATCCACGACCTCGTTCACCGGCTTGACGTTATGCAGCGTATCGAATCGGTACTGCCCGAAGATATCGGCCGACCTGGTTGCTAGCTGAGGCCGACGCCGTGTTCGCCCGGCCTGCAATCGCTAGTCCAGGCGGTATCCGGCTCGTGCAAGTCTTGTTGCGCTGCGCTCGAATTCTTCACGGTCCTGGTACGTCATCACAACTTCTAATTCGCCGGTACCGCGTCGAAACCAGTCGAGACTCAGGCCCGGGGCCTCACTTTCGACACGCTCGATGAAAGCTTCTGCCCGGTAGGGCTCGGCAAAGGTCAGCAGAGTCGACTGACCGATCGAGGAGTACAGGGTGTCGGGCACGGGTTTCCCGGCGGCACCGTTGCCAAGCACGTAATTGAGATGACGATAGATGTACCCGGAGTACCAGATGGCACCGGAGGGCACTCCGTAGCCGTCGGTCGCTATGCGACCGGGCCCATAGTTGTACGCGGCAAGGGCGAGATGGACATTGCCGTCGTAGCGGCTCAGCAGTTCCTTCAGGTAACGCGCGCCGGCGTCGATGTTGGTGCAGGGCTCGTACAGGTCGCTGAGTCGATGAATGCCAAGGTGTCTCGCGGTATCCGGCCACAGGATTTGCATGATCCCGTGGGCGTTCGCGTGAGATCGCGCGGACGCATCGAAATCGCTTTCACCACGCGCAATTGCAATAAGCAACGACTCCGGCAGGTCGTACTGGAGTGCCGCAACGCGAAAGCAGGTGGAATGCGGGAAGGTATACGCCGGCTGCAGTGTCGCCTGTTTCTCTGCGTAGTGTTCCCAGGCGGCATCGAGGTCGGGCCGGGTCGCGTGGCTGCCCGCGGCGGACACGATTAGCACAATCCCGCCGACTATCAGGGCGACGTTTCGACGCCATGCCGGCAACCTATCCACCGCTCATATCCAGTCCCGTCGCGTTCGAAATTTGCCGGAGTTTTTCCTGGATGTCGTCGTCATCCAGGTACGCGAACGCGACTTCGTAGACTCCCGGCTTGTGCTTGACGACGCGGAAATCGAGGCCCGTTGTTCGCTGCAGCTCCGCGACAAAACCGTTCGCCGCAATCTCGCTGCGAAAGGGACTCCAGAATGCATACCAGTTTGCCTCGTTCGCTTGCGGAAGATCGGCTGCCGCGCGAGCAGTCCCGGTCATGCCGTCCGCCGGGCGTTCGGGTTCTCCGGCCGCCTGTTCGTCGCTCGGCAGCTCCTCGGCGACCCCGGTGCTCGCGATGAGCGCCATGGCCGCGCCGCCGCTATCCATGATCTCGGGCTCCGGCGGAGGGGGCGCGATGGCTGGCGTCGTCTCGGGCGTTTCCGGTCGGGCGTCGACCAGCGGCAATTGCACGGCGTCTGGCACATCCGGCGTTGCGGACAATTCGGGCATGCCCAGGGCTGCAACCAGAATGCCCGTCGCGATGGCGGAGCCGGTGAATATGCCGATCGTTCGAATCATCACAGCTAGTGTCCTGTTCGGTTAGTTGGCATGATTTCAGAGCCCCCAAAACGCGCCTTGCCACACGCCTTGTACGGCGCGCTGAAATTATGCGAACTAGCCGGACAGGACACTAGAGTACGTCTTTGACCGTCAGCGCCCGCCAGTCGACGTGTGTCGACGTACGTGCCGTGATCATGGCGAAATCCGACAGCCAGTCTTTCAGCTCATCGCCCTTGAAGCCGGGTCGGATCGAGGCAGAACAACGCAAGGGCAGGCCGTCGATGTGATTGGCGATTCGGCGCGCGACCTGAGCGTCGTTAACGACGATGGCGTAATAGGTATCGAGTTCCGGTTGCAGCTGCCAGTCGTGAGTCTCACTCCAGTCGTGCCTGTTGGTGCTGGTCCTGGCAACGGGAAAGCGAATCGATTCTCCTTTTCGGGCGATGCGGACTGCCGTGCGGTCACGGCAATCCCTGCCGGACAGACGCACCAGGCCATGCTCAGCCTGGTGCTGCAGAAAAAATACGACCGAGTCGGTTTGCGCTTCGGCCAGCAGTAGCGAACACGGCCTCAGGCCGCTCATGTAGCTTGCCTCCCGCACGGCGACGCTGCCGTTTTCACAGTCGGCGAAGGAGGACGGCGACGAAAGCCGCAGCGGGCTGATGAACGAATCCTTGCCGGCGTTCGGTATGGATACGATCGCCGGTATGACCGGTGTGACCGGTGTGTCCTGTCGCACGCTGGCGCTCAGCGTCGGTCGGCTTTCCGTCGCGGCATCGGGCAATATCACATAGGCACTCGCGCTAAGCGCCGCCACGTCGTCCTCCTGGCCATTCGGCGTGACGGTCAGCCAGTACTGGAACAAGGGGCCGTCAATCTGGTGCGCCTTACCGCTCAATATCGCATTTGCCCTGCTCTTGTCCTGGCTCAGCGTCAGTGCCTGCCGGTTAGCGAGGTTGTTGCTGATCAACTCAACCGTGCCTTCGAGTCCCCGCGATGCAGGGTCCTGTCGATCGGTGGCGACGACGTAGGCCTCCGAAACGCGTTTTTTCATTGCGCAACTCAACTCATGAGCCAGATGAGCCGCGAGGAGATCCGTCTGTGCGAGCGTGAAGGGCACGTCGCGGGCGCCGAGGAAGGTTTCGTCGATGCGCGACTGACGCATAGCCTGTCGTTGTGTCGTGCTCAGTTGTCCCTGCCAGCGCTTGCCAAATCCGCTCACCCAGTTGCGGTCTTCGAGGTCCAGCGCCCGAACGTTGACGGCGTAGCTGCTGTCGAGCTTTTGCGTGAGTTCGATGCCGATGTAGTAATGCACGTCATCGAGCGTGCAGTCCTGGGGCTGCGCGTCGAGTGAGTTACCGCTGCGTCCCTGCTGCCAGCCGATGGCAACACCGCGTGTCGCAACGGCCGCGGCGAGAAGCCGGTCTCTCAGCGCGAGGGCCAGCGCATTGCTTGCGGATGCGGGTGCGTTGTCTCGCAAGACAACGAACATTACGGTTTCGTTCTTGAACCTCGGGTGCCCCAGCAGCTGCTGTCGCACGTAGGGGATCAGGTCGCGATCCAGCCAGCGGTCCAGGTCCTTCTCGCGGGACTCGGCAACGGTCGGTATGGACTGGGCGAGCAGTATGGTAATCAGGATCAGGATTCGTCGGGTCATGAGTTCTCCCATCGGATGTCTCCGCCGGCGCCAATAATCAGCGAGCCGCCGCGATGCTCGAGCATGAGTTGCTCGAGCTGGCTCTTCAACTTGCCGGGTAGCGTGACGGCCCAGCTCACCGCGTTGCTGGCAGTGCCGTTTCGGCTGAGCGCATCGATAACCGCTCCCGGCACCGTTTCGGTTTCCATTTCATGGTAAGAGTTGGGTGTCGACGCTTCCCAGAAACTGATACGACTTTCGCTGACCGCCATACGCTGCGCGCGCCCGTCGGCCAGTGCGTATACGCCGACGCTGTTGGTCGCAACCAGCCGCGTGAGGGCGGCATCGGACTCGAATCGCAGCGTAAATCCGTCAGTCGTACTCGGAACAGCTTCGTCTTCGACAGGTGGCGCCGGCTGTTCAGCCGACGTGGACGCCTTGTCCTGGGAAACCTCGGGGCGAACCGAGGGGAGCGGTGTCTGTGCCGGCACCGGTGCTTCCTCTGGCGCGAACCTGGGTTGCCACTTTGGCCTCGTCAGCACCACGGCGGCATCGATACCTGTGTCGGCCTGCGATGCTGCCGGCTGCGGGACTGCCGCCGGCGGCGCGGGTTCCACCGTTGTCGCTGCATCTTCATCGGCGGCGACGGTACTGGCAACGACGTCCGCCTGCTCGGCCGGAGCGGGCGCAAGCGGTTCAGCCGGAGTCAAGGGAATGCTCTGCACCAGTGCGAAGATGGCAACGAGGCAAAGCGAGAGTATCGCCATGAAGCGCATGATGTCCGTCTGCAGGTCGGCTGCACCGCCGGCATCCATATCGGCGCTGCGGTTCAACGGGTACGCGAGCGGTGAGCGTGTCACGAACCTGCTCCTGCGATGTCCCGATCACGCTCACCCCGACCGAGGTGGGTCTCGATTCTGAGCAGGCTGGCACGCATCTCGGACGTATCGGCGCGTGCCGCGGCATCGTACTGTTGCTGCAGCCGCGCTCCCAGCGTGACTGTCTTGTAGACCCGCATCACATAGCCGCCGACGCCGCCGAAAATAGTCGTCGACAATGCCAGCAGGATACCGCCATCCACGAGCCTTTCGAGCATCGCAAACGCACCTTGCTGCAGAGCCATATCACGGTCGCCGAGGGCGAACAGCAAAGCGCTGCGCATTCCGATGGCGGTCCAAATGACGCCCGCGCCGAAGAACAGGGTCGTCCAGATGTCGGTCAAATGGTCCAGCTGGACGATCTCGTTGATCGGGCTGTTCTGATCCAACGCTTTCCGCAGTCGTCCGAGCGTTACGAAGAAGGCAAGCAGCAGCACGGCAAACACCGGAATTGACGAGCCCAGGTTCATGTAGGCCCAGTGCAGCCATTGACCCGGGTCGCTGATCGCCGTTTCGCCAAATCGAACGACGCCCGTGCGGCCGAGCAGATAGAGGAGGGTGGATCCTCCGATCAAAGTGCCGAGCGCTCCGGCAACCAGCCCCTTGAGAAAAACAACGCCGCGACTGCTTGTCATTGCCGGAATTACTGGCCGGCCGAGCACGCCATGCACGTCGCTTCCAACACCAGTTCAACCTCCTGGTAGAGCTGGTCGGCTCGATAGTAGCCTTCGTTATCCAGGCTGACCCTGAGAAGCCCGCGCTCTTTTTCGGCGAGCTCGCGCTCCATATCTATGAGTACTTTTTGTTTGTTCGGGCAGGTGTGCGAGCAGTTGTTGTAGTCACCCCGCAGGGACATGAACTTCACGTTGAAATAGCGATTGTAATAGTCCTGTGCCTGGCGCTTGCTGAGCAGTCCCTTGTCGCTCGACCAGACCAGGAATTCGCTGAACTCGCGTTTGTTTTCGGGTTTGGGGTCGCCTTCCGCAATCGCCAGCAAGTCGTCGTAGTAACGATCGAAATGGGCATGGCAGCCCTGCATCAGCGACGACTGCGCGGTACCGATTGCGCTGCCCAGGTTTTTTGACTGCGGGCCGGCACAGGTGGGTGCATTCGAGGCGCAGGATGCGAGGACCACAAGACTCGCGAGTGACGCCGACAGGATTTGTAGCGGGGATCGGGAAGCTCTTTTTTTCACGCGAATTCTCCTGGCTGAGCGTTCTATCATTAACGTTTTACCGTTCTGGTCTTATTGTTCGAGGGGGCTGCGGTAGGCCTGCTCGACGCTGCCGGGAGGAGGACCGGCAACCAGCGCCTGGCCGTCCTCGTCGCCAAACAGGATGGACTTCACGCCGCCCACGACTTCGACCATCTCCGGCGTGATGATGCCGAAGGACTGGTTCAATTGTTCCATCAGTGTTGCCCGCGCTATTTCCTGGCGAGTGCGCTGGATCAGCAAGGTCGTCTCCTCCATGTCGAGGTAGATGTCCGACGCCAGAACCGCAAGCGACTGGTCGCCCTTGGCGCCGGACGTTGCGACCAGTTGATAATATTGCTTGAAGCGTTCACTCAGTCGCATGCCGGACCGGCCGCGCAGAGTGGGTTGTGCAGCAGCGCTGCCGTTGTTCACGTTGCCGCCGATCAGGGTCTCTTGCAGGAGCCAGGGCGTCATCTTCCTGCCCAGCTCGTTTCGAAGACTCTTTTCGAGACTTTGTCGTGTGTTGTTCACGGTGTGTTCCATGTCCGGCAGGCGTTCCTCCATGATCGTCAGCATGTCGAGATAGCTGGCGCCTATCTGGCGGGCGAGTCGTTGGCAGCCCGCATCGTCCTGCGCGCCATCGCACTTGCTTTCCTGGTACAGCGCCTGCTGCTGGTCGAGCTGGCCAATTACTTCCTGCAACCCGGTTTCCATGTCGCGCGCGACATTGCCGGTATGGCGCAGGTCCTCGACCACGGTCGTCGGGAAAAGTCGGATCGTCGGCGTATTCGCTTCCGATACACCGCCCGCCAGCATCGTGGCGACGGTAAGGACAGCGGAAGCTACAGCCTTGATTGTCATTCTCATGTCACGATCCTCACGGTTTGTTGGCAGGCATCTGAGTTGAGGGGGTAGATGCGATACGCTAACTGCGAGTCAATGAATACAAGCTGAACGTCGATTCCTGGCGCTTTCGTGACGACCGTCACAGGCTGAATCGTGCGATTGGACAATATCCGTACTTTTCCCTATTGCACATCGGAATGCGAATCATTATCATTTCAGCCATAGTCAGGAAAGTGGCTGAAAATTCAGTATTAATAGGATGTTATGGAGCTCAACGGGCACACACTCGCGACGCTGAAACGAGGCCAGAAGGGTATCATTCGGTTCGTCGACACGGTCGATCCACAGGTGCAACGCCTGATGGTTCTGGGTCTCGTGGAGGGTGCCGAAGTAGAGCATGCAAGTTCCGCCATCGGCGGTGATCCCATGGAGTTTCGACTGTTCGGCTGTGGCATATCGCTGCGACAGGAGCACGCGAAGCATTTCAAGGTCTCACCTGTAGAGGCTGGTGACTAAGCCCTCGGAAATTCGAATACCCGCCAATGAGATCAAGATTGCTGGACGAATTGACGCCAGCATCGTGGTCGTTGGTAATCCAAACTCCGGCAAGAGCACGCTGTTCAATCGTCTTACCGGCCTGAAACAGCGTATCGGCAACTACCCGGGCGTCACGGTCGAACGACACGTCGGCACGCTCAAGGTCGATGACGTTGCCATCGAACTCGTGGACCTGCCCGGCACGCATTCACTGAGTGCGCATTCGCTGGAAGAACACATCGCCGTGGATGTGATTTTCGGGCGCATGCCCGGCACGAGGAAACCGGACGGCATTCTTGCCGTACTCGATGCCACGAATCTCTATCAGGGCTTGTTCCTTGTGCAGCAGCTGCTGGAACTCAGGTTACCGACGGTTATCGCATTGACAATGTCGGATGCCGCGGAGCAAAGCGGTATCGACATTGATATCAAGCTCCTTGGCGAGATCCTCGGCGGCGTTCCGATCTGTCCGGTGGTCGCGACAACCGGAGCCGGCCTGGCGGGTCTGCGACAAGCGATAGTGACGTTGCCGGATCTCACGCCGCCGGAACGAATCGTGATCTGGCCCGAACTCACTAAGGCCGCCAACGAATTGGCCGAAGGTGCCCTGGAACCCATCCGCTTTGCGGAACTCGAGCGGCTCCTGATCGACGGTGCGACGCCCGCCAATCAACCGATCCTCGAGAAACTCGGCGAGGAAGCCCGGGAACGTCTCGAGGCGAGTCGCGATTCGCTGTTCGGCATCGAGCCTCCTATCGCCCGGGATGCCAGGATTCGCTACGCCTGGGTTCGCGACGTACTTTCGAGTGTGCAGCGCTCGGCGCCACCGTTCTATTCCTGGCGCTCCCGAGTGACGGAGTTTCTCAACAGGCCGGTACCGGGGACGATCGGTCTTTTCCTGGTCATGGCAATCGTGTTCCAGGCGGTATTCGCATGGGCGACGCCGTTGATGGACCTGATCGACGGTGCTGCTTCCGTACTGGGCGCCAGCGTCATCCAGTCATTCGGGGACGGCGCGTTTGCCAGCCTGATCGCCGACGGTATTATCGCCGGCGTCGGAAGCGTCGTTGTGTTCCTGCCGCAGATCCTGATCCTGTTTCTTTTCATTATTCTGCTCGAAGACTCCGGCTACCTGGCACGCGCGGCGTACCTGATGGATCGCGCGATGCGGTCTGTGGGCCTGTCGGGCCAGTCGATTATTCCGATGATCTCGAGTTTTGCCTGCGCCGTACCCGGCATCATGGCAACGCGGGTTATTCCGAACCGCCGGGATCGCATCGCAACCATTCTCGCGGCGCCATTCATGACCTGCTCGGCAAGACTGCCTGTTTACGCACTGTTGATCGCCGCATTTGTGCCCGCCAGGCAAATAGGCTTTATGAATCTACAGGGACTCGTGCTCTTCGGTTTGTACCTGTTCGGAATCATTGCAGGCATCCTGACCGCCTTGTTAATTCGCAAGACGGCGCTGCGCGGGCCAAAGCCATCGTTCGCACTGATGCTGCCGGAATTCAGACGGCCAAACCTGCAGACGGTATTGATCCAGCTGCTGGGTCGCGCGAAAGTCTTTCTCTACCGGGCCGGTACGGTGATTTTTGTCGTCGCCGTCGTCGTCTGGGCGCTGGCCTATTATCCACGCTCGGAGATCCTGGGCCCCGAAGTCGAGCGGCAGCGCGCGGTCGCTGCCTACTCGCTGTCAGGCGTGGAACTGGAGGCCGAGTATCAGCGCATCGACAACCTGGCCGCCGCGCGGCAGCTCGAGCAGAGTTGGCTTGGCCGGGCAGGTCATTTCGTCGAGCCATTCTTTGCGCCGTTGGGCTGGGACTGGCGCGTCTCCTCGGCGGTCATTGCCGGCTTCCCGGCCCGTGAGGTCGTTATCGCAGTGCTCGGCACCGTCTACGCGGTCGGCGATGAGGCGGATGAGGGCACCTTGTCCAGCCGACTGAAAGCATCGACCTGGCCGGACGGCAGGCCGGTCTTCACCTTGCCAATGGTGATCGGTCTCCTGATCTTCTATGCCTGTTGCCTGCAATGTGCCGCAACGCTGGCCGTCATTCGTCGTGAGACGAATTCCTGGCGATGGCCCGTATTTGCATGGGTCTACATGACCACGATCGGCTACGTCGGCGCGTTGCTGGCGTTTCAGCTGGGCAGCTAGCCTGACGGATACACGAGCTACAGGGCGCACAGGCGCTGCGCCGCTTCCTCCAGGGTTGCGTCATCCTTGGCGAAACAGAAACGCAATCGCGTACCGGCAAATGGTGTCTCGCAAAAAACAGACAGGGGTATGGACGCAACGCCAATTTCCTGCGTCCAGCGTTTTGCCAGCGACAGATCGTTTTCGTCGCTGATGTCGCCGTAGTCGAGAACCTGGAAAAAAGTGCTGCGCGCCGGCGTCAACCTGAAGCGTGAGCCTTCGAGCAGCCGACAAAAACGATCGCGCTTCGCTTCATAGAAGGCGGAAAGCGTGTCGCAGAAGCGCGGATCGTCATTCAGGAAATCCGCTATGCCGTACTGCATGGGTGAACTGACCGAGAAGACCGTAAACTGGTGAACCTTTCGAAACTCGACCGACAGTGCGAGCGGCGCAATGCAATAGCCAAGCTTCCAGCCGGTGGCATGGAACGTCTTGCCGAACGATGAAACGACGAATGTCCGTTGCCATAGTTCGTCATGGCTGAGCAGACTGCGGTGCGGCTGTCCGTCGAAAATAATATGTTCATACACTTCGTCGGACAGCAGCAGGCAGTCCGTGTCACGCAACAATGCGGCGAGTTGATCGAGATCCGCATTGGAGGGTATCGCGCCTGTCGGATTGTGCGGAAAATTGACGACAATAAGGCGCGTCCGGTCGTTAAGCGTATCTTCCAGGCGCTGCCAGTCGATGCAGAAGTCATGACCGTTGTCCGCGATAACGAGAGGAATGTGTCTCGTCGAGCCGCCGGCCAGCGTAACCGCCGGCGCGTAAGAGTCGTAGGCGGGATCGAGCACGATGACCTCGTCACCCGCTCGAACGATTGCCTGAATTGCACTGAATAGCCCTTCCGTGGCGCCGGCGCAGACGGTGATTTCCGTATCGACGTCCACCGAGCGACCTTGCAGGCGCAGCGTCTTTTCGGCGATCGCGCGTCGCAGGGCCGGTATGCCCGCCATAGGGGCATACTGATTGGCGCCATGATTCAGGTGATAGGTGATCCGGTCGGTGAGCGCCAGCGGTGGTTCGAAACTCGGGAAGCCCTGCGCCAGGTTGATCGCGCCGGCGTCGTTCGCAAGCTGGCCCATGACGGTGAATATCGTCGTGCCGACGTCGGGCAACTTGCTGGATACGCTGAAACTCATGGTCAACGAGTCTATTCGATTGGGAACCGCAAAGTAATATGGACGCGGGCCAATTTCCCGCCGTCGCAGTAGATTAGTCCCAGGTCCGACAGACTGCTAGGAGCGCCGGTACTTGTCATTCAGTCCAACGCCGGCCAGGATCATCGGCAAGATCTTGTGAATACGGCTTTTCTTCGTGTCATCGCGCTTGGCAGCAGCGATGTACTCGGCGTACTCGCGCTGCAGGCCGGGGCGCAGTGCATTGAAGCAAGCCGTTGCTCCCCGGGATCGCCGCAATGCCGCTTGCAACTCGACAGGCAGTGTCAAAGGCGCCGCACGGTCTGCC
>JBFELT010000062.1:0-15253 GCA_041552015.1 Woeseiaceae bacterium
AAGTGCAGGGGAACATCCGGACCGAGATGGTCCATGATCCAGCCCGACATGGTCTCGATCTCGGCCTCTGAGTCGTTTTCACCGGGAATCAGCAGTGTCGTGATCTCGAACCAGCTATCGGTCTCGTTTTTCAGATACAGCAGCGTATCCAGCACCGGCTCGAGGTGTCCGCCACAGATCTTCCAGTAGAAGCGATCGGTGAACGCTTTCAGATCGACGTTTACTGCGTCCATGGACCTGAAGAACTCCTCGCGCGGCTCTTCGGTTATGTAGCCCGCGGTCACGGCCACGTTCAGCACACCCTGTTCCCTGCATGCCTCTGCCACGTCCACGGCGTATTCGAGGAAGATCACCGGATCGTTGTAGGTATACGCCACGCTGCGACAGCCCTTCTCGATGGCCGTGTCCACGATCCACTGCGGCGTCGCGCTGACCTGCAGCCGGTCGAACTCGCGAGACTTCGAGATATCCCAGTTCTGGCAAAACTTGCAGGCGAGATTGCAGCCGGCGGTACCGAACGACAGGACTCTCGATCCCGGCAGAAAGTGGTTCAGGGGCTTCTTCTCGATCGGGTCGACCGCGAAGCCGCTCGATCGGCCGTAGGTCGTAAGGACGATCGTGTCATTTTCGCGTCCGCGTACGAAGCACAGGCCGCGCTGACCCTCCCGCAGCTTGCAGTAGCGCGGGCAAAGGTCGCACTGTAGCCGCGTATCGTCGAGCCGGTGCCAGTAGCGGCCGGTAGTTCCTGATACAGGTGTCGTCGCGTTCACTACGTCTTATGTTGGGGCGCTCTCCCCTACTGTCAATGGTCCGATATAGGGGTGGGCCATACCAAGCAGCAGACAGTTCTTTTGGATAGAAGCCGCTCGTTTCTAGCTAATCCAGCCCTTGCTTGCAGTGTATCGCGAATACCAGAGCAAGAAAGCAACGACTACCACCTGGCTTAACCAACCGGTCCACGCCTCGATCGGAAATTCGGCCATCCCGAGAAAAGGAATCTGCGCTGCGACAGCGCCAGCTAGCGCGAAAATAAACACGTAGACCGCGACTGACTTTCTGAAAAGCAGCAGCAGACACCCAAGCGTGCCACCGAAGACCGCCAGCGCAAAAGCAGCGGTGCCCCATGCAGGCCGGCTTTCCACTATCGCCCGATACACGTCAGGCATCGACGCGACATTCTCCGCATTCATCTGTGACATGAAATTTGCGCAGCCCATTAAATTGAAAATCAATCCAACTGCGCCAAAAACCCAGAAACTCCAATGAACATCGACAACGGCCTTTTTATTCATCGTATCCCCTTGCCAACAACCGGTATTTTGGAAAACGTCTCAGTACGGCCGATATCGATCATATCGAAATCAGTTGAGCCTATCAGTGCCCGGCACCTTTGGGCACGACGGCCCAGCAAATACACTGTGCCCCAACAACCCGCCTGGGTATGGCCGGTGATACGCGAGGACTTCCTGTCCACGGCTCCGGGGCCGAAGTTTCACGAACACGTGTATACCGCGCTCGCAGATAGCACCCGTATAGCTACCTAGTCCCAGCGCAACTCACAGGACTAGAATAGTGAGCGGGTGGATCAGGAGAGCAGACGATGACCTTGATCCGAAATCCGGCCGTTGCCGGGCAGTTCTACCCGGGAAATGCCGAAGAGCTGAGTGCTACCGTATCGGCCTTGCTGGACGGGGCGCAACAGAAGGACGGGCCCGCTCCGAAGGCCCTGATCGTGCCGCATGCCGGCTACATCTACTCCGGTCCGGTAGCCGCCAGCGCCTACGTGCAACTGCGGCCCTATCGCAATCAGTACCGGCGCGTTGTACTCCTGGGGCCCTGCCACCGAATGCCTCTCAACGGCCTGGCCCTGAGCAGTGCCGACGCCTACCGCATGCCTATGGGCGACGTACCGCTGGACAAATCGGTGAACGCCGATCTCGAGATCCCCGGAGTACGCACGCTCGATTTGTCACACGCGGACGAACACAGCCTCGAGGTGCACCTGCCCTTCCTGCAGGCGGTACTGGGCGAGTTCGCAGTCGTTCCCATCGTCGTCGGCGACGCGTCACCGGAACTCGTCGCCAGCGTACTCGACGCGCTGTGGGACGGACCGGAGACGCTTATCGTCGTCAGTTCCGACCTCAGCCACTACCTTAGCTACGATAACGCACGCGTTCTCGACGCGGTCACGTGCAGGACGATCGAGCATCTCGATGCCACGAAGCTCGATCACGACATGGCCTGCGGAGCGACTCCCGTGGCCGGCCTTTTGCTGGCCGCGAAACGGCACGACATGAAAGTGACCACGCTGGATTTGCGGAACTCCGGCGATACCAGTGGCGAGCGCGACCGGGTCGTCGGCTATGGCGCATGGATGATGGTGTAAATTGGATGATGGTGTAGATGAGGATTCCGGCCTGCCTGCTGCTTCTCCTTGCGTTGTCGGCCCAGGCCGACGACTTCGCTGCGGCACGGCAGTCCCTGATCGACGAACTGCAGCTTTATGCCGAACTAGCGCGCGATTCCGACACCGCACGTTTCAGCGATGCCGTTATGACGGCAATGAACAAGGTAGAGCGACACCGTATGGTGCCTGCATCGCAGCGGCCCTATGCGTATGAGAATCGTCCCTTACCCATCGGGCACGGCCAGACGATCTCGCAGCCCTACATCGTTGCACTCATGACCGAACTCATCGAGCCCGACGCCGACGACGTTGTTCTCGAAATCGGCACGGGCTCCGGCTACCAGGCCGCCGTGCTTGCCGAAATCGTCGCGCAGGTCTACAGCATCGAGATTATCGATGCCCTCGCCAGCCAGGCGAAAAGTCGTCTCGAATCGATGGGCTATGACAACATCACCACGAGACTCGGCGATGGCTACTTCGGCTGGCAGGAACACGCACCTTTCGACGCCATCGTCGTCACCGCGGCGGCGAGCCACGTGCCGCCACCCCTGATCGAGCAGCTCAAGCCGGGTGGCCTGATGATCATTCCCGTAGGCGGTCGCTTCACCACACAAACGTTGTTGCTGCTGGAGAAAACCGATGACGGCGAAATAATCACCCGGCAACACGGTGCCGTTCGTTTCGTGCCACTGACCGGCAAACGTTAGATACCGGCCGTGCGCCGTCTATACCCTGCAACCCTGCTCGTCTCGGCGGCGGCGATCGGCTACGAGCTGTTGCTGATGCGTATGCTGTCCATCGTGCAATGGCATCACTTTGCCTACATGATCATCAGCCTCGCCTTGCTCGGTTATGGCGCCAGCGGCACCCTGATCGCGCTGTTCCGTCGCCGGCTGGAAAGGCGATTCGAAACGGCCTTTGCAACAAGCGCGCTGCTCTTCAGCATCACCATGATACTGAGCTTCGCACTGAGCCAGCGGGTGCCGTTTAACGCCCTCGAGATCGTCTGGAATCCCTGGCAGTTCTTCTATCTGAGCGCAGTCTACCTGCTGTTACTGGTACCGTTCCTGTTCGCGGCATCCTGCATCGGCCTGGCGTTCACCTGCCGCCGCTTTGCGATCGGCCGCATCTATTTTTTCGACCTGCTCGGTGCAGGCTTCGGTGCGCTGCTGATCATTGGCACGCTCTTCGTCCTTGTGCCACAGGATGCGCTCATCCTTCTTGCAATTCTGCCGCTGATCGCATCCCTGATGATGACGATTCGCGCCCCTGCTCGAACCAAGCTGATTGCCGCGCAGCTCGTTTTCCTTGCACTGATGGCAGCCGGTGTCCCGCAGACTCAGCTGTCCTTGCGCATCTCGGAGTACAAGGGCCTGAGTCAGGCGCTCGAAGTCATCGACAGCCGCGTAGTGGCCGAATCGTCGAGTCCGCTTGGCCTGATCTCCGTCGTGGAGAGCCCGACTGTGCCGGTACGCCACGCGCCGGGGCTGAGCTTCAGTACGCGTCACATTCCCCCGCAGCAACTGCAGGTATTCACGGACGCCGATGGCATGAGCGTCATAACGCGTTTCGACGGTGACCCCGTATCGGTCGCCTACCTCGGCGACATCACCGCGGCGCTGCCGTATGCCTTGCTCGATGCGCCCAGGGTTCTCGTGCTCGGGGCGGGCGGTGGCCAGGACGTACTGCTGGCCCTCTATCACGGCGCGAGCGGTATCGACGCGGTAGAGCTGAATTCGCAGATGAGCGAGCTCGTTGCCGAAACCTATGCGGGGTTCGCCGGCGATATCTATAACGATGCGCGTGTGCGTCTCTTCACGCAGGAGGCGCGAGGCTACGTCGCGCAGAGCCAGGACAGCTACGATCTCATTCATATCGGCCTGCTCGATTCGTTCGCGGCGTCCGGCGCAGGCGTGCAATCGCTGAACGAGAGCTACATATACACCGTGGAAGCCCTGCGCGAATACCTGGCGCACACCGCTCCGGGCGGTATGATCGCCATTACGCGCTGGCTCAAGTTGCCGCCGAGGGGCAGCCTCAAACTGGTCGCCACGGCAAGCGAGGCGCTCGCCGCCGAGGGACACGATCGGCCGGCAGAGCACCTGGCGATGATTCGCAGCTGGAACACAAGCACTTTGCTGATTCGCAACGAGCCCTTCACAGAAAGCGATGTCTCGGCAATCCGTTCTTTCTGCCGCTCACGCTCGTTCGACACGGCCTGGTTCCCGGGAATGCGGCCCGCTGAAGCGAATCGCTACAACAAGCTGGCCGAACCCTACCTGTACGACGGCGTGACGGCACTGCTGGGCAAGGACGCCAGGGCTTTCATGCAGCGCTACAAGTTCCACATCGAGCCGGCTACGGACAACCGGCCGTACTTCTTCCACTTTTTCAAATGGCGTACGTTGCCAGAGGTGATTTCATTGCGCCAGGTCGGTGGCGCAGGACTCATCGAATGGGGCTACCTGGTCCTCGCCGCAACCTTTGCGCAGGCAACGATCGCCGGCCTCCTCCTGATTCTGCTGCCGCTCCTGTGCGCGCGGCGAGACTGGCCAGGCGGAACGGGTCCACGCATGGGCAGCTATTTCCTGCTACTGGGGTTCGCCTTCCTGTTCGTCGAAATGGCATTCATCCAGAAATTTATCCTGTTTCTGAGCCACCCCCTGTATTCGGTCGCCATCGTGCTGAGCGGCTTTCTCGTGTTCGCGGGCCTTGGCAGTGCCTGGTCAGAGGCTGCCGCGGTGAAGCTCGAGGCGCGCGGATACCAGCCGGTTGCGGTCGTTGCCGGCAGCATCGCGGCGCTGGCACTCGTCTACATCGTCTTACTGCCGGTCGTTTTCGAGCGTTTCGTCGGATCGTCGGACCTCTTCAAGATCATCCTTACGAACGCGTTCATCGCGCCGCTCGCCTTCGCCATGGGCATGCCGTTTCCCCTGGGCCTCACGCGCGTCGCGGACCAGGCACCGCACTTCATTCCCTGGGCGTGGGGCATAAACGGCTTCGCGTCGGTCGTCAGCGCCGTGCTCGCGACCTTGCTCGCGATCCGCTTCGGTTTCGACACGGTCATCGTGCTGGCACTGCTCCTGTATGCAATCGCCGCGTTGCTTATTTCGACGGCGACTCCAGCTCGAGCCTGATCGAGATCAGCTCGAGCAGATCCTTCAGGGAGATCATGCCGACAAGCTCGCCCTTGTCCACGACCATGTAGCGCGCCTGTTTCTTCAGGTTGACCATTCCGGAGAGCAACTCCCTGGTGCTCGTATCCGCGGCAATCGTGTTGTCCTCCGAGCAGGGCTGCATTAATGCGCCGACCGTCGTGCTGGCACGCTCGTCCTTCGGCAGCGTGCGGATGGCATCGATGCTGATGCAGCCGAGTGGCCGCGAGTTATCGACGACCGGGTACATCTTGAAATGATGCGGGTAGACATAGTCTTCCAGCCACTCCGCAATCGTTATCGACGGCGGCACGGTGACCGGGTTTCGGCGCATGAATTTCGTTACCGGCTCGTCCCTGATCATTTCGCTCACGACCAGGTTTTGAAACGACGCAGACGCCGCCCCGCGCACGAACAGTCCGATCAGGAACCACCACATTCCGCCGATGAGGTTGCCGGTAAACACGGCGATGCCGCCGATCAGCATCAGCACCGCGCCGAACAGCCGTCCAATCTGGCTCGACGTGTAGGTCGCCGCCCTGAGATCCCCTTTGCGATGCCACAGTGCAGCGCGCAGCACCCGCCCGCCGTCGAGCGGGAACGCCGGCACCAGGTTGAAGATCGCCACCGTCATGTTGATGAGTACCATGGTGTCGGTGACACCGATTACCGGATCCGGCCAGCCGCTGCCCCGAGCGATCGTCTCGAGAAACAGGAAGATGACGGCGAGCAGAAAACTCGAAATGGGACCGGCGATCGCGATCAGGAACTCCGCTCTCGGGCTGGGCGGCTCTTTTTCCATCTGCGCGACGCCGCCGAAAATGAAAAGCGTGATGCCGCGCATGGAGAGACCGAATTGACGCGCCATCAGGGAGTGTGCAAATTCGTGAAACACGATCGAGAAGAACACGCCGATCGCAACCGCGATGCCCATCCATGCGTACGTTATATCGGGCAGTCCCGGATAGGCCTGCGGATAGACACCCGCGCCCAGTGACCAGCTGATCAGCAGGGCCAGCAATAGCCAGCTCAGGTCCAGCTTCACCTCGAAACCAAACAGTGTAAACAGGTGCAGTTGTCTGCCTGTCATGGCCATCGCTCGCTAGAGACGGAACAGGCGCCTGCGGCCGGAGGACTCGTTTTCCAATGACCAACCCTCCTCGCCGACCAGGGGCACGAAACGCACCGGTAGCAGCTGTTCGCGTTCGAAGTCGTCTTCGCTTATACGCGTGATGCGCACTATCTGTTGAAACGACTGGCTTTCGCCGACGGGTATTACGAGACGGCCGCCGATCTTCAACTGCTGCTGCAGGGATTTCGGCACGTGCGGAGCGCCGGCGGTCACGACGATGCCATCGAAGGGTGCTTTTTCCGGCCAGCCCAGCGTGCCATCGCGGTGTTCCACGTACACGTTGTCGTAGCCCAGACTCACAAGGACCGAGCGCGCCCTGTCCGCGAGGCCCTCGATGCGCTCCAGCGTGTAGACCTCGGCCACGATCTCGGCGAGCACGGCCGCCGCGTAGCCTGAACCTGTGCCGATCTCCAGGATCTTTTCGCCACCTTTTAGCTCGAGTGCGTCGGCCATGAAGGCCACGATGTACGGTTGCGAAATGGTCTGACCCTGGCCGATCGGCAGCGGCGAATCGTCGTAGGCAAAATCGGCCTGCCCCGTCGGAACGAAACTCTCGCGAGGTACGCGGCGCATTGCATCCAGAACGAGCGGGGATTTCACGCCGCGCCGCTCGATCTGGTAGTGCACCATCTCTTCGCGCCGTTTCGGATAGTCCGTCATAAGCCCTCCACAGCTACTCTAGGCTATGGAAATGGGCCTGGCTATCCGGATTTAACGCAAGGTCCCGGGCAATTCGTATTGCCGAAGTCGACACGTCCGTTGACCCAGCAGGTAACGGCTATCACGCAACCGCTATCGAGACCGGGAACGTTCGTCCGTCGCTCTTTGGGCGAGTGGCGATTCGGGCTTTCACAATTCCGCAGGCATGCTGGCTGCATCGGGCTGCTGTCGTAGCTGCTTAGCCTGCGTGACCCAGTTGTCTCGCGCGATGCGGCCCTTGAAGGCGTCCAGGCGCTCATCGATAACATCGATGTCGCGAGCGGACCACTCGGCCACCTGCCAGAAGTAAAAGACACCGTTCTTGTTCAGCAGCTTCTCCAGTTTCGGGCCTACGCCCGATATGAGCTTCAGGTTGTCTTTCTTGCCATACAAGGCTGCCGACAGAATTCGCGGCTCCGGTCGTCCCGCCTTGCGCGGCGCCGGCTCAATCGCCGGCCGTGTCGAAAGCCGCTGACCGAACTTGCCGAGTTCCGCTTCGATGGCGGTCAAACGCCGATCGATAGGCGCGAGATCGACGCTTTGTGGTCGCGTGATGCTGCCGAACTTCTGTTCCAGGTTGTGGAGCTTTGACGTTACGGGTGACAGATCGACGGGCTGATGGACCTCGACCGTCGGTATCGCCTTGAGCGCCGTTCGAAGCGAGGCCAGCTCACCGTGCACCGGCGTGAGATCCACATCCGCTCTTGCGGGTGGCGCCGGAATATTGCGAACCGTCCTTTCGAGATTGTCGAGCTTGCTGGTGATAGCCGTGAAGTCTGCCAGTGCCGGCTTTTCGGGCGCCGGTATTGCCTTGACGGCAAGCTCGAGATTGTCGAGCCGATCGATCAGCGGCTTGAGATCGGGGTCCCTGAAAACCAGGCGCGACGGCAGGCTTGCAACGTTTTCCTGCATCGAATCCAGCCGATCCTCGAGCGATGCCAGGCTGACTTTCTCGGGCCTCGGCAAACCCGATATGGCGTTCGTGACGCCTGTAAGACGTTCGATTACAGGCGACAAATCGGTGTCTTTCGGCGCCGGCATTGCGTCCAGACGATTCCACAGTTTCTCCCATTGCCCTGCATCCGAACGGGTGCTCGCCCTGCGCAGGTCCTCGTAGGACTCGCTGACGTCGACGAATTTCCTGCGTGAAAACCAGTATCCGAGAACGAAGCCGAAGAGGGCCGTCAAGAGAAACAGTACTGTGTATTTTGCGAGTAGGTAGATCATGTTATTTCCTCTCTATGGCGATGCCGCTCGGCGTGCACCCCTAGTTAGTCTCATTGATTGTGATTGCAATGCGGCGATTCCTGGCCCGGCCGTCCGGCAACGTGTTGTCGGCGATCGGTTGCGTTGCACCAAGGCCCATCACCTCCACACGGCCGGCGTCGACACCGAGCCTTGTCAGTGCGTCACGTACCGCGGAGGCTCTCGCAAGACTCAGCGCCTTGTTCATCTCGGCGTCGCCACGACTGTCGGTATGGCCCTCGACCACAAGACGGCCAGGACAGCTCTGTGCAAGGTCGGCCAGGCGCGCGAGCAGGCCTTCATTGCCCGCGTCGATCGTCGCGCTACTTGTCTGGAAGCGAACACTGGCGTTGCTCAGAATTTCGTCGAATTTGTTGTTGCATTCCTGGGCCGTGTTCACAACGCGCACGTCGAATTCGCCGGAAGCCGAGCCGCTTTCGAACGCGTCGAATTGCTTTCGCGTTGCCGCAAGCAGATTGGCGCTCGCGATCCCGCTAACGCTAAGCGCCTTGCCGGACCAGGTGGCCTCGCCGGACGTCAGATTGCTGGCGAGCGCAAGTGTCACATCGGCGGCGCGGGCGTCGCTTTCGCCAGCCGCTTCGTTGGAAACGGTGAGCTCATCCCGGACAATATCGAAGTGCCGGCCGGCAACACCGAGAATACGATCGTGTTCCTCGAGGTCTGGAACCTCGCCGGTGAGCGTGACGGTGTCTTCGAATTTCGAAACGCTAAACGGGTGCGGCCTCTGAACGGGCAAGGTCGGTGCAGGCTCGTTCGGATCGACGATGACAGCCACCGAAGTCGGGCAGGTCATTTTTCCCGCCCAGGTATCACACTGCGTCGATTCGGCGAGCGCCTGCAAGTAGATCCTCTCCTTGGGCAGCGCTGTTGCATGCAAACTGACGCCCTGCCCGTCGCTTGCGATATCGCTCACTTTGACGCCCGCACTATCGAAGCGACCGGCAACCTGTTCACGGACTTCAGCCTCGATATGCGGTGCAGTGAATAGTGCACCAAAGAGAAACAGCAGGGCGAGCCCCGCTACCGGTATGAAACCCCATGGCCACCATGGCTTCGGGGAATGGCTGCGGCGCCAGTAGCGACGTTCCGACTTGGTGCGCGTTGTAGCACTTTCTCGTTGGGATTCTATTGACATTGGACCCTGACTCCGGCTCTGGCGACAGCAGCAGACGTACCGCCCGTTTCGATAGTTGGCGTTTATTCTGTTTAGTGGAAATACCGTACCGGTCGGCGATGGAACGCTCAATAGAAACACTGTTAACGATTGTTACAACATCAGGGACCGGCTGGATCAGCGGGATCGAACCGCACTTTTTTCGAAGTACTGGTCCCTGGCTCAGTGGGGTCTAACCGTACCTTCCGAAGCACCGATCGCGGCGCTTGGGGCGCTTGGGGCGCTCAGAGAAAGCGCATGAATATCGTTGCAATGCCGAGAAACGAGAAGAAGCCCGCGACGTCGGTAACCGTTGTGAGCAGGATGGACGACGAAGTGGCGGGATCCTGACCCAGGCGCGTCAGCATGATGGGAATAATCGCTCCGGCAAACCCGGCCGCGACCATCGCCAGGACCATCGACGCGGCAATGACACCGACCAGCGCGACAGAGCCACTCCAGAAATACACGCCCAGCCCGCAGGTAATCGCAATCGCCACGCCGTTCATGAAACCCGCGAACACCTCTTTGCGCATCACGCGTAGCCAGTGCCTGACGGTGATCTCGCGCAAGGCAAGACCTCGCATGGTCACGGCGAGCGCCTGCGCGCCGGCATTTCCCGACTGCCCCGCGACGACCGGCAGCAGAACGGCCAGCGCCGTTACCTGGGCGATAGTGCTTTCGAAAATGCCGACTACGGCCGCCGCCAGAAAGGCCGTCAGCAGATTGACCTGCAGCCACGGCATACGCTTTTGCACCGTAAAAAACGGGCTGGACAAGGCACGTTCGTCTTTGCTCGCGCCCACCATCGTCTGGATGTCGACAGACGCTTTCTGTTGTACGGTCTTGGCAAGGCGATCATGCGTGATGGCACCGAGAAATACGCCGTCGAGATCGACAATGGGAATATCGAGGACCTTGTGCGTTTCGAACGCCATCGTAATCTCCTCGAGTGGATCTACCGGGCGTAGAGCGACGCTCAAGGGCTCCTGCAGCTCGCCGAGCGTGGTGTGCGGGAATGCCAGCGCCAGTTGCTGCAATGCCACCTTGCCCGTTAGCCGGTGTTCGCCGTCGACGAGAAACAGGCTGCGTGCGGTCTTCATCTTCTGCTTGCGCAGTTGTTTCAATACCTGTTCGACCGTCATCGTGTGCCGGTACGTCGAGACGCTGACATCCATCAGCCGGCCCGCCGTGTTCGGCGGGTAAGACATCATGTGCTCGATGTCTTCACGTATCGTCGGTTCGAGTCTTTCTATACGCTGCTGTCGCTCATCTTCAGACAGGCAGCCGAGTATGCGCACGGCCTGGGGCGGGGGCAGTTCCTCGAGCAACTGGTTCGCGAGCGTGTCCGGTAATTCCTGCATCAGGGACGCAGCCCGGTCCGGCAGCAATCGCCGCCAGACCGGCGAAAGCACCTTCGCCGGTTGCCGGGCCGTAGCTTCCGCCGCGCTGCTGATGCTGATCGATTCGATCTCGCGCGCCGCATCGAGCGGATACTCGGTGAAAAACTCCCGATTCATGGCGTCCGCGACGCGCACCAGGTCAACGCTCATCAAGTTCTCCGAGTTTGGCCGGGCCCGCAGAAAAGGGCGCCAGCATGTCGATCAGGCCAACGGTGCTCATAAACAACGCGCCGACCAGCGATTCGGTCAGGGAGGGCTCGGTGGCGGCCTCATCCGAATGCTCGAGCAGATGAGAACGCGCCAGCATTTTCCGGGAGAGAGTGCCAATGACTTCGCCCCGACGAGAAACGACCGGGAGTTGATTGTAATCCTGCCACGCATCGAGAGCCGCGACGGTATCCAGCCGCGCGTAGGCGGACAACGCTACACACGACGTGTCGAGCTGATCGGCAAGCGGTGTCGACGGAGGGCGCCGAAGCAGTGTCGTGACGTTTGCCGCACCGACGAGCCTGTGGTTTTCGTCGACCACGAATATGACGTCGGCGTCGTCGCGCTCCATCTGCTTGACGAGCTCCAGCGCATCGGATGTCTTGTCGTTTTCGGAAAGGGTCGCAATCGCCGTCGTCATGTGCGCGCCCACGGTGTTGCCTGGAAACGCGAGAGACATCTCGAAATCGTGCCGCAGCCGGCGTGGTAATTCCTCGAGGAGCTTGTCTCGAGCCGATGCGTCGATGCGGCGCAGGATCGTCGAGGCTTGCGCAAATCCCAGGTCACGAATCAGCGCGGCTGCCGCGATGACGTCCATCTGCTCCACGAGCATGGATGCGGGCCGCGGATTCATTTGTGCGATCGCCTCAATCGCGAACCGTGTCGGAATCGATTGCAGGAACGCCGCAGCAACCGCGGGCCGCATCGAAGCCAACACACGTCCGGCCGATTCCGGGCGCTTGCGGATAAAGGCGATGGTCAGCTCCAGCGTATCAGCCATTGCCTGCGTCCTTATCGGTGTCAGCCGCTATGATGGTGATGGTCTTCTCATCGAGGAATCGACCCGGCAGAAGCACCTTGCCCTGTTCGGTCGTAAGTGCGACCTGCGTTGACGTGATCTCGAGCACTTCGCCTTCGATGTCATCGATGCGGACTCTTCCCCCGGCACTCAGGTGTCGGCGCGCCGAACGTGCGCCGACGAGGTTACTGACATGACGGCGCGCGCCCAGCGCAAAGGCCGCCGCCAGGCCGCCCAGCATCGCGCCAACAGTCACGACGAACAGCGCCACGAGCAGCGCGACGTCGATACCGACCTGGTCCAGTCCGACGATCAACGCGGTGGAAACGACGAGACCCTGGACGAGCCGCCCGATCAGTCTGTTTTGCGTGCGCGCGCCTGATCCTTCTCTCGGCGCCACCTGTTCACGAACGTAAACGCTCAGGAAGTAGCCGATGACGATGATGGTGACGCCGGCGACGAGGTTCGGAAGATGCGCCGTTATCCTGTCCAGCCACTCGGCAATCGCGCTCAGTCCTGCGATACCGGCGGCAATCGTTACGCTGATCAGGAGAACTATCCAGAAGACGACCTCGCCCAGCACAGCGCCCGCCAAGTCCGAAATGCGCGCTTGGGCAAGTATGCCGCTGGGGAACGAGCGCTCGAGGAAACTGTTCGAGGCTCTCGCGAGCCCCTTTATCCAGTGCCTTGCGAGCCGGGCCACGATCCAGCCGAGCAGCAGCAGCAGGATTGCGCCCAGGAGGCTCGGAAAATAGTCGGCGCCGGCCTGAATGCGATCCCAGACCGCGTCGAGGTAAGACCCCGACGGGGAATTATCCGATTCCATAAAACACGCCCCTGTCGCCGCGCTACGGCATGAAAGCCCTGAAATGCCCCGTACGAGAGAAACTCACCCCGAGGTACAGCGTTTGTTCATTCTGACGCGCCTGGCACTGAAATAACAAGTTGTAGACCCGGATTACCCCGGTTTCGAGTCTCTGGTCGACCGTGCCTGGATGTATCGATCCATATCCGCATTGCTCCGGGCGAACTTCCGCACAAAACCTCGTGACAGGCGCCTGGAATGGGAGGCACTATTCCTGTAACAGGCAATTTCGGAACAGGGGGTCGACTAATGAATGTCAATCGCAGCAAGTTCACACCCCGTTGGCTTGCGCCGCTTCTTCTGCTTTCCCTCCCTTCACTCTGTCTTGCACAGGCCGACATCGACGTTGGCGGCTACGAGGCCGACGACGGCTACGACGATCGGCCATATCCCGGCCAGGATGCCTACGGCCAGTACAATGATGCCTACGGCCGCAGCGACGACTATGCGAACGACGGCTATGGCTCCGCAATGGATGACGGCCTGCCGATTGTCTATGCCGGTGACGGCATGCGTGTCAGCATCGACCGGGTCGATGACACGGGAACCTATGCCAGCGGCACCGCAACGCTGGGCAACGCGGCGCCGATGAGGTTCGACGTCGAAATGCAGTTGGGCGAGTACGGGAACCTGAGTGTCGGACAAATTCAGACGCCGTCCGGACCGCAGCCGTTTCGCGCCTGGGATCAGGACGAAGCGGTCACGATCGCCGAGTTCGACGGGCGCCGATACCGGCTGACCTTCCAGGAAAACGATGACGGTGGAACGCAGGAGCGGGGTTACGACGATAGCTACGGGTCCGCCCGGCAACAGCCCGCGCCCCGGGTCGACGACAACACCGGCAATCAGTCAGGGGCCCCGCGCGAGGCGCCGTCGCCGGGGCCGAAGCTGCCTCTGAACAGCGCGAGCCCGAAGACGGTCGAGCTGGTCCTGCACAAGCTGGGCGGCACCCACACCCTGCTCGCGCCCAGGGGATGGAAGGTTGAAGGCGGGGCCTGGCAGCCGCCTGTGCAGGCCTACAGCTGGATGCCGAGCCGGCTCATCACCGCGACCGGCCCGGATGGCAGCAGCGTCCGCTTCAAGCCGAATTTCTCGGCAATTTATCAACGTATTGCCGCCGTTCAGCCGGCCCAACCCGGTTCGCTCAACGAGGCCAGCGGCCTGATCAATATGCCCATGCCTGGTAGCAGCTCGGAATGGGCACGCTGGGTCGAGCAGGACTCGATACGCGCAGCGTATCCCGACGCCCGGGACATTCGGGTTGGTGAGGTGCGAACGGACCCGGTCCTGACCGAAAGACTTCGCAGGCTGTATGCACCGATGACGCAGTTCATGGCGAGTCAACAGGCCGCGGATTTTTCCATTCGCGCCGAGCAAAACGCCTGGTCGGTCCAATCCTCCTACAGCGTCGGTGGCAAACGCTGGCAACAACTCGATGCTTTCAATCACATTGCTTACGTCGGCCAGGTTGCGAGCGCGTGGGGAGGTGCGGATTCCCACGTCGGCTGGGATCTGAGAGACGCCGTCTCCTTGCGGGCGCCGGAAGGCACGCTCGATGCGCAGATGCCGGTCTTGCTGGCAATCGTCAATTCGCTTCGCGAAACCCCCGAATACACACGGCAGATTGTCGAATTGCAGACCAGGATTTCACGCGGCAATCACGAAGTAGCCATGAAGACCATAGAAACCTACCGACAGATATCGCAGGCAAGCTACAACGCTCATCAGCAGGTCAATGCCGGCATCATGAACAGCTACAACGAGCGAAACGCGTCACAAGACCGTGGTCAGCGCGGCTTCGTCAACTACATTCATGATCAGCAGGACTACGCCGACCCCGCGACGAACGCCAACGTCACTTTGCCGGCAAGCTACGAACGGGTTTTCAGCAATGGCAAAGGCGAATACGTGCTGACCAACGACGTTTCATTCGAGCCCGGAGCAGACTGGTCCTCGATCGAACGCGCGCGACACTAGACCGGATACAACTAGCAGCCTGTTGAAAGAGTATTTGGGGGCTCAGCGTGTCAGGGAAAGGCTTGGGCGCGACGTGCGCTGCCGCGCAGGGCGGGACCCTTCGCAAAGCGCGCAACAAAGCCAAAGCCCTTCTCTGACGCGCCCTGCGGGTCACAGGCACAGCATTGCGCTCCGCGTTGCGGCTCTTGTA
>JBFELT010000063.1:0-15171 GCA_041552015.1 Woeseiaceae bacterium
CCCGGCGTGCTGGCAATTGCCCTGTTTGCCAGCCTTGGCATCAGCACGTCGCTTCGATACGGTCACGCGGACGTCCCTGTCGCGGCGACGGCGGCCGAGATTCAGCCGCTCAAGTCGGGCGAGCCCGCGCCGCGCTTCACGGTGACGACCGTCAATAAGCAGCGCTTCGATTTCGATCCGAGAAACCTCGAGCGGCCCGTCATTCTGATCACTTTTCGCGGCGGCTGGTGCCCCTACTGCAACATGCACCTGTCCGAGCTGCGTCACGCGATTCCCACGATCAGCGACATGGGGGTCGACGTCCTGTTCCTGAGCGGCGACCGCCCGGAACTGTTGTTCGCCAGCCTCGGTCGCGAAACACAGGACGATATCGAGGGATTGCCGTATACGATCCTGTCGGACGCGAACGCGCAGGCGGCGATCGCGCTGGGCATCGCGTTCAGGGCCTCCGACAAGACGATTCGGCGGCGTGGCGAGCGCGGTGACGATATAGAGCGCTCCTCGATGGCGCGTCACGGGGTGTTGCCGGTGCCGGCCGTCTTTGCGGTCAATCGCGAAGGGCTGATCGAATACGCCTACGCCAATCCCGACTACAAGATCCGGCTGTCGGCCGACGAGCTGATCGCCGTGGCACGCGGGATCAGCGAGACCAGGTAGGCTGCGGCCCTCGTGCAGAGCTGCGCTCCCTAATGGTAGGCTTCGTGCTCACGGAAAGGGCACGGAGATACCCATGCTAATAACGATTCGCGCCTGCTCGGGTCTGCAACTCGAAGCCGGCTCCGAACCCGGGCGGGACTGATGGCCGGGCCGGGCGAGGGCAACGCCCTGCGGCGCATCGTCACTGCCGCGACCAAGATCGAGTCACACGAAGTCACGGCCGTGCTGCTGTCTTTCGGGCTCGTACTGGCCCTGATGACGTCTTACTCCATCCTCAAGCCGGTGCGCGATGCGCTGGCCGCCGATTGGGGGAACATCGGGCTGAGTATCACCTGGACGGTCAACTTCGGCTTGAGCCTGGTCGCAGTCGCCCTCTACGGCGTGGCGCTGACCTATATCCGGTTTCGGATCATGGTGCCCGGTATCTACGCTTTTTTTGCGCTGACGTTCATCGCGCTCTACGTCATCAGGACCCAGGCTTCGGATCCAGTCCTGGCCAGCAAAGGTTTTTATGTTTGGGTCAGCGTATTCAGCCTGTTCAATTTGTCGGTCTTCTGGAGTTTCATGACCGACATCTTCGACAAGTCCCAGGCCCGTCGGCTATTCGGTGTGATAGCGGCCGGTACGACGACCGGCGCAATTATCGGCCCACTGTTGACCGCCTCACTCGTCGACGAGCTGGGAGCAAACGGTCTGCTGCTGCTGTCGGCCGCGCTGCTGACGGTGCCAATCGTCGTGATCCCGCTATTGCGACGGCTAAAAGTCACTCAGCTGGGGAACCAGGAGCTGCAGGCCGACCTTAGCTCACAGCTTGCGCTCGGCAGGAACCCGTTCTCCGGCTTTTCGCTGCTCTTCAGCGACCGTTACCTGCTAGGTATCTGCGCGTTTATCCTTTTTTACGTAACGATCAACACCTTCGTGTACTTCGAGTTGCAGGACCTTACCCGCGAATATTCGCTGGAGTTCAGGGCGAAAATCTGGTCGTGGATCGAGATCGCGACCAACGTACTGACGTTGATCACCGCGGCGCTGATAACGAGTCGCATCGTTATCAAGCTGGGCATGCACACAGCCCTGGCACTGGTGCCCGCGCTGATCGCCGTGGGGATCCTCGCGCTTATCGCCGCGCCGGTGCTGATCGTACTGGCGATTTTTCATATCGGACGGCGAGCCGGTAACTACGCCATCACGCGGCCCAGCCGCGAAATGCTGTTCACCGTGCTGGATCGCGAGACGCGCTTCAAGGCCAAGCCGGTCATCGATGTCGTGCTGTATCGCGGTGGTGATGTCCTGACGGCGTGGCTGTTCACGCTCGTAGCGGAAAAACTCGGGCTTGGTCTTGCCGGCATCGCGGTGGTCATCGGCGGCATTGCCGTGGCCTGGGGAGCCGTCGGTGTCTGGCTGGGTCGCAACTATCAACAACGCCTCGACCGGATCGGGGCGGCCAGCACGAATGGACGAAAAGGAGAGGATCATGGGGCTGCGTAACACATCGCTCGAATACGGCTCGCTGGCGAAGGCCTTGCACTGGTTGGTCGCCATCGGGATATTCATGCTGATTTATCTCGGTCTCGAGCAGTCGGACCTCGAGCGCGGTCCCGAAAAAACGGAAATACGCTTCATTCACGGCTCGATTGCACTGGCGGTTTTCGGGCTGATGACAATGCGCATCATCTGGCGGTTCATGAACGAGATTCCTCTGCACCCGGCGGGAATGGCGGCCTGGCAACGGCTGTCGGCTACGCTCGTGCATTGGGGTCTGTATGTTGCCGTGTTCGTTCAGCTGATTTCGGGCGCCATGACGGTTGCAACGGGCGGCAACGCGCTGCCGTTTTTCGGCTTGTTTTCGATTCCGCTGCCTGTCGCCGAGAACCGCGACAATCACGAATTCTGGGAAGAGGTGCACGAATTCTCCTGGAAGATCGTCGCCATACTGATCGGCATTCATATCCTTGGTGCGATCTACAATCATTTCCTGGCGAGGAACGACGTACTGCGCCGGATGACCGTGGGACTCAAGTCCAGGTGACAAACGCGGCGTTCATCTGCGACGCGGTGCGAACGCCCATCGGGCGCTATGGCGGCTGTCTGTCTGGAATCCGCAGCGACGATCTCGCCGCGCTGCCGCTCAGGGCGTTGCTGGAGCGCAATGACAGGCTAAATCCCGTCGCGATCGAGGACCTTGCGTACGGTTGCGCAAACCAGGCGGGCGAGGACAATCGCAACGTCGCGCGGATGGCCGTACTGCTTGCCGGATTTCCGGTGACGGTGCCGGCGGTCACCGTCAATCGCCTGTGCGGATCCGGCATGAACGCCATCGGCAATATCGCGGACAGCGTACGCCTTGGCGCTATTCAACTGGGCATTGCCGGCGGTGTCGAGTCGATGTCCCGGGCGCCTCTGGTGATGCCCAAGCAGACGGTCGCGTTCGGCAGGAATACCGAGCTGTATGACACGACGCTCGGCTGGCGGTTCGTGAACAAGGCGTTTGAGGCGCAGTACGGTATCGACTCCATGGCCGAGACGGCCGAGAACGTCGCCGACGGATTTCTCGTTTCTCGAGACGATCAGGACCTGTTCGCGCTGCGCAGCCAGCATCGTGCGGAGGCCGCGGAAAAGGCGGGAAAATTCGCCGATGAGATCATCCCGGTTGCGGTTCCGCAAAAGCGTGGCGAAACAGGCGTCGTCGAGAAAGACGAGCATCCGCGGCACGGGTCCACTATCGAGGGTCTCGGCAAATTGAGGCCTATCGTGCGCGAAGGCGGCACGATTACCGCGGGTAATGCGTCCGGTATCAACGACGGGGCCTGCGCGATGCTGATCGCAAATGAAGCGGCTGCCGGGACGCATGGTCTCGAGCCGCTGGCCCGTATCGTGGCTTGGGCCGTCGCAGGCATGGAGCCCCGCATCATGGGTATCGGTCCCGCGCCTGCATCGCAGAAGGTGCTGGAGCAGTGCGGCCTGACGATCGACCAGATGGATCTCATCGAGCTGAACGAGGCGTTCGCGGCGCAGGGGCTCGCGAGCCTTCGACAGCTCGGCGTTGCCGATGACGCGGCACATGTGAATCCAAACGGTGGCGCAATCGCGCTGGGGCATCCGCTGGGCATGTCGGGTGCACGCCTCGTAACCACGGCGGCCTACGAGCTGCGGCGAAGCGGCGGTCGATGGGCACTTTGCACCATGTGTATCGGGGTCGGCCAGGGCATCGCGATGATTATCGAGCGGGCCTGATGAAGAAGAAGGCACCCAGCTACGAAACGCAGGATCTGCGGGAATTCGGCGAGGCCCTGCGAGGCCGGCGCAGCGTCAATCTGTATCTGCATACCCCTGTGCCCGACGAGCTCGTTCGCGATGCGCTGGAGGCAGCCACCTGGGCGCCAAACCATCATGTTACCGAGCCCTGGCGCTTCCTGCTTCCGGGCAAGCAGACGGTGCAAAGGATCCTGGATCTTTGCGAGCGCATCGTCACGGCGAAGAAGGGAGCGGAGCTCGCGCTGCACAAGCGCGAGAGCTGGTCCGAAAAGCCGGGTTGGCTGATCGTGACCTGCAAACGCAGCGATGACGAATTGCGGCAGAAGGAAGACTATGCGGCATGTTGCGCCGCCATACAGAATTTCATGCTTTACCTGTGGAAGGCGGGCGTTGGTTCCAAGTGGACAACGGGTGACATCACGCGTGATGCGAAGTTTCTCGATATTGTCGGCGTTGACGCTTCCGACGCATTCGTCGTCGGGCTTGTCTGGTTCGGCTATCCGAAGCTCACGCCTGCGCAGACCCGAAAGCCATTGTCGGAGGTCCTGGTGAGGCTACCCTGAAGGTTCTCACATAGCGTTTTACGAAATGCAGTTGCGGCTCAATCCCTGCTATTGTGGGACCACGGAGATGAGCTGTTAACAGGCCCAAGTTGGAGATAAGACCATGAGCAAAGAACTGAGCGAACTGGAAAAGACCCTGCAGAATACCAAGAAGGAATTCCTGTCGACCGCAAAGCGCGCGACGCGGGAGCTGGACCGGCGGCGCAAAAAGCTTCGCGCGGAGATCAATCGTGCCAATGCTCGTGCCAAACGCACCCGGACACAGCTGCAGAAAAAGACAGAGCGCCTCGCCAGCACAACGGCGGCCAAGGCGAAACGCGAGCTCAAGAAGCAAATACGTGGCCTGGAAAAGATGCTCAATGGTGCCAAGGACGATGCGGCGCAGTTGCGAAAGGACCTTGCTCCGGTAATGGATGATCTTGCCAGTGCACGCGATCATTTGTCCCATGCGCTGCATATCGACAAGGCATTGGCGAAGGTGCGGCGGCAGCTGTCCGGCAAGCCCGCGGCCAGGAAGAAGGCGAAGAAAAAAGTCGCGAAGAAGAAAGCCGCCAAGAAGAAACCCGCCAAGAAAAAGGTCGCCAAGAAGAAAGCGACAAAGAAAAAGGTTGCCAAGAAGAAAGTAGCCAAGAAGAAGACCGCGAAGAAAAGGCCGGCCAGGAAAAAGGTCGCCAGGAAAAAAGTAGCGAGAAGGAAGACGGCCAGGAAGACGAGCAAGAAGCGCACGGCCAGAAAAAAGACAGCTCGCAGGTAAATCACCCGGGCGGCTTGTCGGGCTTACGGGTTGAATCGAGGCATCCACCCGGTAGTGCGGCAATCGCCCGATTTCCCGGGCCACAGGCATTCCTGGGTCACTCTCGCCGTGGCCCCGGTTGCAGTCCTCAATAGCGCGTTTCACATAAGCGACGACACAGTTCACGGTTTCTCCTGCGACCGAGTGGGACGCGGGACTGTTGCAATTCGGTTACGGTATCGACTGTTCTTAAAGGTACTCTCAGCCCGAGGCTGAGATCACGCCAGAGGCCAGAACGTGGCTCGCGGCGCCAAAAGGAAGTCGAGTGACCCGGCATCAATCCGGCTTTACGCTGATCGAACTCATGATCGTCGTCGCGATCATCGGCATCCTCGCCGCGATTGCGATTCCGATGTATCAGCGCTACGCGATTCGCACACAGGTATCGGAAGGTATCAATCTGTCGAGCAGCGCCAAGGTCGCCGTCAGCGACTACTTCATGAACACGGGCGACTGGCCTCTGGACAACACGCAAGCCGGGCTGGCCGATGCGGCTGAGATCACGGGCGATTTCACGGCTCAGGTTACGGTCAACGGCAACGTCGTTCAGATCCAGTATGGCAACCGCGCCCATGCCGCCATCAGCGGCCAGACCGTTACGCTGACAGGCACTGGCGCCGGCGGCAGCGTGAGCTGGATCTGCGCGAGTGGCGGTGCGATCGAGGCATACCATCTTCCGGCCGCTTGTCGGTGACGTCCTGCGTCTTCTTCAGTCACGCGCCAGTTCGTCGGGATGATGCACCCATGGGTCCGGCGCGATCAGCGGCCGCAAGAGAAAGATCAGTGTCGTCAGCAGGCCGACCGTTGCGATGATGATAACGGCGTTGCGCACGGAACCGTCGTAGATCAGTGCGCCAAGCAGCGCACCGCCGGCTCCGGCCAGGTTTTGCAGCGTGCCTACGATGGAAGAGGCTACTCCCGCGATCCTCGGCAACGGATCCAGCGCGATGACCATCGTGTTCGCCATCAGGATCGCGATCGTGAACATGTACAGGCAGACCGAGGACCAGAGCCACCAGAATGGCGCATCGCCGAGCCATGCAATGATGGCCAGCTGCGCGGTGGACGCAAACATCAACGCGATACCCAGCGCAACCAGTTGCAGCTGATCGAAGTGCATCACCAGGGCACGATTGAGCAGCGATCCCGCGAGAATAGATAGGCCGGCGCAGGCGAAAATCAGCCCGTATGCCTCCACGGAATAGCCGTAGATCTCAACGGTGAGAGCGGCCGACACGGCAATCACCGACATGAATCCGGCCGGTGGCAGCAATAACAGCAGGAGGCCAAACACGCTCTGGCGGTGCGAGAAAAACTCGCCGAAACTCGATGCCAGCTGTCGCACCGGGTGCTGGCTGACGACGGGCCTGTGTGTCTCGACGAGGTTCTTGCGGATGGCGAAGATCATCAGATAGGCCGAGGCAGCAATCGCGAAAAACGGTGCGCGCCACCCCCATTGCGCCACCAGCAGCGCTCCAAATGTCGGCGCGATGACCGGTGCGGCGGTAAATATCATCGTCATCAGCGACATCAGCCGCGCGGCCTCGCGCCCCGAGGCGATATCCCGGACGATTGCCCTCGACAGGACCACCGCAGACGCGGCACCGATGCCCTGCATGAAGCGCGCCACCAGCAGCCACCCCATATCGGTCGATGCCGAGGCAACCGTTGCAGCGACGGCAAACAGGGTCATACCGGCGTACAGGGTCGGCAGCCGGCCGATACGATCGGAGAACAGGCCGGCCGGGATCTGACCGACGGCCATGCCGAACATGAAAATACCGACGATCTGCTGGCCGCGCGACAGGGTCGAATGCAGTGCATCGACCATGCTCGGGATGGCGGGCAAGCTCATATCGACGGTCAGCGCCGCCATTGCGGTCAGCATGCCGAGCGTCAGGACGAAGCTGCGGGATTGGGCGAGGTGGGCATTCAAGGGCGTGTAGTTTGCCCGCGCCGGAATCAATCCGCCAGCAAAAGCTCGCTGAGTTGGGGTGTGCCGGTCCAGTACGTCAGTTCACGGGGATGCGCGATGTCCCAGACCGCGATGTCGGCTCGTTTGCCCACCTCCAGCGTGCCGCGATCGTTCGACAACCCCAGCGCACGAGCCGCCTCCCGCGTCGTTCCCGCCAGGCACTCGAGCGGAGTCAGGCGAAACAGCCGGCTCGCGAGCATCATCGCGGTTCGCAGCGAACAAATGGGGGAGGTGCCCGGGTTGCAGTCACTCGCAATGGCAATCGGCACGGCGTGTTCCCGCAGTGCCGCGACAGGTGGTTGCTGCGACTCCCCGAGCGTGAGGTAGGCCCCCGGCAGCAGCACCGCGACGGCACCGGCTTCTGCCATGGCCTTGACGCCGGACAGGGAGGTGTATTCGAGGTGGTCGGCGGAAAGCGCGCCGAAATGGGCGGCGAGTTCGGCGCCGCCGCCGTCGCTGAGTTGATCGGCATGCAGCTTTAGCGGCAAGCGCAGTTCGCGCACCTTGCGAAACAGCCTCGCGATCTGTGGCGCACTGAACGCAATCGACTCGCAGTAGGCGTCCACCGCATCGGCAAGTCCGCGTTCCACCACGGCCGGCAACAACTCTTCGCAAATCAGGTCGATGTAGCCATCGGCATTCTTGCTGAATTCAGGCGGTACGGTATGCGCGGCGAGCAAGGTCTTGCGCACGCTGATACCGGCGGATTCGCCGAGTCGGCTCGCGACTTCGAGCATCTTCAGTTCGTTTTCCACATCCAGTCCGTAGCCGGACTTGATCTCGAGGGTCGCTACGCCTTCGGCGATCAGGGCCTGCACGCGCGGCAGTGCAGAATCGAAAAGCTCGTCGGCGCTTGCGTCGCGCGTTGCACGAACGGTCGACAGGATTCCGCCGCCGGACCTGGCGATTTCCTCGTAACTGGCGCCTTCAAGCCGTCGTTCGAATTCATCGGACCGATCACCGCCGAAGACCAGGTGAGTATGACAGTCGATGAGGGCCGGCGTGAGCCAGCGGCCATCGAGAGAGCGGCTTGTTTTGGCGTCGTGGGCCGGCAGGTCTGCCTGCGGCCCGAGCCAGGCGATGCAACCGTTCGAAACGGCCAGCGCAGCATCGCCGGCCTCGCCAATCTCGCCGTATTTCGGCATGCCGGGGGCGAGCGTCGCAATGCGCGCATCCGTCAGCAGCAGGTCCCAACGGGCCATAATCGTCTCCGGGAAATTGCAATCGAAATTACCATGTACTAGCCTGTATATACAACTTCAAGGGGCCCTGATGATGCGCCTGTTCGCCAGGAAAGCGCTGTTGCCTGACGGCTGGAAAGACGACGTTCGTCTTACGATCAAAGACGGTCGTATCGAGCGCGTCGAGCCATCGGCGAAACTTCGGAATGACGATTCGCAGCTGGGCTTTGTCATTCCCGGTCTGTGCAACGCGCACAGTCATGCATTTCAGCGCGCACTTGCCGGACACACGGAGCAACGATCGCCGGCCGGGCATGACAGTTTCTGGACCTGGCGCGAGCGCATGTACGAACTGGCCGGGCGCGTAGACGCGCCGGCACTGGCGGCAATCGCCCGCCAGGTTTACTGCGAAATGCTTGCCAGCGGATACACATCGGTCGCGGAGTTTCATTATCTGCATCGGGACCCTGCCGATCCGGACCGACAGGATGCCATGATGCAGGCAATCGTCGCGGCGGCGAAGGACAGCGGTATTCGTCTTACCTACGTGCCCGTGCTCTACGAACGCGCCGGATTCGATCAGGCCGAGCCGTCCGCCAGCCAGCGTAACTTCGCAATGGCGCTGGACGAATTCCTGGCGCACCACGGCCGGGCGGCAGCGAATCGGGACGAGCTGATAACGACGGGCATCGGCGCCCACAGCCTGCGAGCCGTGAGCCATGATTCGCTGACCGAGATCGTGCGAGTCGCGGGCGAAAGCAAGGTCCCGATGCACCTGCACATCGCGGAACAGCAGCGCGAGGTCGACCAGTGCATGTCAGCCTATGGCCGTCGTCCGGTCCGCTGGTTACTCGAGAACTTCGCCGTTGACGAGGGCTGGTGCCTGGTGCATGCCACGCACATGGATTTCGATGAAACGGCCGAGCTCGCCAGGACAGGCGCGGTCGTGGCGCTGTGTCCCAGCACCGAGGCCAATCTGGGCGACGGACTGTTTCCCCTGCACGAATTCCTGCAGGCCGGAGGGCATATCGCGATCGGATCGGACAGTCACATCTCCATCAATCCTTTCGAGGAGTTGCGCTGGCTGGAATACGGTCAACGCCTGGCGACGCGATCCCGCAATGTCGTCTCGCTGCGTGACTCGCATGTCGGGCGCGAGCTGTTTTCGCGCGCCCTCGAGGGCGGTGTGCGTGCGAGCGGCTGCGCGATGGCCGGATTGAAGGCGACCGCGCCTGCCGACTTCGTTGTCTTGAGCGACGACGACCCGATGCTTGCGGGACACGATGATGAATCGCGGCTCGACGCGCTTGTGTTCTCCGGATATCCGCTGCCGGTGGAGCGAGTCATGGTGAACGGCGCATGGCGGGTCTCGGACGGCAGCCATGTCGATCGGGGCCAGGCGAGAGCGGCCTACGCCGAGACGATCGGACGGCTGGGAGACATGCGATGAACGCCGCGAAGCCGCGATATCAGCAGCTCAAGGACCTTATCATCGAGCGCATTTCTTCCGGCGAGCTTCAGCCCACGGATCGTGTGCCCTCGGAAAACGAACTGGTGGAGTCGATGCAGGTGTCCCGCATGACGGCAAACCGGGCGTTGCGCGAGCTGGATAACGAAGGCTACGTAGAGCGTGTCGCCGGTCGCGGCACCTTTGTGAGCGATTTCCGTTCACAGTCGCACCTGCTTGAAGTGCGCAACATCGCGGACGAGATCCGCTTGCGCGGTCACGCGCATTCCAGCCGGGTAATTCGCCAGTCGCTGCAGCGCGCGCGCGGTGAAGTCGCGCAGGCGCTGCACGTCGTGCAGGGAACCGAGATCTTTCACCTGTTGCTCGTGCATTTCGAAAACGAATTGCCGATCCAGGTAGAGGATCGTCACGTACTCGCGAGTTTCGCGCCGGACTGCCTCGAGCAGAATTTCGAGGCCGTAACGCCCAGCGCCTACCTTACGTCGATTGCGCCGCTGCAGGAGGCCGAGCAGGTTGTGCGAGCGAGCCTGCCGAATCGCGCAATCCGGGCGCATCTCAAGATCGACGACAATGAAGCCAGTCTCGTCGTCATTCGTCGTACATGGTCTGACGGCAGGCCTGTGACTTTTGCGCGCCTGCATCATCCGGGTAGCCGCTACGAGTTAACCGGACACTACATACCACCAGGAACCACCCGATCGGCATCCGCGGATGTCGTGCAGCTGGAGGAGTTGCGCCAATGAAAAGAACAATCAAAGCGGCTACGGGAACGACCCTCGAGGCCAGGAGCTGGCTTACCGAGGCGCCGCTCAGGATGTTGATGAACAACCTCGACGCGGAAGTCGCCGAGCGGCCACAGGATCTCGTTGTATACGGCGGCATCGGTAAAGCGGCACGCAACTGGGAATGTTTCGATGCGATCGTCGGCGCGTTGAAGGCGCTCGGTGACGACGAGACTTTGCTGGTGCAATCGGGCAAGCCGGTCGGCGTGTTCACTACCCACAGGGATGCGCCACGCGTGCTGATTGCGAATTCGAACCTGGTGCCGGCGTGGGCCACCTGGGAGCATTTTCGCGAGCTGGACAGGAAGGGCCTGATGATGTTCGGCCAGATGACCGCCGGGTCCTGGATCTACATCGGCAGCCAGGGAATCGTGCAGGGCACTTACGAGACCTTCGTCGAGATGGGCAGGCAGCACTATGGCGGCGATCTCGGCGGCCGCTGGATACTGACGGCAGGCCTTGGCGGCATGGGCGGTGCGCAACCGCTCGCCGCGACCATGGCCGGTGCGTCGATGCTCGCCGTGGAATGCCAGACCGATCGCATCGATATGCGCCTGGAAACGGGCTATCTCGATACCCGGGCCGAGACGCTCGACGAGGCGATGAAGATCATCGAGCAATCCGTTCGCGACAGGAAGCCGGTGTCCGTCGGACTGCTCGGCAACGCGGCCGAGGTCCTGCCGCAGATGGTCGAGCGAGGTATTCGCCCCGATGCGGTGACAGACCAGACGTCGGCCCACGATCCGGCCAACGGCTACCTGCCGATCGGCTGGACGGTTGCGCGGTGGTACGAGCAACGGGAAAAAGATCCGGACGCGGTCGTGGCTGCGGCTTCGAAATCGATGGCCGTGCACGTACGTGCGATGCTCGACTTTCAGAAGCAGGGCGTGCCGACTTTCGACTACGGCAACAACATTCGTCAGGTCGCGTTCGACGAAGGCGTAAAGAATGCTTTCGATTTCCCCGGCTTCGTACCGGCCTACGTGCGCCCCCTGTTTTGCCGGGGCATTGGCCCGTTCCGCTGGGCCGCGCTGTCGGGGGACCCGGAAGACATCTACAAGACCGATGCCAAGGTCAAGGAGCTGATACCCGACGACCCGCACCTGCACAACTGGCTCGACGCGGCTCGCGAACGCATTCACTTTCAGGGACTGCCCGCGCGAATCTGCTGGGTAGGACTCGGTCAACGCGACCGGCTCGGCCTCGCCTTCAACGAAATGGTACGCAACGGTGAACTCAAGGCACCGGTTGTCATCGGTCGTGATCATCTTGACAGCGGCTCGGTTGCCAGTCCGAACAGGGAAACAGAGGCCATGCTGGACGGCAGCGATGCGGTCTCCGACTGGGCACTCCTGAATGCCTTGCTGAGCACCGCGAGTGGTGCCACCTGGGTGTCGCTGCATCACGGTGGCGGTGTCGGCATGGGCTATTCCCAGCACGCCGGCCTCGTCATCGTCTGCGACGGCACGGCCGACGCCGATCGCCGTATCGCGCGGGTACTGTGGAACGATCCCGCCAGCGGTGTGATGCGGCATGCCGACGCCGGTTACGAGATCGCGATCCAGTGCGCGAAGGAGAACGGCCTCAATCTTCCCATGGTGGACGCCGGGAGGAAGGCATGAACCTGCTCGTCGAAAACCAGATGATCACGCTGTCCAAACTCCGCCAGGCGTGGCACGACAATGTGACCGTATCCCTCGGCCAGGATGCGAAACGACGTATCGCCGAGGCCAACGAGCTGATAGACGACGTCGTCGCGCACGGCGATACCGTCTACGGTGTCAATACCGGCTTTGGCCAGATGGCCCAGGTTCGTATCAGCAACGACGAGCTCGCGCATCTGCAGGAGAACCTGGTGCGCTCGCACGCGGTAGGTGTTGGCGAAGATCTCGACGACGAGATCGTGCGCCTGGTCATGCTGATGAAAGTCGTGGCGCTCGCCGAGGGGTTCTCGGGCGTTCGGGTGGAGCTCGTGGAGACGCTCTGCGCGTTGATCAACAACAACATCTACCCGCGCATACCCTCACGCGGCTCAGTCGGCGCGTCTGGCGACCTGGCGCCGCTGGCGCACATGGCGGGCGCCCTGATCGGCGTGGGCGAAGTTCGCGTAAACGGCAACCTCGTGCCGGCCCCGATCGCGCTCAAGGCTGCGGGTATCGAAGCGGTGCGCCTGGCACCCAAAGAGGGGCTGGCCTTGCTCAACGGTACCCAGGTATCGACGGCGCTGGCGCTCGCGGCGGTGTTTCGGACGGAAAACCTGCTCGCCGCATCCCTGGTCGCGGGCGCGATGTCAGCCGATGCGATCAAGGGCAGCGACACGCCGTTCGACAAGCGTATCCAGAGCGTTCGCGGACACGGCGGACAGATTGCGGTCGCCGGCGTGCTTCGAGAACTCATGCAGGACAGCGATATTCGCGCGTCTCACCTCGACTGCGGGCGGGTACAGGATCCGTATTCCGTTCGATGTCAGCCACAGGTGATTGGTGCCTGCCTCGATGTCCTGCGGCATGTCTGCTCTGTCCTCGAGACCGAGGCAAACGCCGTAACGGACAACCCCTTGATTTTCGTCGAATCGAAGCGCGTCCTGTCCGGCGGCAATTTTCACGCAGAGCCGGTGGCGCTCGCCGCCGACTACCTCGCGCTGGCGATCGCCGAGATCGGCTCCCTGTCGGAACGCCGCATCGCCCTGCTGATCGATACCCATCTCAGCGGGTTGCCGCCGTTTCTCGTGGCCGAGGGCGGACTGAACAGCGGCTTCATGATGGCACAGGTCACGGCTGCGGCGCTTGCCAGCGAAAACAAGTCGCACGCGCACCCGGCGAGCGTCGATAGCATCCCGACATCGGCCAACCAGGAAGACCATGTCAGCATGGCGACGTTCGCCGCCCGACGGCTGCACACGATGCTCGACAACGTGGCCGACATCATTGCGATCGAGCTGCTGGCGGCCGCACAGGGAATCGATTTTCACCACCCGCAGAAGAGCTCGCCGCCTATCGAGAGCGTCGTCGCGGCGCTGCGGGAAATATCGCCGCGCTACGTCGAGGATCGCTCGTTGTCGTCGGACATTCGTCGGGTGGCGGCGATGGTCGATGACGGGGCCTACTGTCACTACGCCGAATCGATATTGCCGAGCCTTATCCGGTGATGGAGGTCTGCAGCACCTTCACCGGCGAGCTGCCTTTGCTGATCAGCGTGCCGCACGACGGACGTCATGTCCCCGAGGACATCCGGGCACGGATGACGGCCGCCGGCCTGGCGCTGCCGGATACCGACTGGCATGTCGCCAGGCTTTACGATTTTGCCCGTGACCTTGGCGCGTCGATGCAGGTCGCGAATTATTCACGTTACGTCATCGATCTCAATCGTTCGCCCGCCGACGAGGCGCTGTATCCCGGTCAGCTCGTCACTGGTCTCTGCCCTGAGCAGACGTTTGCGGGCGAAACCATCTACGTTGACGGTGGTGTCGACGACGAGGAAAAAACGCGTCGCGTCGCAGTGTACTGGCGGCCGTATCACGAGCGCATAGAGGCAACGCTCGCGGCGATGCGCAACGAACACGGCTTTGCGCTGCTCTGGGACGCACACTCCATCGCCAGTGCCGTGCCCCGCCTGTTCGACGGGGAACTGCCCGAACTCAATATTGGCAGCAACGATGGCGCGAGCTGCCCGACGTCGATCGAAACGGCGGTGGCCGACGCCGCCGCGGCGAGCGCGTACAGCACAGTGGTGAACGCTCGCTTCAAGGGCGGCTATATCACCCGTCACTACGGCGATCCGTCGAACCGCGTATTCGCACTGCAGCTGGAAATCGCGCAGCGCAGCTATATGGACGAGCCTGCCCGGGCCTTCGATCAGGAAAAGGCGGCGCGCCTGCAGGTCACGCTGCGGCGCATGCTCGAGGCCTTCGTGTCAGCCGCGTCCAATGACGGCGCACGCCGATAGTATTCATTAGCCGTTCAGCCTTGCCGACCTAGGCTCTGCCGGAAAGTTTGCGTTACTATTGCCGCCCTGACCTGGGCCAGTTCGCATGATTGCCCCTTGTAAAGGATGAAAACCAATGACCAGGTACCAACAGCTGTTTCGCCCGCTCTCTTTGCTATTGACGGTTTTTTTCGCGACCTCGGTCCTGGCCGCATCCGCCGACAAGATCGACCGCGAGTCCAACGACGCGCTGCAGCAATTCAGGAAGGAAATCAACGGTGCCGATGTCTTTCTCAGCCAGGCGGCCGGCTACCTCGTGTTTCCGCGCGTGATCAAGGTCGGCGTCGGAGTGGGCGCCGAAACAGGCGAGGGCGTCTTGCGTGTGGGCGGCTCGACCGTGGCTTACTACCGAACCACGAGTGGCTCGATCGGACTCCAGCTCGGCGCGCAGGCAAAGTCCATCGTCATCGCGTTCATGACGCGCGAATCGCTCGAGAAATTCCGTAAGTCCAGCGGCTGGAAGGTGGGTGTCGACGGTTCCGTGGCCTTGATCGACATTGGCGCGGGCAAGAC
>JBFELT010000064.1:0-15104 GCA_041552015.1 Woeseiaceae bacterium
AGTGCGCGCATCGGCCGGCCAGGAACAGGTAGCTGATCACCGGGATATTTTGCCAGGCCTTGACCGGGTGGCCGCAGGAGGGGCAGCGGGATCTGGGTACGACGAGGTCGAAGCGGCCCTCGGGCATGTCGTGTTCCGGGGGGCTCTTGCAGAGTTCCTCACACTGCTCGCGCCATTCACGCTCCATCATGACCGGCAAGCGGTAAATGACGACATTGAGGAAGCTGCCAATGATCAGGGCGAACGCGAATACCACGGCGACAAAAATCGATGGCGACTGGGAAAACAGTTCAAGCATGCGGGAACTCCGTCGATCGGCGAGCAGCGGAAACAAAAACGGCGCCCGGAGTGTCCTCCGAACGCCGTTTCGATGCAAACAGGCGAAGAGGGTGGACTAGACAACCGCTCCCAGCTTGAAGATCGGCAGGTACATGGCGACCACGAGGCCACCGACCAGCACGCCCAGAATGCCCATGATCGCCGGTTCCAGCAGGCTCGAAAGATTGTCCACCGCGTTGTCGACATCTTCCTCGTAGAAATCGGCAACTTTCGCGGACATCTGATCGAGCGAGCCGGACTCCTCGCCGACGGCGATCATCTGGATCACCATGTTGGGGAACAGGTCCGTATTTTCCATGGCCTGCTGCAGTCGCTGCCCGGTTGCGACCTCATCGCGCATTTCCAGCACGCCGACTTCGTAGACGATATTACCGGTCGCGCCAGCAACTGACTCCAGTGCCTCGACCAGCGGCACGCCGGCAGCAAACATCGTTGACAGCGTCCTTGCGTAACGGGCGATCGACGCTTTCTGCAGGATCGGGCCGATAATCGGCGTTTTCAGCATCATGCGATCGAGGAAATGCCGGAACGGTCGGGAGCGCTTCTTGAAATAGAAAAAGGTTCCGACAGCGGCGCCGATGACCGCTACGATATACAGGCCCTTGGTTCGCACGAACACGGACAGGTCAATGACCATGCGCGTAAAGCCGGGAAGGTCGGCGCCAAAGCCCTTGAATAGGTCTTCGAAAGACGGAATGACGAAAATCAGCAGGATAGTGGTGACGATAAAGGCGACGACCAGAACCGCGGCCGGGTACGTCAGCGCTTTCTTGATCTTCTTCTTGATCGCCTCGGTCTTTTCCTTGTAGGTGGCGATCTTGTCGAGCAATGATTCCAGCGCGCCCGCCTGCTCGCCTGCCTCCACGAGGTTGACGAACAGATCGTCGAAGTAGAGCGGCTGCTTGGCGAGCGCTTCGGCGAGCGCGCTGCCGCCCTCGACGTCGGCCTTGATGCCCAGGATCAGCTTCTGCATTGCGGCATTTTCGTGACCGTTACCGACGATTTCGAAAGCCTGGACCAGCGGAATACCCGCGGCGAGCATCGTCGCCAGCTGGCGGCTGAATATCGCAATGTCGGCGGTTTCGATCGTGCCACCGCCCGCGAACATGCCCTTGCGCTGCTTGCGGATACGCGTCGGCACGACACCCTGTCGCCGAAGATCCGCACGCACGTTGGCTTCGTTGCTGGCAAGGCTCTTGCCCTTGACCTTCTTGCCGTTTCTGTCGGTTCCTTCCCATAGGAAAGGCGTACTCATTGTAGCCGAATCAGCCATTTCTCTCGTCCGTTAGTCCCGCTCGAAACTACTCAATTGTAACCCGGTTTACTTCCTCAAGGCTGGTAACCCCTTCCTTGACTTTGTTCAAACCGGCTCTCCGCAAATCGATAACGCCTTCCTTCGCGGCCTGGTCGGATATCTGCATGGCGTTGCCGCCTTCCATGATGATCCGCCCCATGGCTTCCGAGACCTCCATCACCTGGAAGATGCCCAGGCGGCCCTTGTAGCCTTCGTTGCACTGATTGCAGCCGACGGGGCCGAAGATGGAAATGCCGGCGTCAATTTCGTCACTGGTGAAGCCTTCCTTCAGCAACGCTTCTTTCGGCACGTCGCGAACTTCCTTGCAGTTGCCGCACAGGCGCCGCGCCAGCCGCTGCGCGATGATCAGGCTCACCGAGGTCGCAATTGCGTAGGGCTTTACGCCCATGTCGACGAGGCGCGTCAGCGTCTTGGGTGCGTCGTTGGTATGCAGGGTCGAAAGCACCAGGTGGCCGGTCTGGGCGGCCTTGATCGCGATCTCGGCCGTCTCCAGGTCGCGGATCTCACCGACCATGATGACGTCGGGATCCTGGCGAAGAAACGCTTTCAGCGCCGAGGCAAACGTCAGGCCGACTTTCGGGTTCACGTTGACCTGGTTGATACCGGGCAGGTTGATTTCCGCCGGATCCTCCGCGGTCGATATGTTGCGATCCTCGGTATTGAGGATGTTCAGGCCCGTATAAAGAGAGACCGTCTTACCGGAGCCCGTCGGGCCCGTGACCAGGATCATGCCGTAGGGCTTGGCGAGGTGCTTCTCGTACAGGGCGCGCTGCAGGTCCTCGTAGCCCAGCATTTCGATACCCAGCTTGGCGCTGGACGGATCGAGAATACGCAGCACGATCTTCTCGCCGAACAGGGTCGGGCAGGTGTTCACACGGAAGTCGATGGCGCGATTCTTGGAAAGGCGCATCTTGATACGGCCGTCCTGCGGAACGCGGCGCTCGGCAATATCCATGCGGGACATGACTTTCAGCCGCGCACACACCTTGTTGGCCAGCACGACCGGCGGCGTGGCGACCTCGGAAAGCACACCGTCGAGGCGTGTCCGGACACGAAACATCTTTTCGTACGGCTCGAAATGCACGTCCGACGCCCCGCGCTTGATGGCGTCCAGCAGCACCTTGTTGACGAATCGGACGACCGGTGCGTCTTCGATGTCGTCGCGTGCCTCGTCTTCGCGTTCATCGTCTTCGCTGGAAATGTCGAGATTTTCCAGGTCGAAGTCGTCGTCATGGAGATCCCCCATGCTCGTGTCGACGGCGTCGATCGCCTTGCCGATGCGGTCTTCGAGCTTGTCCTGTTCGACAACGACCGGATCGACACGCATGCTGGTGGCGAACTTGATGTCGTCGATGGCCTGCAGGTTGGTGGGGTCCGAAATACCGAGAAACAGGCGCTGGCCGCGTTTCACCAGCGGCAAGACGCGATGTTTGGAGATGAGCTTCTGGTCGACCGCGCGGATGACGTCGAGGTCGATCTCGACGGCGTCGAGATCAAGCAGCGGGACGCCGAATTCGTGTGAGGCGGCGACGGCAATGGCGCGGGCGTTGGCCAGGTCCTGCCCGACCAGGTAGGCAATCAGCGGCAGCTTTTCCTTCTTGGCGGCTTCCGTGGCCTCCTGCAGCCGGTTCTCGGCGATAATACCGTCCTGCACGAGGCGCCTGGGCAGGCCCGCAAGGTTGGATTGGGAAGCTGTTGCTGCCATAGAATTTCAGACTGTCGCTAATCTCCGAGCGTTACAGTCTCACTGATCCAAACCGGCGATTCAACTGGATTTTGTGCGAGGGTTCACAGTTACTGAAATCGATTAAGTAAAACCCCGAAAAACCCCGGTCAACAGCCATCCGGGACCGACAGAGGGGTCTAACGACAGGTGCCGGGCAGATAGCGTGTCGCCACGGTAGGGGCCAGGTAGACTGTCGTAGTGACGGCACCGCTAAGGAGCGTGCCGGGCGGCGCGGGCGCGGCGCCGCAGCGCCAGTTGATGGCGCTCGTTCCGGACATATAGGGTGTAAAAGAAATCGTCTGGCCGAAAATCTCGGCATGGGCGTCGTTGCCGAAGGTGACGTCGATTCTGCCGTTGACCACGTCGACACCGGACACGTACTGCCCCTTCGTGTCAGTTGCCAGCGCACTCATCCCCGCCTCGGTCAGGTCGGCAGGCGGCTCACCGGTCTGATGAAAGGCGTCGATGACCGAGTTCATTGCGCTGGCGGCCAGGCCGATGCCTTCCGCGACCTGGGCGCGGACCAGGTAGGTCTGGTACGCCGAAACGGCGAGGGAGGCCAGGATACCGATAATCGCGACGACGATCATCAGCTCGATCAGCGTAAATCCTTTTTGCAGTGGTTTCATGTTTTCCATAGCCCGGCCAATATCCTCATTATTTTAACCCAGATGCTTACGTATCTGGACATTACGATGGAATTATCATTTGCTATTGTGACGGCAATCACACTAAAAAAAGCTTTGAAAAAAAAGCCCCGGACTGGCCGGGGCTTCTGTTTGCATTCCACCCGAGGCTCAACACCTCGCGGCAGTCACCTTACGGTCGGCAAGCGGCCGGCAGGTGCTTGGGGGCGATGGTCGCAGAGCTGCAGACCCAGTCGACGCTGCCCGCATTCGTAACCGGAGAAAGCAGCAGAGTGGCCGGGCCGGCAGTGAGAACCGAGTGGGCGTCGGGACCGCCGTAGGTGACGGTAATCAGCCCGTCGGGCGTACCAACGGTAACGGCGCTAACGTACTTGCCGATAATAGTTGCGGGTGCGGACACGCCTGCGGTCACGTTGTCGGACGGGAAGTTACCCTGGTCCATCGTGAACTCGGAAATCGCCGCTTTCGCGCCGCCTGACAGGCTAAGGCCTTCAGAAACCTGCGCGCGGATCGTGTAGTCCTGGTAAGCAGGAATAGCGATCGCCGCCAGAATACCAATGATCGCGACAACGATCATGAGTTCGATAAGTGTAAAACCCTGTTGCTTCTTCATCTCTAGTTTCTCCATGAATTGAGAGGTTCGAATCGTACAAACGGCAAAATCGCCTGTACCGTAGATAAAGCAAGCAGCGTGCCAACTATTTGACGGAAGAGCTAAGTTATTGTTTTAGATATATTTTCTGTGATTCATGGCCGCTTGATAGCGCCCCTGGCGGCGGCGGGCGTCTGCAAAAAGTGACAATACTGTCGGGGATGCGACCGCTGCGTGTCACAAAGTGACAATAATTGTCAGTCTATGCCCAGTTTCTTGATGCGGTAGCGCAGCTGCCTGAACGACAGCCCAAGCAATTTCGCCGCCGCGGTCTTGTTGTAGCGCGTCTTTTCAAGTGCCTCGACAATGGCCTGACGCTGAACGTCTTCGACCTGGTCGCCGAGCTTGCCCTCCAGAGAGGGGCTTGCCACCTCTTCATCCACGGCGGGCCGCAGATGAAGGTCCTGGCCGGAAATCGTGCCGCTGGTGCAAAGCGTTACGGCACGTTCGAGCATGTTTTCCAGTTCCCGCACGTTGCCGGGAAACCCGTAGGACAGGAGCGTGCTCCGGGCGCTGTCGTCGAGCGTCGCCGTGGCATTCAGCCGATCGAGGATGAAATCGGCCAGCAGCAACACGTCATCGCCGCGCTCGCGCAGTGCCGGCACATGCAGTTCGATGACGTTGATGCGGTAATAGAGATCTTCGCGGAACTCATCGTCGGCGACCATCTTCGCGAGATTTCGGTGCGTGGCCGAGAGTATACGGACGTCGACCGACTCTTCCTGCGCCGCACCCACCGGCCGTACCTTTTTTTCCTGGATGACGCGGAGCAGCTTTACCTGCATGGCCAGCGGCAGGTCTGCGATCTCATCGAGGAACAGCGTACCGTTCTCGGCACACTGCAGCAGCCCCGCCTTGTCGTTGATTGCCCCGGTGAAGCTGCCTTTACGATGACCGAAAAACTCGCTTTCCATTAGTTCCGTCGGGATGGCACCGCAGTTGACGGCGACAAAAGGTCCCTCTGCACGAGGTCCGCCCTCGTGAATCAGCCGCGCCACGAGTTCCTTGCCGGTGCCCGATTCGCCCGAGATGTGCACGGGCGCCTGCGAGCGCGAGACCTTGTCGATCATCTCGCGGAGTGCTTCGATACGCGGCGATTTGCCGAGCATTTTCGACTGCCCGGACTGCCGCGCCGCTGATACGCGCAGTGCATTGTCGACAACCTTGCGCAGGTTGCCGAGGTCCAGCGGTTTCGAGATAAAGTCGAACGCGCCCAGTTTCAGCGCCTGCACCGCCGTCTCGACATTGCCATGCGCGGTAATCACGGCAACCGGCAGCCCCGCCGCATTGCTTTGTATCCAGTCGACGATCTCCAGTCCGTCTCCGTCCGGCAGGCGCATGTCGGTCAGGCAGATGTCGAAGCGCCGCTCACCGAGCAGCCGCTTCGCGTTCGCCACGTCCGCAGCGGATTCGGTGCGCACGTCCATGCGTCCCAGCGTCAGCGCGAGCAGTTCGCAGATATCGGGTTCGTCGTCGATGATCAGGGCCAGCGGCTGCTTCATGTGTCGTCCTGTCTCTCCCAGCGGTCCGGGTCGGAGAATACGATGCGGAACATGCTGCCGCCACCGGGCCGGTCAAGGTACAGCAAGGTGGCGCGATTCAGCTCGCAAAGGTCCCGTGAGATATAGAGACCGAGGCCTGTACCGCCGGATCGCGCGGTGAAGAAAGGCTCGAATATTTTTTCGGCCGTCGTCGCGTCGACGCCCAGGCCGCAGTCCAATACCTCGAGATACGGTCGGCCATCCTTTTGCATGCGACCGGCCTGTATTTCAACCATGATACCGCCGGTTTCGCTGGCATACTTGACCGCGTTGTCGCAGAGGTTCCACAAGACCTGTCGCAGATGGCCGGGATCCATCCGCACCTCGAGATCCTCCGGCACGCTGCCGACCGTGAGCTCGCCCTCCTGCAGCTCGAGTGTTCTGACGAACTCAAGGACGAAGTCCTCGAGCCAGGGTTTCAGGCTGAAACGCAGTGGACGACTGGATTCGCGGCGCGATAACTGCAGCACGTTGTCGATAATGTGGCTGACCCGGCCGGAATGCGTCTGGATGATCTCGGTGAGGCGCGCATCTTCCTTGGTCAAGCCCGGTGATTCCCGCAACAGCTGCGCGGCGTGGCTCATCGCACCGACAGGGTTACGAATCTCGTGCGCGATGCTGGCGCTCAATCGGCCGAGTGACGCCAGCTTCGATTGCTGCACGCGCGCATTCATGATGCTGACGTCTTCGAGGAAGATCAGTACCGGCCCGTCGCGCTGGCCGACTTTGGCCAGCGGCGCCATGTGCGCGGTAATACGAACGTTGGTGTCATCGGAGACCAGCGTGAATTCAGGATGTGACGACTTCGAGGTGTCCGAGCGCCACAGCTTTACGTAGTTCTCCAGCTCGTTGGAGGCCGTGTGCAGCGGTTTTCCGGAGAGTGATTCACCGGCTCCCAGCAATTGCGTGGCGGAGCTGTTGATGAGGCGCACCGCGTCGTTTGCATCGATGACGACGATGCTCTCGCGCAGGTGCTGGACGATGTATTCGTTGAGCTCGGAAACGTTCTGAAGATCGATGCCGAATTTTCGCGCAAGCGCTTCGCTGGCTTGAATACGACGAGCCAGCGGCTGCGCGGCCAGGGCCATCGCGAAAATAATTGCGCTCAATATCCCCGCCGCCGGGAAATTGGTCGTTGCCTCGGCCGCGCTGAATTGCAGAAACGCCTGTTCGCCAAGAATGGCGAATGTCGCGATTGCAGCCAGTATCGGCGGGTACTGGAAGGGCAGCACCAGGCTAGCGGCACCGATGAATACGACCAGCAGGCCGCCGAGTCCGCTGGAGAGCCCCCCGCTCGCGTGCGTCAGAACGACGACCGCGACGATATCCACGGCAACCTGGGTGAGCCCGATAACGCCGAGGGGAGCCCATCGCTGGCGCAGCACCACCGCCGATACGGCCGCGAAAACCAGGTAGCCCGCCGCGGTAGCCGAAAACAGCGTCGGGTAGCTGTCGCCGAAGATGCGCGGTTCGTCCCATCCGAAGAAAAGGATCAGGAGCAGCGCCGCCACGAACAGGCGAAAGCCGTTCAGCGTGGCCAGAACCCGCCAGGTCAGGTCCGGCTCGTCCATCGCGCGCTGTACCAAAGCGTCCCTGGATCCGCGAAACGTGCGCCGCAACAGATTCTCGGTCTGTGCCTCGTTCATCGAAGTCTTGCTGTCTCAGGCCACTGAGGAGCGCCGATTGTAGAACGAATATGGACAAGGGTCCCGCAAACCTACAAAATACAGCGACTTTTTCGCGCTGAGCGCGAATCCTTCCCTTCTTGGCCGCACAGTGGCCGACAACCAGAAGATAACAACACGATGAACCTGCACGAATATCAATCGAAACGATTGTTTGCCGAATACGGCATCGCAGTGCCGCGCGGCATTCCCGCCGAGTCGCCAAAGGCGGCCGTCAAGGCTGCTCAGGAACTCGGCGGCGAGCTTTGGGTCGTCAAGGCCCAGGTGCACGCCGGAGGGCGCGGCAAGGCGGGTGGCGTCAAGCTGGCAAGAACACTTGACGAAGTCCGGCAGTTCACGGACAAGATGCTGGGCTCGACGCTGGTCACGCACCAGACGGGACCCGAAGGGCTGCCTGTCAACGTTGTCTACGTCGAGCAGGGATCGGAAATCGACCGCGAGCTTTATCTCAGCATGCTCGTCGATCGCGAAGTCAGCCGCATCTCGTTCATTGCTTCGGCCGCCGGCGGTATGGACATCGAGAAAGTTGCCGCGGAGACGCCCGAAAGGATCTTCTCGGTTGCAATTGCGCCGGACGCGGGCCTGCAGGACTACCAGGCGCGGCAGCTGGCGTTCGGCCTCGAACTGGACAAGAAGCAGATGCGACAGTTCGGGGATCTGATCAAACGCCTGTATCGCCTTTACCTGGACACTGATGCCAGCCTCATCGAGGTGAACCCGCTTGTCACGACGAAGTCCGGCGACATTCTTGCGCTCGACGGCAAGATCAACATCGACGGCAGCGCGCTCTTCCGTCAGCCGAAGATTGCCGAACTGCGTGACAAGTCGCAGGAAGACGAGGCCGAACGCAAGGCGGCGGAACATGATCTGAACTACGTTTCGCTCGATGGCAATATCGCCTGCATGGTGAACGGCGCCGGTCTCGCCATGGCGACGATGGACCTGATCAAGCTTCACGGTGGCGAGCCGGCGAATTTCCTCGACGTTGGTGGTGGTGCAACGGCCGACCGTGTCGCGGCGGCCTTCAAGCTGATCCTGTCGAACGATAGTGTCGAGGCGATTCTGGTCAAAATCTTCGGCGGCATCGTGCGCTGCGACCTGATTGCCGAGGGCATTATCGCTGCTGTGAAGGAAGTCGGCGTCAGCGTGCCGGTGGTCGTTCGGCTCGAGGGCACGAACGTAGACAAGGGGCGGGAACTGCTGGCCAACAGCGGGCTCGACATCATCGCCGCGGACGACCTGACGGACGCCGCGAAGAAGGTGGTTGCTGCGGCGGCCTGACGGAAAATTCGAATGAGCATTCTGATAAACAAAGACAGCAAGATCCTCTGCCAGGGCATTACCGGTAACCAGGGGTCCTTTCATACCGAGCAGTGCATCGAATACGGCACCCGTGTCGTTGCCGGCGTTACGCCGGGGCGCGGCGGCCAGGAGCACCTCGGCGTGCCGGTCTACAACACCGTGCGCGACGCCGTCAGTGAGACCGGGGCCGACGTCAGCATGATCTACGTGCCGCCGCCGTTCGCCGCGGACGCCATCCTGGAGGCGGCGGACGCGGGTATCGGCCTGATTGTCTGCATTACGGAGGGCATCCCGGTCAACGACATGGTCAAGGTCAAGTCCGCGCTGCGCGACTTTGACTGCCGACTCATAGGACCCAACTGCCCCGGCATCATCACGCCCGGCGAGTGCAAGATCGGCATCATGCCCGGCTTCATTCACAAGCCGGGTCGTATCGGCGTGGTTTCGCGCTCCGGCACGCTGACCTACGAGGCGGTCTACCAGACCACCACGATCGGCCTCGGACAGACGACCTGTATCGGTATCGGCGGCGATCCGGTTCGCGGCATGGACTTCATCGACTGCCTGGAACTCTTCGAGGCCGACCCGGCTACGGATGGCATGATCATGGTGGGTGAAATCGGCGGTACCGACGAAGAGGCGGCGGCCGAGTTCATCAAGAGCAACGTCAGCAAGCCGGTGGTTGCGTACATAGCCGGCGTTACCGCGCCGCCGGGCAAGCGCATGGGCCATGCCGGTGCGATTATTGCGGGCGGCAAGGGAACGGCCGAGGACAAGTTCAAGGCGCTCGACGCCGCCGGTGTCGCGACCGTGCGTTCGCCGGCGGAACTCGGATCGAAGATGCAGGAAATTATTGATCGATAGTGAACACCAGGTCACCTGAATGACTAGCCGGGTCAAAGTTGCCCTGGCACAGATCGACCTGGCAGTCGGCGACGTTGCCGGCAACACCGCCAAGATCATCGACTACGCGATCCGCGCGCGTGACCAGGAGCGCGCCGACCTCGTCGTCTTCCCCGAGCTGAGCGTCTGCGGCTATCCGCCGGAGGATCTGCTGTTCCACGCCGGCTTGCGGCACAGCGTCGAGAAGGCGGTGGCCGAGATTCGTGACAAGGTCTACGGCATTGCGGTGCTGATCGGTTTTCCCGAGTACGCCGACGGTAACATCTACAACAGCTGCGCGGTGTATTCGGACGGCTACGCCATCAGCCGCTATCGCAAGCAGCTGTTGCCGAACTACAGTGTCTTTGACGAAGAGCGCTATTTCGAGGCCGGCAAGAACGCCGCCGTTTTCAAACTCAACGGTATTCGTATTGGCATCACTATCTGCGAGGACGTCTGGCGACCCGAGCCGATTGCCCGCAGCCGCAGCGCCGGCGCCGAGTGTGTCATCGCAATTAACGGCTCACCCTACGAACTGGATACGCAGCCGCGGCGCGAAAAGACGGTGCGCACACGAATCGCGGAAGTCGATATCCCGGTCGTTTATCTCAACATGGTGGGTGGACAGGATGAACTCGTCTTTGACGGGGGCTCTTTCGTCATGGATGCCGACGGCGAGACGGTTTTTCGTGCGCCGCCGTTCGAGGAGGCGCTCTACACGGTTTCGCTCAACGGCACGGCCAAAGGCGTGGTGCCGGAACGCGGCGACTGTGCCGAAGCGCTGTCGACGGAGGCAAGCATTTACAGGGCGCTGGTCACCGGGACCCGTGACTATGTGACGAAACACGGCTTCCCCGGTGTCGTGATCGGTCTGTCCGGGGGCATCGATTCGGCACTGGTGCTCGCGATAGCCTGCGATGCGATCGGCGCGAATCGGGTTCGTGTCGTGATGATGCCGTTTCGATATACGTCGACGATGAGCCAGGAGGACGCGGCGAAGCAGGCGGCAATCCTCGGCGTGCGCTACGACGTGATCCCGATCGAGCCCATTTACGATGCGGCAGTGCGGCAGCTGAAACCCATCTTCGGCGACAAACCGGCCGACGTTACCGAAGAAAATATTCAGGCGCGGTCCCGCGGCCTGTTGTTGATGGCGATCTCCAACAAAACCGGTCGAATGCTGCTGACGACGGGCAACAAGAGCGAGATGGCTGTTGGCTACGCAACGCTGTACGGCGACATGGCGGGGGGCTTCGCGCCCATAAAGGACTGCAGCAAGAAGATGGTATACCGGCTGGCACGCTACCGAAATACAATCGCCGAAGCGATTCCGGAGCGTGTCATCACGCGCCCGCCCTCGGCGGAGCTGCGGCCGGATCAGAAAGACACCGACTCCTTGCCGGACTACGACGTACTCGATCCGATTCTCGAGGCTTTCATTGAAGACGATCTGTCCGTGGCCGAAATCACGGCGCGGGGTTTCGACCGCGATACGGTGCTTCGCATACTCGAGATGGTCAAGCGCAACGAATACAAGCGACGGCAGGCACCGCCGGGCATTCGCATCAGCCGCCGGGCATTTGGTCGTGACTGGCGATATCCGATCACGTCCGGCTACAGGTTTCCGACCTGATCAGCCCTCGTTTTTTTTGGCGGGAAAATTCTCGGCCAGGACGCGCCGGGTATCCGTTGCAAGATCCTTCATGCCGAGCTTCGAGTAGGCCGCCGCCATGATCTCCAGTGAGCGCGCATTCCCCGAGGCACCGTTGTATTGTTCCAGCGCGGCCTTGGCTCTGTTTACCGCGGCTACGTAGGCGCCGCGTCGGAGGTAGTAGTCGGCTACGTGATTTTCATAGTCGGCAAGGCGGTTCTTGATATACAGCATGCGCTGCTCGGCATCCGGCGAATACTCGCTTCCGGGAAACCGCTCGACCAGGCGGCGAAATGATGAGTAGGCGCGCTCGATCTCTTTCGGGGGTCTGTTAGTGGTGTCTTTTCGGAACAGGCGCTCCAGGATACCCGGGTCGTCTTCGAAGTACGCGAGTCCCTGGATGTATAGTGCATAGTCGACGCGCGGATGAATCGGGTTTTCTCGCATAAAGGTCTCGGCCGCCTCGATCGCCTGTTCTTGCTGACCGCTCTTGTAATACGCATACATCAGTTCGAGCTGGATCTGCCGCGACAGGTCGGAAAACGGGTAGCGCGCCTGGATCGCCTCGAAGATCTGAATTCCTCGGCGGTAATTGCTGCGTGCAATCGATTCCTTGGCCTGCTCGTAGGCTTCCGTGATGTTCTGAATCTCGGTGCGCTGTTCGTCATTGCTGGCGCAGGCGAAAAGGAGCAGGCCAAGGCAGGCGATCAACAGCACGCGAGCCCGCTTCATGATTTGCGAATTAAGTTGCATACTTTGTATCGGTCCCAGGAAAACTGCGTCACCCCTGAACTGCCGGGGCGGCGAGTATACCGCAAACGTAAGCCAATCCCATCCGAAGCCAGACTATGAATGAAGGCCCTCAGACAAAACCGATCCCGGCGGAACTCGCTGGCCTGAGATTGGACCAGGCGCTCGCGCAGATGTTTCCCGAGTATTCGCGAAGCCGTCTCAAGGAGTGGCTGCTGGCCGGAGCGATTACCCTCGACGGCGGTCCGAAACGGCCCCGTGACGCGGTTGCCGGCGGTGAGGTGGTGTCACTGCGGCCCCGGGCCGATGTGTCGGTTCGCGCCGAGCCGGAACCCATTTCGCTTACCGTCGTGTTCGAGGACGACGACCTGTTGCTCATCAACAAGCCTGCCGGGCTGGTCGTGCACCCCGGGGCGGGCAATCCGGCCGGTACCCTGATGAACGGCTTGCTGCACCACGCGCCCTCGCTCGAAGCGGTGCCCAGGGCCGGCATCATCCACAGGATCGACAAGGACACGAGCGGACTGCTGCTGGTTGCCAAGACGGTCACCACGCACACCGCGCTGGTGCGCCTGCTGGCCGACCGGGAAATAGAGCGCCACTACGTCGCCGTCTGTAACGGGGTTCTTACCGGTGGCGGAACCATAAGAGAGCCGCTTGCCCGGCATCCGGTGGATCGCAAGCGGATCAGCGTGCAGGCGAAGGGCCGACCGGCTGTGACGCACTACACCGTGATCGAACGTTTTCGCGCGCACACTTATATAAGTGTCAAGCTCGATACCGGGCGAACGCATCAGATTCGCGTGCATTTCGCGCATCGTCGCCACGCGCTCGTCGGCGATCCGGTCTACGGTGGCAGGCTGGCCCTGCCGGCTGGCGCGAGCGAAGCGCTCATCGAGTTCTTGCGACGTTTCAAGCGCCAGGCCCTGCACGCCGCCCGACTGGCCTTCGTCCACCCGGGAAGCCACGAATCGCTGCAGTTCGAGGTCCCGCCGCCCGCCGACTTCCAGGACCTGCTGGCGGTGCTCCGCGATGACGCGGGGCAGCAATGAGCGGCGACTGGATCGCCGCCGACTGGCCGGCGCCTCGATCCGTCATCGCGGGCACGACATTGCGCGGCGGCGACATCGCCAGCCTGGACCTGCCGGGCGATCCCTGCTGGCTGCAACAGGTGCACGGCGCAATCGTCGTCAGGGTCGCCGACTACGACGCGCCACCCGTGGCCGATGCGTCGCTCGGCCGCGCGCCTGGCGATGTCTGCGTGGTGCGCACGGCCGACTGTCTGCCGGTGCTTTTTTGCGCGGCCGACGGGACCGAGATTGCCGCGGCGCATGCCGGTTGGCGCGGGCTGGCGTCGGGGGTGCTGGAGGCGACGGTGGCCGGCATGGCGCATGCGCCCGACCGCCTCATGGTCTGGCTCGGTCCGGCCATCTCTCAGCGGGCCTTCGAGGTGGGCGGCGAGGTTCGCGACGCCTTCGTGAAAACCGACCCGGGCGCCGCGGCCTGTTTCCTGCCCAATGAGCGGGGCCGATGGCAGGCCGATCTCTATGAACTGGCGCGGCGACGCCTCTCGCGTGTCGGTGTGCGAGCGTTTTTTGGCGGCGGTTTCTGTACGTTCTCGGACGAAAAGCGCTTCTTTTCGTACCGGCGCAATGCCGATTGCGGGCGCATGGTGAGTTTTGTTGCGCTCAAAACCCTTGAAAACACTGACGGAGACGCAATTTAAGGGGCAGTTGATTCATATGCCGGAAGCCGGCGAAGAGGTTTGCAATGCGTTTGGACAAACTGACAAGCAAATTCCAGATGGCGCTGGCGGATGCGCAGTCGCTCGCTATCGGTCAGGACCACCAGTTTATCGAACCCGCCCACCTGATGGTTGCCCTGCTTGACCAGCAGGGTGGCGGCGTTCGCGCGCTGCTCTCGAAATCGGGTGTCAATGTCAATCTGCTGCGCTCGCAGCTCGGCGAGGCGATCGACCGGCTTGCACGCGTCGAAGGCGCGGGCGGCGAGGTTCATTTCGGCTCGGACCTTACGAAGCTCTTCAATCTGACGGACAAGCTCGCGCAGGCACGGGAGGATCAGTACATCTCCAGCGAGCTGTTCGTGCTGGCGGCGATGGATGACAAGTCGCCGCTGAAAAGCATCATGGAGCAGGCCGGCGCGGTTCGGGGTGCGATTGAAAAGTCGATTGACGACCTGCGTGGTGGCCAGCAGGTCAACGATCCAAACGCCGAGGACACGCGCCAGGCGCTCGACAAGTACACCATCGACCTGACCGAGCGCGCCGAGCAGGGCAAGCTCGATCCGATCATCGGCCGCGATGACGAGATTCGCCGCACGATCCAGATCCTGCAGCGCCGCACCAAGAACAACCCCGTGCTCATTGGCGAGCCCGGTGTCGGCAAGACCGCCATCCTGGAAGGCCTGGCGCAACGCATCGTCAACAACGAGGTTCCCGAAGGGCTGCGCGGCAAGCGCATCCTGTCGCTGGACATGGGCGCCCTGATTGCGGGCGCAAAGTTTCGCGGTGAGTTCGAGGAGCGCCTGAAAGCCGTACTGAGCGATCTTGCCAAGCAGGAAGGCCAGATCATCCTCTTTATCGACGAACTGCATA
>JBFELT010000065.1:0-14966 GCA_041552015.1 Woeseiaceae bacterium
GAGTTCCATCGGCCTCAACGCGGCCGATGTCACCGGTCTTGAACCAGCCATCAATAAAGGCTTTCGCGGTTTCGTCAGGCGCGTTCCAGTAGCCGGGTGTCACCGCCGGGCCCTTGATCAGGATTTCTCCGGGCGTGCCGGCCGGCAGGCGGGTGCCCGTCTCATCGGCGATCTTGATATGGGTGTGCATCATGCGATGACCCGCGGAGCCGGGCCGACTGCCGGCGCGGTGTGGCGGCAGAAACGCCACACTGAACGCTTCCGTGAGACCGTAGGACTGGGCAAGCTCGACACCTTTTTCGGCCCAGGTCGACAGGAGTTCGGTGGTGACGGGTGCCGCGCCCACGGCCGCGACGCGCAGCGACGGGAACGTGGCAGTCTCGAATGCCGGGAGTTCGGCCATCATGCTGTACTGAATCGGTACACCGATCGCGTGCGTTATGCCGACGTTGGCGTCGGTCAGCAGCGAGAGGTATCTCGCGGGATCCCAGCTCTTCATGACGTACAGCGTGCCGCCGTAGTGAAACGAGGGCATTGAAAAACCGTACAGCCCCGCCGAATGGAACAACGGCGCGCAGGTCAGCGTTTTCGAACTGCCGGAGAGCTCACCGTGGAGCGCCGCGTGGATGATCGTGTCGCGCATCATGCGGAAAGTGCCGATGACCCCTTTCGGCTTGCCGGTGGTCCCGGAGGTGTAGAGCAGGGTACTCAGGTCATCGATGGTCAGGCCGACGGGATCGAGGTCGCCGCGGCTGTTCCCGATGAGTGCTTCGTATTCGTCACGGTCGCCGGCGCGACTTCGCCTGAGTGTCGGTATCGTCACGCCCTTGAGAAAGTCCGAGAATTCCTCGTCGACGATTACCACAGCGGGTGATCCATCGCCGAGGATGGCGCCGATTTCCCTGGGACTGAGTCGCCAGTTCAGCGGCATCAGGGCGGCGCCGATTTCCCAGCACGCGAACAGCATCTCGAAAATGTCCGTGCTGTTTTGCGCGAGCACGGCGACCCGATCGCCTTTCTCAACGTGGAAGCGCTGTTTGAGCCCGGCGGCGAGACGTTTCAGGCGGTCGTTGAATTCCTCGTAGGTAAAGCGGCGCCCGGTATCGACGTCTACGGCCGCGGTCATCTCCGCGTCGTATTTCGCGTGGTAATCGAGCCAGCTGACCGAAAAATTGTCTCTGAGATCAGGCGCCGGGCTGTCCGACATCGTGCTGCCTTCCTCGTTTTCGCGTCGTGTTCGTCTTCCGGGTCGCCGATTTCTTTGCGGCGGCCTTCTTTGTTGCTTTCTTGCGTGCCCGGGGCTTCGGTTTGAGTGTCGCGCGTTTCAGTTCGTCGAATGAAGTCTGTATGCAATTCGCATAAAACTCCGGGTCCGGCAGCATTTCCCGACAGGCAGTGAAGGTGAACGTCATCTTGCCATCGTAGGAAAATACGGTGTGGAAAAGACCAACCCTGTCGACGACGGGACCCATGCCGTACATGGCGATCATCCTGGCACCGCAAAAATACAAGGGCTGCTGGAATCCGGCGACGTTGCTGATCATCGTATTGAATGACACGGCGTCAAATCGCGTCGCAATATTCATTAGCGGTTGCATCAGGCCGCGGGCGATGAACGCCGGCAGGTACATGGGGACCGTGGTGAGCGTATCCGCGCCGAGGATTTCGGTAAACTCCTTGGCTTTCCGCGTTCCCTGCACGATGGCGCGAAGCCGCAGAACGGGATCGTCGACATCGGTGCAGAGCGGCGTATTCATCATGCTCACCATGTTGTCGGCGTCGGCCGAATCGTCTTTGCGCACGTTCAGCGGACACGCCGCAATCAGCGTCTCAACCGGCAGCTCATCCTTCGACTTCAGGTACTTGCGCAGCGCTCCGCTGACGACGGCCAACGCAACGTCGTTGACCTTGGCGTCGGGCTGGGACTTCGCGATTGCCTTGATGTCTTTGAGTTCAAACAGACGGCCGTCGATCACACGGTTCGCCGACACGCGCCCTTTGTTGAATACAGTTACCGGTACGTCCGCCTTGTCTTCGCCCGAACTCGCCATCCCGGCTTTGACCAGGCGCGGTATTGCGCTGGCCACGCCGAGCAACAGCCTGGCGGACTTGTTCATATTGTTGACAACGCCTTTCGCCAGCAACGAAGCCATCGTCGGCGTCGACCCGGAAAAATCGCGAATCCCGGGTTCGTAGTCCGAGGCGTCCGGCTGCAGCGGCTCGAAATCGTGCACGGCAGCCTGTAGCGCGACCCCGGTAACACCGTCGATGGTCGAATGGTGCATCTTCATGAACACCGCGAAGCAACCTTTCGGCAGGCGCTTGATATTGTCCAGGCCCTCGATGACGTAGGCTTCCCAGAGCGGTCGCGACTTGTCAAGTTCGCGCGACTGCAGTCGTGACACCTGTATCATCAGCTGGCGCCAGTCGCCCGGCTTTGGCAGCGCAATGTGTCGAACGTGATACTCGATGTCGAAATTTTCGTCATCGATCCAGTAAGGATGGTCCATCGACAAAGGCAGCTCGAGGATCTTGCGATGGAAAATGCCCGCCCGCTCTATGCGATTGTCGAAGGTTGCCAGCACTTCCTTGAAGCGCACGATGCCCTTCGGTGCCGTTGACGGGTCATAGATCAGCAGTGAGCTTACTTCCAGCGGCATGCGACTGTTCTCCGAGTAGAGGAACATCGAGTCGAGGCCTGAGAGTTGTTTCATCATGTTAGTTTCCGTTTTCCCGGAGCCAGGCACTGAAATGCCTAGCCGGGCAGCATTTTGTCGAGGATGTTTCTGCTGAAGGGCCGCCAGTCCTGCTCGGTTTGCGCCAGCCGATCAGCGACAACGTACAGCACCATCGGATTGACCGCCATGCCGAAATGGCTGGTGTACAGGCGAATGTTCTCAGCCACCGGCGACACCCAGTCCTGCGCCAGGTAGGGTGCGACAATACCGTCCGTCTGGCTGTAAATACAGGTGCAGCGTACTCCCTCCACCGGTGTGGATATTTCGCGCAACACCTCGAGAAGCTCCGGCGTTATCTCCTGCGGTGACGTGCGTTTGAATATTCGCCAGATGGTCGTCGCCTCGGGCGTGTCGGCAATCGGGCTCCCCAGCGTCACGACGTGCCGCACGAGTTCCGGTCGTGCCTTCGCTGCCTGTCGGGCGATGACGCCACCCTGACTCCAGCCGATCAGTGTGGCAGGTTCGCCGCGATGCTCGACAATTCGTTCGAGCGTCTGCAGGAATCGTGTCTCGTAGTCTCGCCGTTCGCTGCCGACACCGAGGTTGGTACCGAGTCCCCAGGGATGCGGATCGTATCCCCAGCGCTCGAGATAGCGACGCATGATGCTCATCGAAGAGTCGCTGCCACGGTAGCCGGGCAGGGTGATAACCGGGTGGCCGTCGCCGCGCGGCGCCCTGGCGATGAATAAGTGCGCGGGCAACAGGGAAATCATCTCGAGCAGCGCGCGCGGCAGTTCCGCAACCGCGTAGACCATGTTTGGCGGCGTGTTGTGACGTGCTTTCGGATGATCGGTTGCCTGCATCTTCATCCTTCGGTTTGTACTGACGCGCACTCGGCCAGCCCGGCTGCTTTAATTGTTATAATGATATTATTTTACTACAAATGGGCCGTGGCCGGTAAAGTCAGGAATAGCACCTATGGAGCCGTATCAGTCACTTACAGGAGCGATCGCCAGCGGTTCGCGCGGAAAAACCACGGCGGCGTTCTTCGATCTCGACGGCACGATCATCGCAACGCACTCGGTGAAGGACATGTTCATCGAGCGACTGGTTACGGGCAAGGTGCAAAGCGAAGAAGTTCTGGATATGGCGACCATGATGGTTCGCTACATGTTGAAGTCACAGGACTTCGCGGCGGGCCTGCGCTCGTCGGTCAGCAATATGGCGGGCATGGACGAGAGCGAAATCATCGAACTCGGCGAAAAAGTCAACGTTGAGCGGCTCGCGCCGCAGGTGTTTCCCGAGGTGCGGGCAATCATACGGGCGCACCGCGCCCGCGGCCACACGCTCGTGGTCATTACATCGGCGTCGCGCTACCAGGTGGCGCCGGTCGCGCGCGATCTCGGTATCGAACATGTGATCTGCACAGAGCTAGAGGTCAAGCGCGGCAAGTTCACAGGGCAGCTCCTGGGCGAACCCTGTTATGGGCCGGCCAAGCTGAAGGCCGCGCGCAAGTTTGCGCGGGATCACCGCATTGCGATGAAGAAGAGCTATTTCTATTCCAACGGCAGCGAGGACATTCCGCTGCTGGAGGCCGTAGGCCACCCGGTTGCCATAACGCCCGACAACAAGTTGCGAAAAGTGGCAGAGCGGCGCGGCTGGCCGGTGCACGCGCTGGACAGTCGTGGCTGGGCCGGAGTGTCAGACCTTGCCCGCACGCTTGCAACGTTCGGCACCGCGCTGCCGACATTTGCCGCAGGCCTGCCGTTTCGCTTTCTCGGCGGCAGTGCGCGCGACACCACGAACTTCTCGCTGGCCTCCTGGGCGAGCCTGGCGACGATGATTGCAAGATTGAAACTCATCGTCGAAGGCGAGGAACATCTCTGGTCGCATCGACCCGCCGTATTCGTTTTCAATCACCAGAGCGCGATGGATATGCTGATATGTGCAAAACTCCTGCGCGAAGACATCGTCGGCGTGGCGAAGAAAGAAATTCAGAAACAGCCGTTGGTAGGTCCCGTGTTGCGCCTCGCAGGAACGGTATTTATCGACCGATCCAATGTTCGCGATCCCAAGGCTGCCTTGCAGCCGGCTGTTGATGCGATTGCCGAGGGCAAGTCTGTCGTCATTGCTCCGGAAGGGACTCGAAGCAGGGATGGAAAACTGGGCGAATTCAAGCGCGGCGCGTTTCACCTGGCCCAGCAGAGCGGCGCTCCGATCGTGCCGATCGTCATTCACAATTCGCTGGATGCGCTGCCGAATAACAGCATGATCATTCGTCCGGCGGAGGTGAAGGTCACCGTGATGAAGCCGATCCCGACCGAGAATTGGGAGTTTCGCAGCGTCGCGCCCCAGACCCGCAGGATCCGTAACGCCTATCTGAAGGCATTGCGTGAGTCCGAATCGATCCCCGGCGCAGGTAGCGAATAGCGGGCAATCTCATGACGAGCCAGGCTTCATCTTCCCGGGTTATCACGCTTGATGAGCAGACGATATTCGAGGACGAGGCGTTCCTGGACGGGCTTCGCAAGCTGGCCGCCGCCGAAGACACAGCGCCCGGCGAGGTACTCGACTACGCCAGACAATGCCTGCATGAGATGGCCGTTCGACCGGAAGACAAGTACCTGGACAGGGTTGCGAAGCTGGCGCGATTCATGATCACGCGTTCCTACGAGCCAGAGCTCGATATCAACCACGATCAGCTCGAGCGCCTAAAGGCGTTGGCGAAGCAACACCCGCTGGTTTTCCTGTGGTCACACAAATCGCACCTGGACAGCTTCGTATTCATGCGCGCGATTTATGACAGCAACTTCAGGCCGCAACCGCTGAGTTTCGCCGGCATCAACATGGCGTTCACGGGCTTCGGTACGCTCGCAAGGCGGTCGGGGGCCATATTCCTGCGCCGCAGCTTCCGCGACGACGCGATCTACACGCAGGTTTTCAAGCGCTACATCGATTACCTCGTCGGCGTGCGAGCCCCGTTGTCCTGGTCGATCGAGGGGACACGATCGCGCACGGGCAAGTTGATGCCGCCCAAACTGGGATTGATACAATGGGTTATCGACTCTTACCGGCGCGCCTCTTGCGACGATGCCCTGTTCGTGCCGGTCTCGATTAGCTTCGACCAGATTGCGGAAATGGACGATTACATCGCGATGCAGCAGGGATTGCCGAAGCGCAAGGAATCCCTGGGCTGGTTTATCGGCTACATAAGCGGCATGAAGGCGCGCAATGGCAGGATTTACGTCCGTTTTGCGGAACCGGTCGCGATGTCGGATGCGGCGGTCGTCTCGGCCGCCATGTTTGGTCAAGACAGCGGCAACGAACACATCCATGCACAGAAGCTTGCTTTCGAGGTCTGCAGTCGAATCGAACATGTCACGCCCATAACGATCACCGACCTCGTGACCCTGGTCCTGCTGGCGGGCAACGACAGGGCGCTGACGGAGCAGGAGATTCGGGAACACGCCCAGAAAGTCGTCGCCCTGGTTCACAGGCGCGCACTGCCGACGGCGAGCGATCTTCGGCTCGATTGCGCCGACGAGCTGGGCACCCGCCTCGAGTCGATATCCGGCACCGGGCTGCTGCAAAGTTACAGCGATTCGCGCACGCCGGTTTATCGCGTCGCTCCGGGAAAACAGCTGGCGGCCGCCTACTATCGCAATACGATCATCCACTACTTCCTCAACAGTGCCATCGCGGAACTCGCGCTGGCGGCAATGCCCGAGACGGAACAGAGCCTGGATGCATTTCGCGACGCGCTTGCCTCAATACGCGATCTGCTGAAGTTCGAGTTTTTCTTCAAGACAAAGAGCGAGTTCAATGCGGACATCGACGCGTATCTCGACGATCGCTACCCGGGCTGGAAACAGCACCTGGCCGGGCAGCGACCTGCCGCAACGACTGTTTTCAGCGAGAACGCGCCGCTATTCGGTCATGGAATCCTGCGCACTTTCATCGAGGCTTATGACGTTGTGGCCCAGGTTCTGCTGGACAGGGGCGGCTACCCGGTCGCTGCCGTCGACGAGGCCGGGCTGGTCGAGGACTGTCGTGCAACCGGTCGGGAAATGCTGCTGCGCCGCAACATCACGAGCGAAGCGTCCCTGTCGGAACCGCTGTTCGCCACGGCGTTCCGGCTTGCGCGCTATCGCGGCATGCTCGACGGCGAAGCCGCCTCGCTCACGCGCAAGCGCTCCGCGTTCGCGGCAGAAACGAAGGCCGCGTTGCAGGCCATCAACGTGCTCCAAACCTACTACGATCAACAACGGGAGCTGACATGCGACAGCTAAGCGGTTCAGATGCGTTTTTCCTGTACAGCGACAAACCGGGCAAGCACCAGCACGTGTCAACGATCTATCTCTACGATCAATCCACGGCAGCAAACGGTACGGTTCGGTTCAAAACGATTCTGCAACATGTGCGGCAGCGCCTCGGAACGTCGAGGCTGTTTCGCCAGAAGCTGGTTCATGTTCCCTTCAACCTGGACTACCCTTACTGGATCGAAGATCCGCACTTCGAACTGGAATTTCACGTGCGTCACATTGCGCTGCCGCAGCCGGGCGACTGGCGTCAGTTCTGCATACAGGTAGCGCGTCTGCACTCACGTCCGCTGGACATGAATCGACCGGTCTGGGAGATGTACGTCATCGAGGGTCTGGACAATATTCCGTTCTTGCCGCAGGGTGCCTTCGCAGTCATGACGAAGGTGCACCACTCGGCAATAGATGATGTCACCGAAAACGATATGACCGTCGCTTTGCATGATTTGCAGCGCGACGCGATTGCCGAAGAACCCCGCGACCTCTGGCGCTCCGAAAACCCACCGGGCAAGCTCGAATTGCTGTCGCTTGCCTGGTTCAATAACACGACCAAGATCCTGGAGACGGGGCAGGCATTGTGGGACAAGCTGCCCTGGGTAGGAGAGCATGCCGAAGAAGCGGAGGAAACCCTGCATCTCGGCGAGGAGTCCGCGCCTGCGACGCGCTTCGACGAGGCGCTTTCACCGCACCGCGTCTGGGACGCGCGCTTCTTCTCCCTGCAGGACATCGACGCCATCGCCGCGCTGGCGGCGGGCACGAGCCGTAAAGACGTGGTCCTCGCGATTATTAGTGGCGCACTGCGTCGCTATCTCGAAAGCAAGGAGGAATTGCCGGAGCGATCACTGTGGGCGATGTTACCGATACACGTGCAACATGAGAACGAGCGGGGAATTCCCGGCCACCGCGTGAAGCTGGCGCGGGCGAAGATCATGACGGCGCTGGAGGATCCCTTCGAACGACTGCAGGCGATTCACCTGGAGATGATTCGGGTCAAATCGGAGGATGTGCTTAGCGCCCACGAGATGACCGAACTGCAGGAGGTTTTGCCTTCGACGACAATGGCGATTGCGGCGCGGGCTATCGTCGCCGATATCGGTCCCGGCGAGCACTTCCGCGAGAATCACAATACCATCGTGACCTCGGTGCCGGGTCCCAGGCAGCCGCTCTATCTATGCGGCGCCAGGCTCGTCGGTTTTACGGGAATGGGAATCGTGCTGGACAAGCTCGCGCTGGCGCATACCGTCACCGACTACGACGGCCAGGTCGTCATCGCTGCTGTCTCGGATCGCTCGATCATGCCCGATCCCGGTTTCTATTCGGACTGCCTTCAGTCGGCTTTCGAAGAGCTTCTGCAGGTTTCGAGAAAACGCGCCGTCAAATCGACCGCGGCGATGGCACGATGACAATAATAGACGTCGAACGCATGCGAGGCCTCGGGTAATTCGACCAGCGCCGTGAGAGCCGGTGAGTCGGTTCGCAGGGCTTCGAAGAAATCCCGTGCCTCGACAACCGGCGCCAGCTCATCGGCCGTGCCGTGGATAATGAGCCAGGGCAGTCCTGCTCTTGCCGTATGGTCCCGCGGCGACGCTGCGGTAAACTTTTCTTCTTCGGCAGCCGGGTCCGCCTTGATGACAAGAGGGCCAACCATCTTGCTGATGAACTCGGGGTTGTGCGCGCCCAGGCGATTCGTCAGGTCGTAAATACCGTAGCTGGTGACCAGCGCCTGCAGCGACGTGTCGGCTTCTTCGAAACCGGGCTGCAAATCCTCCCGGCCCGGCGTGAGCGCCGCCATTGCCGATATCTGCGCACCGGCAGAGCCACCTGTCATCGCTACGAATTCCGGGTCGACACCGAATTGCCCGGCATGCTCGCGGACCCAGGCAATCGCCGCTTTCGCATCGACAAGATGCTCCGGCCATGTTGCGGCCGGACTCAAACGATAGTTGACGTTGAAGCATACCCAGCCGAGGCTCGCCATGTGATTGCACAGCGGCAGGCCCTGGTCGCGCTTGTCGCCGAGTACCCAGGCACCGCCGTGCACATAGACCAGCGCCGGGCGTGAGTCGCCGGCCAATTCCGGCTGGTAAACGTCGAGTTTCAGCGGACCGCTCGGCGGGCGAAAGAATTCTATGTTGTGCAGAACCTGCACGCCGTCGCGGCTTCGCTTGAACGGCGACAGCAACAGCGATCTCGGCACCGCCGGAAGCTCTTCCAGGCCCAGCCGGGCGGCGGCCTCGTCGACCACGGCCCGCGAGCGCAGCGCCGGCCACCATGTCCTCAGCAATAGCAGCGAAGAGACGGCCATGATGGCGACGGCGAGCTGCCCCGGTGTCGTCTGCAGCGCGCCGAACCAGGCGAAAACCGCAACGACGACAATCTGCAGCGCGATGTGATGGAAAACGAGGTCTGTCGTCAGGAATACGGCGATCCAGCTCGGCATCAGCGTCCAGGGACCGCGGCTTGGCCGGGCGGCATTGGCGACAAGCAGGGCGCCAAACAGCGCGAGCGACAGAAGCATCCAGCCGGACATGCCGAATCTAGTCCAGTCCGAGGGACTTGGGATTCATCAGGCGCCCAGGGTCGACGGCCGTCTTGATGGCCTCGAGCAGCTGCAATGCCGGTGGCTGCAGGCCCTGCCTGTAGCGGTATTTCTTGCCGATCTGTAAATGCGCGGCGCCGAGTTGATCGAACAGATCGTTCAGCGCGTCACGCGCTTCAATGACCGTTCGCGTAACGGCCGGGTCATCCGGGAATTCCCTGTATCGGGCGAGATCTGCTTTCGACAGCATGCCCTCAGACCAGGCCGTGCGCGGACCAGGCCAATAGAACACGGGCTCGATGACAAACACGGTCGTCGAGACGATCGCAAGCAGATAACCCACGATAATGCCGTGCCGGTCAAAGCGCTCGGCGAAGCCGTCAAACAGCCCTTCGATGCGCGCCCACGCCTCGTCCGCGTCGGACAGGGCGAACAATCCGTGCATGGGTGCCCAGCGTTCGCCGTCCGGGCCGATCGCGCTCGTCATGCCGACAAAGGGGTCGCCATACAGCATGCTCGGAACCGAGTTCTCGATTTCTTCGCCTTCCTTCAGGCAGATTTCGCGCGCCGCCGCTGTCTTGGCGCTTGCGCCTGCCTTGCTGTCGCCGTCGAGGATAAGGTGTAGGGAGTAGCCGCTCTCATCGATAAACCGCTTGCCGGCAACGGCTATACGCATCGCGTTGCGAATGCCGGAAAAGGTACTCGCTGCCGTTGACACAACGCCCTTCAAGGCCTTCACGCCCTGCATGATCGACGCGCGTTTAATGCGCTGGTACTGCAGCATCGGGTCCATGCCGAAACAGGTGGAAGCGAGCCCCGCTTTCGCGATGGCTATCAGCGCTCGCGACATCTTGTCGCGCTCGTCGAAATTGAAGGACAGGAATCCGACGTCTGTTGGCCGGCGCATCAGGCGCAGCGTTACCTTGGTCTTGATGCCGAGTGCACCTGTGTCGCCGAGAAACAGACCGGTCAGGTCGGGTCCGTAGTTGCGAAAGAAAGGCTTGAGGCCGGACGCCGCCGAACCGGTGTTCAGGATTGTGCCGTCGGCGAGCACGACCTCGACGCTCAGCACGCTGGCGGCCGAGACGTCATGGCCGGTCGAGCCCCACAATATTGCGTTTTGTGAGACTGAACCGCCGATGGTCGCCTGCCCGCCGGACAGTGGCCCCCAGAATGGTGTGCGAACGTCGGTGTTTTTCAGGGCTTCATGCAGGGCTTTCCAGGTGACGCCTGACTCGACGGTGACGTACATGTCCTCGTGATTGATGTCGACGATTCGATTGAGACGCGCGGTATCGACGATGACCGACCGCTCTCGATCCGGATTCAGACCTCCCGTGTACGATGTGGCGCCGCCGCGGCCGATGACCGAGTAGCCCGCTCGTGTCGCGGCTCGGGTTGCGGCGGCAAGTGCGTCGGTGGAGTCAGGCTGGACAACCAGGGCGGCCAGCCTGTCGGCGCCAAAGATGTCGGAGGAGAAGAACTCGCGCTTGCTCGTCAGGACCCGGTCTGCACCCAATAGCCGGACCAATTCGTGTTGCAGATCTTGAGGCTCCATGTTTCGCGGCTTGATTCCGGGGCAGTTGTCGTTATCGGGGCGGCCATACTAGCGCGAAACGCATTTCTCCGCGTTGAACGGTTGGCTCGATCAGTAGCGGGAACCGAGCTGGCTGAGCATCGTCTCGATGCGCTGGCGCTGATAGCTCGGGATGTCCTCGTCCTGCAACAACTCGCGCGCTCTGGCCGGATTCGTGCGCATCAGTGTATAGATCTGGCGGATTTTCGCCTGGCCGCGCTTGTCCTGGTCTTCAATGCTCGCGATGAGCTGTTGCTGTTCGGCCGTCGGGGTCTGCCATTGAGATGACATCTGCACAATGGCGTCATCGCGTGACGATCCCGCCGGCAAGCCCGTGACCCAGCGTGCCGCAGCGGCCGGATCCTGTGCGTACCACTGTGCCGCAAGCTGGCCGGCGGCGACGCCCCGCAAGCTCTCGTCGCTGATGCCGCGCAGCCAGCTCATCGCTTGTTCAGGGTTCGTCTGGGCACGTTGTGCAATGACCTGCACATAGGCCCTGTTGCGCGCACTGCCATCCGCGAGCTGGTCGGCGAGTTGCTTCGCCATCAGTACGTCCGTCTGGGCAAGCCCTGAAATCAATGAGGCCTGCAACTGGTCGTAGCCGGGTTGCCCTGCGAATTGCCGGATGAAAGCCTGCGCCTCAGCCGGCGAGCGGCTTGTCGCAAGACTCTGCGCAATCTGCTGGCGCATGAATTCCTGGTTGTCCTCGTCGACTCTCGGCAACAACCGTATCGCGGCATCGAGATCGCTATGCAACAGCCGGCCAAGGGCGATCTGAACCATCTGTGCGGCTGTCTCCTTGTCCTGGCTCAGGATCCAGTCGATTGCCGCGTCAGGGTCATGGCGAACCCAGGACGACGCGAGACTCTGACTTGCCTCGAGTTTTTGCTGTTTATCCTCTATCTGATCCAGGTAGGCGACCGCGACCGCGGGACTGTCTTGCGCGATATGCTGCAAAACGTTCGAGATCATGCTCGATCGCACCTGCGCGTTTGGGGTTGCAAGCGCCTCTGTCAACGCGAGCTGAGGATCCGTCTGCGCGATGCGACCCAGCACCGACATCTGCAGGTAGGGAAAGCCTTCCTTGTCGTTTGCCCGTGCCCACTGAATGGCTTCTGCCGGGTCTGTCCTGGCCATCTCCGAGGCGATCGCCGATCCGAACATGCGCCGATCGTCACTGGAGCGAGCCCGCGAGAAATACGCTTTGGCAGCGTCGAGATCCGCGCTCGCCAACGCGCTTATCGCCGAGTAAAAGCCGCGGTTCGAGCGTTCGCTTCGATCACCGGCCAGCCACCGTTCGATAACGGCCTGCGGATTCTCCCGGGCAATGCCGCTGTTGATGATATTGCTGTATTGCCGGCCATCCGAGGCGACTGCAAACAGGTCCGCGTAGCGCAAAGCCACCGCCGGGTCGCGCAGGGAAACGTAGTATGCGAGCCAGGAGACGTACTCCTGCTGCTCGGTTCCGCGCTCAAGTGCATTGATGTAGGCGATCGCATCGGCCGGCGACCTGTCGGCCAGCTGGTAGAGATAACGGCCGCGGGTTTGACGGTCGGGTCCGATTCCGAGCTCGGCCTCGATACGATCCGTCGTCTCGTTGCCCATGTAACCGAAGGCGGCGTACAGACTCTGCGCGGCGGAATTCTGGTGTTCCAGCGATGCCTGTGCCTTTGCCGCGAACAAGGCATCGTCCAGGTCCTTGCGCGCCCAGGTGCGCCACACGGTCTGTTCGATGGCTTTCATCCCCTTGATGTCTTCCGTTCGGGCAAGCGCCAGGGCGGAGTGCGGATCGATTTCCGTCAGCCGGGAAAACAGGATAGCCAGCAGGCTGACGCGCTCGACGTCATCGGCAATCCTGTTCGCCTGGAAAATCAGGTTCTGAACGCCGGCCGAATCCGATCGGCCGGCGAGCGCATGCAAGGCCTCGGAGCGAGCGAAGTCCGTCGGCAACGCGATGATTTCCTTGATACTGACCAGGCTGGTGTATCGTTCGTCCCGGAGTCTTTCGGCAACGGCCTCCGCAATCTTCGGCACATCGGCAATATCGCGTGCAATCTGTCCTGCCGGCAGCGTGTCGGGCGATCCAAATCGGTCCACGGCAAGCATCCCGAGAATTCCGAGTAGCACGCCGCCGATGAGGACGGCCATCATCCTGGCCATGGCTGGTCTCCGTGGTGTGTTGCCCCACCGATACGCCAAGTTTACACGCTAGTTCGCTGTCGATGTTACGCGTCAGCGACACTGGTGACGAAGGGCCGAAAGGCTGACCGCAGCCGGTTTCTCGTACCGCCCGCACTGCTGCGATATGCGCAGGGTTGGCCGCCACCGCAGAAGCGTGGCAGCCGTTTGGACCCCTGGCATTACTTCGACGCGCTTTGGGCTAGAGCGCGCAGCTCGCCGGCAGCGACTCCGGCAGATACCACTTGGGGTTCGCGGTCGTCATGAAATCATCCGGGGTCAACGTTCCGCCCTGACGACGGAACCAGCCGAGTAGTACGTCGCGCGTGAGCGGCTGGCTGTAATCGATGTCAATTCCATCGGGCGGTATCACTGGCACCAGGATATTCTCACCTCCGAGGGCCAGGTAGTCGTTCGTCACGACCCGCAATTCGTCGCCATCCAGAATCACGGAGCCGTCCGGGCGCCGCATGACGATTTTTAAGTGGCCATCGTCACAGCTCACAATGACGCGCATCCCCGAATAGCCAGCGCGACGGCGTTTGCGCTGTGCCTCGGCGGCGATAATGTCGCGCAGCTGGCGCCCCGATAGCTCGAGAAAAACGACGCGGTTGTCGAACGGGAACATCTCATAGACATCGCCGTAAGTGAGTTCGCCGGCTGGCAGGATATCCCGTATGCCACCAACGACGATCTCGATGGAAATATCGGCGCCAGTAGACTCGCGCATGGCGCGCGTCATCAGGTTTGCGAGTGGTGATTCCGTCGCCGGCGGGTGCAGGAAGTCCGACGCGAGACGGACGCCGAGTGGTTCCTGCTTTTTCCCGGCGACACGGGCGGCCGCGCGATCGGCGACGTCGACAATGGCGGGGTCCGGTGAGAGTTCCCGACCTTCGTAAGTTGCCCCGACGATCCCGGCGCCCGGCGAATCGGGTGGCGCGCATCCGCCGTTGCTTGTCAACACGGCGAGGCAGGCGCGCTGCGGTGGATGCACATTGCGTGAAACGACCCTGCCGTATTGCCGGTCAAAACGAAAATCGACGCGGCTGAAAGCCCGCGTATTCGAATAAGCGGATGTGATCGATATGCCGTTGACGATGTGCGCGATGCCCTGGTGAGCATGACCCGCGAAGATGTGATCGACCAGCCCGCGCGGAATCGCTTCGGCAACCCGCATGATTTCGCTATCCATGTTGCAGGAGGACAGCTCCAGCGGGTCATCGAACTGCTGGCACGAACCGCCGGCATGGGCGGTAACGATGACGATCGACGCGCCCCTGTTTCGCAGTGCCGTTGCCTCGCGGATGATCGTCTCGGCGAGCGGCGCAACGCGCAGGCCCTCGGTATTCGCAGCTATCGTCGCCTGCAACGCGAACGCTGACATGACACCGACGATGCCGACCCTGACGCCGCCGGCATCCAGCATGGCCGATGGAGCGACATTCGGCCACGCCACCGGCCTGCCGGTTTCGATCTCTATAAGGTTGGCTGCGAGTAGCGGGAAGTTTGCCCTCGCGGCGCCGAGTTTCAGCGCGCCGCGCGGGTCATCACTCCGGTCAACAACGCCCAGCGCTACGTGATGATGGCCACCGAACGCGGCAAGCTGCAGGACCTGATCTTCGACAACCAGGTCCTGGCCAGCCACCGCGCCATGGCCGCCCTGCTCGGCGCGGTGC
>JBFELT010000066.1:0-14920 GCA_041552015.1 Woeseiaceae bacterium
GCCGCGGTCTTGCGTTCCTTTTCCTTGGCTCGCTCGTAGCGTCCGGCCGCCTTTGCCTGGCGATCCAGATGCTTTAACTGGTTTTCAACTTCATCCAGGACATCGGTCAGTCGATTCAGGTTTTCCTTGGTATGTTTGATGCGATTCGATGTCTCGCGGCGACGTTCCTTGTATTTGGAGATTCCCGCCGCCTCTTCCAGAAAGACGCGCATCTCTTCGGGTTTCGCCTCGATGAGGCGGGAGATCATGCCCTGCTCGATAATGGAGTAGCTGCGGGGACCGAGTCCGGTGCCGAGAAAAACGCCAGTAATGTCTTTGCGACGACAGCGCGTTCCATTCAGGAAGTAATTGGAGATTCCGTCGCGACTCACTTCGCGACGAATGGAGATTTCGGCGTATTTCGCGTACTGGCCCTCGAGGGTGGTCTCGCTGTTGTCGAATAGCAGCTCAACCGAGGCGGATCCGATCGGCTTACGTGAACTCGAGCCATTGAAGATTACGTCGGTTATCGAGTCGCCACGAAGGCGGCTGGCTGAGCTCTCGCCCATTACCCAGCGCACGGCGTCAATGACGTTTGATTTCCCACAGCCGTTCGGTCCCACGACGCCGACCAGGCTGCTCGGGAACGTGATCGTGGTGGGATCGACGAAGGATTTGAAGCCGGCAAGCTTGATCTTGCTTAATCGCATTGGTGGTGTAGGCCGCTATCCCGTAAAAGTCGGTAAGTGTAATGCAATTCTGAGAATAAAACGATTGTCGCTCAAAAAAGACAAATCCCCGAAATTCGCGAAAAAATGCGGCTTCTTGGCGCTTCTGGAGATCTGGAAAACGAGGCAAAAAATAACACTTCCATGAGGCGACCAGCCATGTATAATCCCGCCCTTTTCTTTCCTCGGCAGGAGTCAGCAATGCCCGTAAAGAAAGCAGCGAGCAAGAAGCGCAAGGCAACATCGGCACGCAAGAAAGCAACCACCAAGAAGGCCTCGGCGAAGAAGACCGTCGCCAAGCGGAAAACTGCGGGCAAGAAGAAGGCACCCGCTCGAAAAAGCGCGAGCAAGAAAAAGGCACCTGTAAGGAAATCCAAGCCTGCTTCCAGGAAGAAGTCGGCGAAAAAAGCCGGCAAGAAGAAGCCGGCAAAGAAAGTCAGCAAGAAGAAGCCGGCCGCCAGGAAGAAGGCGGCAAAGAAAGTAAGCAAGAAGAAGCCGGCCGCGAGGAAGAAGGTCGCGAAAAAAGTCAGTAAGAAGAAACCCGCCAAGAAAAAGGCGGCAAAGAAAGTCAGCAAGAAGAAGCCAGTCGCCCGGAAGAAGGCGGCACCGAGCAAGAAAGCAGCGTCCAGGAAGAAATCAGTCAGCAAGAAACGGCCGCCCAGTGTGAAGAAAGCGGCCGTCAAGAAGCGGGTGCCAGCACGTGAACCTGCCGTTCGAAAAGCAAATGCAGGCGGCACGCGGCCACGTGGTGACGTCATGTCCGGGCCGATCCACGGCATCGCGCCATACAAGCCGAAACGCGGCGAAGAGTATATGAGCGATGCCCAGATCGAGCACTTCCGAAAGATACTGAGCGCCTGGAAACGCGAACTCATTTTCGAGGTCGACCGCACCGTTCATCATATGCAGGACGAGGCGGCGAACTTCCCGGACCCGAATGATCGTGCGACACAGGAATCCGAGTTCGGACTCGAACTGCGAACACGGGACCGCGAACGCAAACTGCTTCGCAAGATCGATGCGGCGCTCGCCCGACTTGACGAAGGAACCTATGGTTTCTGCGATGAGACCGGCGAAGAAATCGGCCTGAAGCGGCTTGAGGCTCGCCCGGTCGCGACGCTTTGCCTGGAAGCGCAGGAGCGCCGTGAGCTTGCCGAACGGCAATTCCGCGATCGGGACGACAGGTACCGCTAGGCCGGACCGCTGACAGTGACGCGCGAGCCTGATCCGTACGTCGGCCGGTTCGCGCCCTCACCCACTGGTCCTTTGCATTTCGGTTCGCTGGTGGCCGCAACGGCCAGCTACCTTCAGGCGAGGGCGAATAACGGCCGCTGGCTGCTTCGGATCGAAGATATTGACCCGCCGCGTTCGCAACAGGGCGCCACGGACAGCATTCTCCGGGCGCTGGAGAAGTATGGCTTTGAATGGCATGCCGAGGTCATTTTTCAGAGCCAAAGCCACGCAGCCCATGAGGCAGCGCTGCAGTCGCTGCTTGACCGCGATCTTGCTTACCCTTGTGGCTGCTCCCGAAGCGACCTTGCAGGGGCGCCAAGAGGAGCGCTTGGCATTATCTATCCGGGCACCTGCCGGAATGGCTGCGATGCCGCGGATACAGCTATTCGACTGAGGACTTCGGACGCGCCAATCTCCTTCCTCGACGGTTTGCAGGGTCTGCAGACACAGCGGCTGGAAAGCGAATCAGGCGACTTCGTCATTCGGCGTCGGGACGGGCTCATCGCCTACCACCTGGCCGTTGTCGTCAGCGACGCGCTGGAGGGGATCACCGAAATCGTGCGCGGCATTGACCTGATGGACTCGACCCCGCGACAGATCTGGCTGCAGCGCCTGCTCGGCTACCCCACGCCGAACTACCTGCATATCCCCGTCATCACTCACCCCAATGGTGACAAGCTCAGCAAGCTGACCGGGGCGAAGCCAATTCCGCTCGACGATGCCGTACCCGCACTGTTCGCCGCACTGGTCGCGCTCCGGCAGGAACCGCCGGAAACGCTGCTGCAAGAGCGATTGCCGCTCCTCTGGCAATGGAGCGTCGAAAACTGGCGAATCGACGCGCTGCAGGGCATTTCGGCGATTCGTACAGACTCCGAAACGCTGACCGTGGCCGGATCGGGACTCTGGTAGCCAACGCATCTTGACATCAACCCCATAGATGCCATAGCTTCTCCTCTGCAACGGGGATACGCTCCCCCGCCCCCTGTTGCAAAATGCCTGAAGGTGAAATCACTTTACGGCGGGCCCCCTGCGCAAGCGGGGGGCCATTTTTTTTGCCGAATTCCTGCGGCAAGTCGCAATACTGGCTGATTTCCGTCGATGACCCCAGACGATACCGAAGACCGCATCATTCCAAGTGCTTTCAAGCCTCCCCGCTGGCTCCGCAACAGGCACTCGCAAACGATCTACCCCAGCCTGCCCTGGGCCTGGCGCACGCGGCCCACGCTGCGACGTGCCAGCCTGGAACTGCCTGATGGCGACGTCACGGCCGTCGACTGGCTGGTGGATGCCGATGACACGCCGGACGCGGCACCGTTACTCGTCATTCTCCATGGCCTGGAGGGATCGGCGGAGTCATCCTATGCCCGCATGTTAATGGAGGCGGCCAGGGACCGGGGCTGGCGCTGTTGCGTACTGCATTTTCGAGACTGCGGGGATTACACGAATCGGCTGCCCCGTCGCTATCATGCCGGGGAAACCAACGACTTGCGCTTCTTCCTCAACCGGCTGCAGGCCGAACGGGACATGTCGCGAAATCCCGGCCCCTTGCTCGCGGTCGGGTACTCGCTGGGCGGCAATGTGCTCCTGAAATACCTCGGCGAATCCGCTGGCGACACACCGCTGAACGCGGCCTGCGCCGTCTCGGTGCCACTCGACCTGCACGAATGCGCAGACGCATTAGATACTGGTTTTTCAAAGATATACAGGCGATACCTTCTAAAACGCATGAAGTCTGCCGTGACGCGGAAATTCGACCCCCATACAGCCGCATTCGACTGGGACCGGGCCATGAACGCACGCACCTTCGCCGAATTCGACGATGCGGTCACGGCGCCCTTGCACGGGTTCCACGGCAAGCAGGACTACTATGACCGCTGCAGTTCCGTGCACTATCTGAGGAGCATCCAGACGCGCACGCTTATCATCAACGCGGTGGACGACCCCTTCATGACGCCGCATGTTATTCCGACAGCCGATCGGCTCTCCGACTGTGTGACGCTCGAGGTCGCCGAGCATGGCGGCCATGTCGGATTCATCGATGGTGGCCTGCCGTGGCGGCCGACCTACTACCTGCCCGCTCGCATACTGCAGTTTCTCGAGCCGTCAGCGGTCATGCCCGGCCTCTAGCCCGGCTAGCCCACTCAAAAAAAAGGCCGGATCACGCACAGCGACCCGGCCATATTTTTTTTGGTCCGACGACAGTCTAGGCGGCGTCAACTTCCTTCATTGACAAACGGACTCGACCCTGGCGGTCGACTTCCAGTACCTTGACCCGCACAGAGTCGCCCTCGGCGAGCTTGTCGCTGACCTTCTCCACGCGCTCGTTTGAGATCTGGGAGATGTGCACCAGGCCATCCTTGCCGGGCAGAATGGTCACAAACGCACCAAAGTCCATCAGGCGAGCGACCTTGCCATCGTAGATGCGGCCCACCTCGACGTCGGCTGTGATCAGCTCGATCCTGCGCCGCGCTTCCTTGCCGGAGGCCCCGTCAACGGAGGCGATGCGAATCGTGCCGTCGTTGTCGATATCGACCGACGCGCCGGTTTCCTCGGTAATGGCCCGGATAACGGCACCACCCTTACCGATCACGTCGCGGATCTTGTCCGGGTCGATCTTCATGGTCATGATCGTCGGTGCCCACTCGGACATCGTCTCGCGCGGCTTGCTGATCACCTTGGCCATCTCGCCGAGGATGTGCAGCCTTGCATCGCGTGCCTGATCGAGCGCCTTGCTCATGATCTCGCGGGTAATACCCTGGATCTTGATATCCATTTGCAGCGCCGTGATGCCGCTGTCGGTGCCGGCGACCTTGAAGTCCATGTCGCCGAGATGATCTTCGTCACCGAGGATGTCGGTCAGAACGGCGAAGTCATCGCCTTCCTTGACCAGCCCCATTGCGACGCCGGCAACCGGCGCCTTGATGGGAACGCCCGCGTCCATCAGGGCGAGGCTGGTTCCGCAGACGGATGCCATCGAGCTCGAGCCGTTGGATTCGGTGATTTCGGATACGACCCGAATCACGTAGCCAAAGTCGTCCATGTTCGGCATTACCGCCTGGATGCCGCGTCGGGCAAGCTTGCCGTGACCGATTTCACGTCGCTTCGGCGAGCCGACGAAACCGGTCTCGCCGACGCAATATGGCGGGAAATTGTAGTGCAGCATGAACGGCTCTTTGCGCTCGCCTTCAATGGCATCGATGATCTGCGCGTCGCGACCCGTGCCCAGCGTCGTCACAACGATGGCCTGGGTTTCACCGCGCGTAAACAGCGCAGAGCCGTGCGCACGCGGCAGTACGCCTACGTTGACATCGATCGGACGGACCGTCGATCGGTCCCGACCGTCAATACGCGGCTCGCCTTTGATGACGCGCTGGCGGACGATGGTCTTTTCCAGCTTGGACAAGGCGCCTTTCACGTCATCGGCTGACCAGCGTGACTCTTCGCCGCCCGATAGCGCTTCGATCGTCGCGGCCTTGGCGGCAGCAACGGCCGCCTGGCGGTCCTGCTTGTCGGTGATGCGGTAGGCATCGGCGAGTCCAGACTCGGCTTCGGCGGCGACGGCAGCCGCAAGATCGTTATCCGCTTCCGGCGCCTGCCAGTCCCAGGCAGGTTTGCCGACTTCGGCGGCGAGTTCATTGATGGCATCGATCGCGATCTGCATCTGCTCGTGACCAAACATGACCGCACCCAGCATGACCTCTTCGGAGAGCCCGGTGGCCTCGGATTCAACCATCAGCACCGCATCCTTCGTGCCGGCGACGACCAGTTCGAGGTCCGAATCGGCAACGGCGGCGACGCCGGGATTGAGAACGTACTTGCCGTCCGCGTAGCCAACCTTGGCCGCCGCGATCGGTCCGGCGAACGGCATGCCCGAAATGGCCAGCGCAGCGGACGCGCCGATCAGCGCGGGAATATCAGGATCGACATCGGGGTTCAAAGACATCACCGTGGCGATGATCTGGACCTCGTTCGTGAAACCTTTTGGAAACAGCGGACGGACAGGCCTGTCGATCAGGCGGCAAGTCAGCACCTCTTTCTCGCTGGGGCGCCCTTCGCGCTTGAAAAACCCGCCCGGGATCTTGCCGGCTGCGTAGGTTTTCTCCTGGTAGTTCACGGTCAGCGGGAAAAAGTCCCTGCCGGGATCTGCTGTCTTTCGGCCTACGGCAGTCACGAGAACCGTCGTTTCCGCCATATCGACGAGAACGGCGCCGTCGGCCTGACGAGCAATAGCGCCCGTGTCTATTGTTACCTTGTGTTCGCCATACTGGAACGTCTTAGTAGTCGATTTCACGATGATTTCTCAGATAGATAAAATGTGTAGGCAATGCCGACAGACCGCGAACCCTTCAGAGGTACGACGGACCGGATAATTGCATTGCCAGTTTCGCTCGCTGTATTAGCGGCGCAGACCGAGCCGGGAAATCAGCTCGCGATAGCGATCCTGGTCCCTGGACTTGAGGTAATCAAGCAGCTTGCGACGCTTGTTGACCATCTTCAGGAGACCCTGACGGCTGTGGTGATCCTTCTTGTGCTCGCCGAAGTGTTCGGTAAGCTCGGAAATTCGTTTCGAAAGCAGTGCTACCTGAACCTCCGGGGAACCGGTATCGCCCTCGCCGCGCGCGAATTCGGCGACGATGCCCTGCTTTGCTTCACTGGAAAGTGACATCTTTTCAATTACTCCAATTAACTCTATGTATAGCCCTTTTTCGCAGCGCGGTATTCTAGCGCCTGTTTGGGCCCATTGACACCCCAAAATCAAATAACTAAGGGGTTTTTTCCTGCATAAGAAAGACGCGCCGGGGCGCCAGCTGGCCGTTGCCCACGAGTTCGCCCACTCCCAGGAATTGCTCACTGACGCCGTACACCCGTGCCAGGCCGGACGGCTTTTCGGGAGCCACTGCAACGGCCTGTCCGCCGCTGAAACGCTCCTCGGCACCTGTCCCGAGGGTTACTGCCGGAAACGCCTCAAGGGCCACGTCGGGCGGCATCAGCCGCGCCTCGAGGGCGGAGCAGCCCTGTTCCGCCAGCCCCTCGATCGTGGCCAGATCGAGCATGTCTTCGCTGCGAAAATGCGCGACCGACTCCCTGTGAAGTCTCGCCGTATGGGCAACTGTGCCGGCACGGCTCGCGATGTCCTCGACGAGCGTCCGAACGTAGGTGCCCTTGGAGCACGAAACCCGGAATACGAGTCTCGACCCGGCGAGCTCGAGCAGCTCGATATCGTGGATCGTGAGCGGCCGCGGTGCTCGCTCGACCGTCTGCCCCTGCCGGGCCAGCTCGTAGAGCCGTTTACCGTCTTTCTTCAGCGCCGAGTACATCGGCGGAATCTGCGTGGACTGCCCGCGAAAGCCGTCGAGGATTACGGTCCAGTCGGCCTGCGACAGCTCGGGGACCGGCGCTGTAGCCGTCACCTGGCCGTCCGCGTCACCGGTATCGGTCGCCGCGCCGAGCTTCATGGTCACGCGGTAGGTCTTGTCGGCGTCCAGCAAATACGCGCAAACCTTGGTCGCCTCACCAAAACACAATGGCAACATCCCGGTTGCTGCCGGATCCAGGCTGCCGGTGTGGCCCGCTTTCCTGGCATTCAACAGCCGTTTCACAATCTGCAATGCCCGATTCGACGTCAGCCCGCTTGGCTTGTTCAGCAGCAGGAGTCCGTCGACCGGCATTTTTCGGCGCTTCACCGGGTTCACGTCAGGGCTCATCGCGGCGTTTCGGACTTCAGCGCGCCTTCGATCAGGTCCGCTATGCGCTGGCCCTCTTCGGCGCTGTCGTCGTGTTCGAAACGCAGTTCCGGGACATGCCTGACCTTGATTGCCTGGCCCAGCTTGGCGCGCAGAAAGCCGGAAGCCTTCTCGAGACCCTGTTGTACAGGGGCCGGATCGGCGGCTGGATCGAGCAGGCTGAAATAGACTCGCGCAACGCTCAGGTCCCGAGACAGCTCGACCGCTGACAGCGATACGCCCTCGAGGCGTGGATCCTTGGTCTCGAATCGCAGCAGCTCGTTCAGCGTGCGCAGGACCTGGTTGCCCAGTCGTTGATTTCGCGTGAATTCACGAGCCATAAGAATGCGCCGCCGACAATCAGTCGAGCGTTCTTGCGACCTCGATGCGCTCGAAACATTCAATCTGATCGCCCACCTTGACGTCCGCGTAGTTCTTGACGCCGATGCCGCATTCGGTACCCGATCGAACCTCGTTCACATCATCCTTGAAGCGCCGCAGGGACTCGAGCTCGCCCTCGTAAATAACGACGTTGTCACGCAGCACGCGAATCGGATTGGAGCGCTTGACGTAGCCCTCGCTGACGATACAACCGGCGACGTCGCCGAACTTCGGAGAACGAAACACTTCCTTGACCTCGGCCAGCCCGACGATTTGCTCGCGAATCTCCGGCTCCAGCAGTCCGGTCAGCGCCTTGCGAACGTCGTCAATAGCTTCATAGATGATGCTGTAGTAACGCACGTCGACGCCCGATTCCTTGATCGCGTTGCGCGCAGCCGCATCGGCGCGAACATTGAAGCCAATGATCACCGCTTTGGAAGCCGCGGCAAGGTTGGCATCGGTTTCGGTGATGCCACCAACGCCGGAGCTGAGGACGTTCACCTTGACCTCGTCGTTGGACAGGTTGGTCAGCGCGTCGCGCAACGCTTCGGCACTGCCGTGCACATCGGACTTGATGATGACCGGCACCGTCGACGCCTCACCGTCCTGCATCTTGCTGAACATGTCCTCGAGCTTCGAGGCCTGTTGTTGTGCCAGCTTGGCTTCGCGCGTCTTCGCCTGGCGGAACTCGGCAACCTCGCGCGCTTTACGTTCGTTCTTCACGACGAGGAAATCGTCGCCCGCACTCGGCGTCTTCGAGAGACCCAGTACAACTGCCGGCTGCGATGGACCAGCCTCGTTGATCGAGGCACCTGTCTCGTCAAACATGTTGCGAATTCGCCCGTACTCTTCGCCCGCGATGATCATGTCGCCCTGGCACAGCGTGCCCGATTGCACCAGCAACGTGGCAACCGCACCGCGGCCTTTCTCGAGACTGGCCTCGATAACCAGGCCGTGCGCAGGTCCTTCGGCGACCGCCTTGAGGTCCATTACTTCGGCCTGCAGCAGGATTGCGTCAAGCAGCGCATCGACGCCTTCGCCGGTCAGCGCCGACACGTTTGCGAACATCTGCTCGCCACCCCAGTCTTCCGGAATCACCTCGTGCTGCGTCAGTTCGTTCTTGACGCGTTCCGGATCGGCGTTCTCACGGTCAATCTTGTTCACGGCGACGACCAGCGGCACGCCCGCCGCCTTCGAATGCTTGATCGCTTCAATCGTCTGTGGCATCACGCCATCATCTGCCGCCACCACCAGTACTACGATGTCCGTGGCTTGCGCGCCGCGCGCACGCATCGCGGTAAACGCGGCGTGGCCCGGTGTATCCAGGAACGTTATCTTGCCTTTATCGGTTTCGACGGAATACGCACCGATGTGCTGCGTAATACCGCCCGCCTCGTGATCGGCGACCTTGGTGCGACGAATGTAATCCAGCAACGAGGTCTTGCCATGATCGACATGGCCCATGATCGTCACGACGGGCGGCCTCGAAACCTGCTCGCCGGTTTGCGGCTCTTCGTCCGCCAGCAAGACTTCGTCCATCTCGGCGGAATCGACCTGCTTCGCGACGTGTCCGAGTTCCTCGACCACCAGGGTCGCCGTATCCTGGTCGATGACCTGGTTGATGGTGACCATGGCGCCCATGTTGAACAGGACTTTGACGACCTCGTTGCCCTTGATCGCCATGCGTTGCGCGAGTTCGGAAACGGAAATACTTTCCGGTATCTCGACTTCATGGATCACCGGCGCTGTTGGACGTTCAAAGCCATGCTTCGAGTCGCCACCGATCGACACCGGGCGTCGGCGCGTTGGCGTCTTGCGTTTGCGGCGCCCGCTCTTGTCTCCGGCGACGTGCAATTCCTTGCGGCCGTAGCGCGTTTCCACGCGACCCGGCTTGGGCCTCGCTTTTTCCTTCGTGCGTCGCGCGCGCGCATCCGCCTCGACTTTTTCGAGCCGCGCTTTTTCCTGAGCCGCATCCAGCGCGGCTTTTTCGGCCAGTCGGCGCGCCTCTTCTTCGGCGCTCACCTGCGCCTGCTTTTCCTTTTCGAGCTCGGCTTCCTTGCGCTTGGCAGCCTCCTCGCGCTCCGTCTTCAGCCGCTCTGCCTCGAGAGCCACTTTCGCAACACGCTCCTCTTCCTCGCGGCGAACGCGATCGAGTTCCGCCTGTTCTTCCTGCGCCTGCTTCTCAAGAACATCACGCTTGATGTAGGTGCGCTTGCGACGAACCTCGACGTTGACCGTGCGAGACCGCCCCTGGTTACCAGAAAGCCTGAGCTCTGATTGCGACTTTCTCTTGAGCGTTATGCGCCGGGGCGCTGCCGCCGTCGCCGGCGTATCGTCCTGACCGTGTGCGCGGCGCAGGTGCGACAGCAGTTCCAGCTTGGCGTCTTCGCTGATCGTGTCGTCAGACCCACTGACCTTGATGCCAGCTTCATCCAGCTGGGACATCAGCTTCTCGACCGGCACTTTCAGTACCTCAGCAAATTGTGTAACTGTCACATCAGCCATACGTTAGCTCCGTACCTAATTCCCAAGGCGATTACGCCTGCTGCTCTTCTTCGAACCAGTGAGCGCGCGCTTTCATGATCAGCGCGGCAGCGTCTTCCTCGTCCATTTCATTGATCTCGAGCAGATCATCGGTCGCCAACTCCGCGAGATCCTCGCGCGTGACGACACCTTTGCTTGCCAGCAAAAAGGCAAGTCCCTTGTCCATTCCCTCAAGACTCAACAGGTCTTCGACGGGTTCAACCTCATCAATCTTTTCTTCCTGCACGATCGCCTGGGTCAGCAGAACGTCACGTGCACGACTCCGCAACTCCTCGACGATGTCCTCATCGAACTCTTCGATCGCCACGAGCTCCGATGCCGGCACATAGGCGACCTCCTCAATCGTCGAGAAGCCCTCCTGCACAAGGATCAGCGACACTTCTTCGTCGACGTCGAGCTGTTTCGAGAACAACTCGATCAGCTCGCGCATCTCGGATTCGCTTTTCTCTTCGGCATCGGCCGCCGTCATTACGTTGAGCTCCCAGCCGGTCAGTTCGCTTGCCAGCCGAATGTTCTGGCCGCCGCGACCAATCGCCTGCGACAATTTGTCTTCCTCAACGGCGATGTCCATGCTGTGCTTGTCTTCGTCCACGACGATTGAAACGACTTCCGCCGGCGACATCGAGTTCACGACAAACTGCGCCGGGTTGTCATTCCAGAGAATGATGTCCACGCGCTCGCCGGCGAGTTCGTTCGATACCGCCTGTACCCGTGAGCCGCGCATACCGACGCAAGCTCCGACTGCATCGATACGACTGTCATTGCTGCGCACCGCAATCTTCGCGCGCAGGCCTGGATCGCGGGCGGCTCCGAGAATATCGATCAGGCCCTGGCCCACTTCGGGTACCTCGATCTTGAAAAGCTCGACGAGGAACTGTGGCGACGTTCGGGTCATGAACAGCTGCGGGCCGCGCGGCTCCGAGCGAACCTCGATCAGCAGCGCCTTGATGCGGTCCTGCGGACGCACGGGCTCGCGAGGAACCATGTGTTCTCGCGGCACGAAGCCTTCGGCATTTCCACCGAGATCGATGTAAACGCCGTTACGGTCAACGCGCTTGACCAGTCCGGACAGCATCTCGCCCTCACGTTCCTTGTACTCTTCCACGACCTGCTCGCGCTCGGCTTCGCGGACCTTCTGAACGATGACCTGCTTCGCGGTTTGTGCGGCAATGCGGCCGAACTCGACGGACTCCATGGGCACCTCGACGTAGCCGCCGGGTTCCGCATTTTCGTCGATATCGACAGCGTCAATCATCCGCAGCTCGCGATCGGGCACTTCGAGCTCTGTGGAATCGTCCTCGAACACCAACCAGCGCCGAAAGGTCTCGTAATCGCCGGTCTCCCGGTCGATCGCGACGCGCACCTCGATATCCTCGCCATGCTTCCTTCGCGTCGCAGACGCCAGCGCGGCCTCGATTGCCTCGAAGATGATGTCTTTCTCAACGCCCTTCTCGTTCGAGACGGCGTCAACAACCATCAGAATCTCTTTGCTCATTACCAAAAACTCCAAATATCCCGGGCGAACTACGCCGCCTCGGGCACCAGCCGCGCGGTGTCGATCGTTGCCAGCGCCAGGCTGTGCAACTGACCATCCACCTCGACTACAATTCCATCCTCATTCGCCGACATCAGTTTGCCGCGAAATCGCCGCCGCCCCTCCACCGGGAAGCGCGTTTTCACCTTGACGACTTCGCCCATAAATCGTTGAAAATGCTCAACTTTCGTCAACTTCCTGTCCAGGCCCGGCGACGACACCTCCAGGTTGTAGTTGCCCGGCACCGGGTCCTCCACATCCAGGAGCGCGCTGACCGCCTCGCTGACTTTTTCACAATCGGCAAGCCCGATACCCTCCGGCTTGTCGATAAAAACCCGAATCAGGCCGCCTTTGCCACCGATCCGGACCTCGAGGTCCGACAACTCGTAGCCCAGCCGTTCGACGGTCGGTTCCAGCAAAACCGCTAACTCGTCTGCCGTCATGTTCCTGCCTGCTTCTAATGCTAACTACTTGTTTCAAAAACAAAAAAAGGGCCAACGGCCCGTTCAGTCCCAGCGCAGTATCGTGTCCTCGAGACAACAAAAAACCCCTGAGCGGGGCCTGTTCCTACCAGGAGCCTGGTAGCGAGGGTCCTGAGTTGCCTCTGTGCAGGCCCAACTGCGGCCCAATGGTGCGCTGGCGCGGGATTATACGGCAATCCCGCCCGCCCGCGCAATGGCGAAATTCAGCCCGAATCGGGAGCGAAAAAAGCCCTGCTCTCGGTGCCCCGAGATGGCAAAATGCGCCTCCCAACGACGCCAACTATTACGACTCGAGGCACTTAAGATGCTCAAGCTGAAAGACATGACCCTGCTCAGATCCCGGAACTTCATCGATGGCGCATGGGTCGACGGCGGCGCGGGCACGCTCGAGGTGACCAATCCCGCCAACGGCGAAGTGGTCATCACGACGGCCAACGGCGATGCCGCGGACGCCGAGCGCGCCGTGGAAGCGGCCGCGGATGCTTTCAAGACCTGGAGCCGGGTGCCCGCGAAGCAGCGAGCGGTGCTGCTGCGCCAGTGGTTCAACCTGCTGATGGAAAACGCGGATGATCTCGGTGCCATCATGACCGCCGAGCAAGGCAAACCGCTGTTCGAATCTGTCGGCGAGGTCGCCTACGGCGCTTCGTTTATCGAGTACTACGCGGAAGAATGCAAACGGGTCATGGGGGATACCATCCCAACGATCTCGAACGATCGACGTCTGCAAACCTACAAGCAGCCGGTGGGTATCGTTGGCTGTATTACACCGTGGAATTTTCCCAACGCGATGATCGGCCGAAAAGCCGGACCAGCCCTTGCCGCCGGCTGTACGATTGTTATCAAGCCCGCGACCGAAACGCCGCTCTCGGCGCTTGCCATGTGCGATCTCGCCGATCGCGCGGGTATCCCCAAGGGCGTCATCAATGTCGTCGCTGGCAGCAACTCCCGGGAAATCGGCAAAGTGCTGACGGAGCACGAGAAGATCGGCAAGTTCACGTTCACCGGCTCGACTGCGGTTGGCAAGATGCTCATGGAGCAATGCGCCAGGGGTGTGAAAAAAATCTCGCTCGAGCTCGGCGGAAACGCGCCGTTTATCGTCTTCGACGATGCCGATATCGATGCCGCCGTAACCGACTGCATGGGAACCAAGTTCCGCAACTGCGGGCAAACCTGCGTCTGCACCAATCGCATCTACGTGCAAAATGGCGTCGCCGAGGAGTTCACAAGGAAACTGAAGGCGGCTATCGAAGCGCTTCGGGTTGGCGACGGCTTCGACAAGGACACCACGACAGGGCCGCTCGTGAACCAGGCGGCCGTCAACGAGATGCGGGCATTCGTGGAGGATGCGAGTTCCAAAGGCGCCAAGGTATTGACCGGCGGCGGCACACACGAACTCGGCAACTGCTTTTTCGAGCCGACATTGCTGACCGGCATTTCCACTGACATGCGTGTCGCGCACGAGGAGATCTTCGGCCCGATTGCGGCCGTGCAAACCTTCGACACCGAGGACGAGGTCATCGCGCGCGCGAACGATACCGAATACGGACTGGCCGCCTATTATTTTACGCGCGATATTGGTCGCGTCATTCGCGTTGCCGAACGCCTCGAGTACGGCATTGTCTGCTCCAATTCCGGCGTATTTTCAACGGAAGTCGCGCCATTCGGCGGCTGGAAACAGTCCGGCCTCGGCTCCGAGGGCGGCAAGGAAGGCATGGCGGAGTACTTCGAGACCAAGTTTCATTCGATGGGCGGCATCGAATAGTCGAAAGCACCGCACGAAGGCCTCTCTATGTATGACTACGTCATTATCGGCGGCGGCATTGTCGGGCTATCGACGGCATGGCAGCTCAAACAACGGCAACCGGACAGCCGCATCCTGCTCCTGGAAAAGGAAGCGCAGGTCGCGAGCCACCAGACAGGACACAATAGCGGCGTAATCCATGCCGGCGTTTACTATGCGCCGGGCTCGCTGAAGGCGAAGTTCTGCAAAGCGGGTATGGCGGCAACGATTGATTTCTGCGAAGCCAACGGCATTCCCTATGAGCAGTGCGGCAAGCTGCTCGTTGCGACCGATGACCTTGAACTCGAGCGCATGCACGCGCTTTATGAACGATCGATCGAAAACGGACTCGATGTAGAGCTGCTCGACCGGCAGGAATTGCGGCGGCGTGAGCCCAACGTCAAGGGACTCGGCGCATTTCTCGTGCGGTCGACCGGTATCGTTGACTATCGCGCAATCTGTCGTCGAATGGCCGCACTGTTCGAGGAACTGGGCGGCGAAATCCTGCTTCGAACCCGCGTCACCGCGCTTCGCGA
>JBFELT010000067.1:0-14824 GCA_041552015.1 Woeseiaceae bacterium
AAGATTGAAACCAGCCGCGGGGTCAGGAACCTGGCGCAGCTGATCCTGGCAGCAATGCGAAGCTACCCGGCCGCTATCATGATTGCGCGCGGCGACCTGGCGGTGGAATGCGGCTGGGAACGACTCGCCGAGCTGCAGGAGGAAATCCTCTGGTTCTGCGAAGCCGCCCAGATCCCCGTGCTGTGGGCAACACAGGTACTCGAACAGGAGGCGAAGAAGGGTCAGCCGTCGCGGGCAGAAATCAGCGACGCCGCCATGGCGCAGCGCGCCGACTGCGTGATGCTCAACAAGGGACCGCACATACTCGCCGCGATTCGTATGCTCGACAACATACTGCGGCGCATGCAAAGACATCAGTTCAAGAAGACGGCGCGCATGCGAGAACTCAGCCTGTCCGACAGCGCCGGGTAAGGCACACGAAAAAAAAGCCCCTCGCGAGAGGGGCTTTCTGTGTTGCCGGAATCAGGGGTCTAGAATTTCCAGCCCAGGGTCAGGCTGTAAACCATCGGATCGATCTCGACTTCCTCGACCGCCGCGCCGTCCAGCGTTGCGTCCGTATTGATGTCGATCCAGCGAACATCGAAGTTCAGGAACATCCTGTCGGAAATGTCGAAGTCTGCGCCAAGCTGCGCGGCGAGTCCGAAAGAATCGTCCAGCTTCAGGCTTGCTCCTGCCAACGCCCCCGTGGTGTCCTCGTCGAAAAACAGCGTGTAGTTCACCCCTGCACCTATGTAGGGTGTGAATACACCTTCCGTCACGAAGTGATACTGCAGGCTGAAGGTCGGTGGCAGGTGCTTGGTTTCACCGACTTTGCTGCCGTCGGCGACCAGCTTGATGTCGTGGGAAAACGGCGTAGCGGCAAGTATCTCGAAGCCAATGTTCGGCGTGAAGAAGTACGTGCCGTTAAAGACGACGGCCGTACCGCTGTCAACGTTGGCGACCAGCCCGTTGCTGGATTTCGGGTCGACGTTACCGACACCGACACGAAGCAGCCAGTCGCCCTTTTCGTAGGCACTGGCTGCGGAACTGAATACGACCACTGTGGCAGTAGCCGCGACGATAAGCGTGCGACGTAATAGTGTCATTTTCGATTGCTCCCATACGCAAGAAACTCTCAAGCCCGCCGGGCTCGAACGTAGGTATGTTGCGCCGATCGGTAGCCTTGCCGAATGCGCGGCTCTACCTAAGGCTCTTCGGAAACTACGCCTAGCCAGCCATGCATCACAGGCCCAGAATTCACCCCGACGCTGTCGCTATCACTTTATTCCCTCGAATTCCTTCTCCCTGATCTTGGCGTTCGCGGCCGCAAGCCTCGCGATGGGAACGCGCGGTCCCGAGCATGAGACGTAGTCGAGGCCGACATGCTGGCAGAATCGGATTGACGCGGGGTGTCCGCCCTGTTCGCCGCATATGCCGATTTTCAGGTCCGGCCGCTGTTGCCGGCCACGATAGACCGCCATGTCGATGAGCTGGCCGACGCCCTGGATGTCGAGTACCTCGAACGGGTTGTCCTGCAGGATGCCAAAGTCGTTGTACATCGGCAGGAACTTGTTCTCCGCGTCCTCGCGCGAGAACGAGAACACGGCCTGCGTCAGGTCATTGGTACCGAAAGAGAAAAACTCCGCACTGTCGGCGAGTTGCGTTGCGCGGGTGCAGGCCCGGACCGTCTCGATCATCGTCCCGAACTTGAACGACAACGGCTTGCCGAATTCCTTTTCCAGCTCACTTGTCAGCTTGTCCACAGTACGGCGAACATGGGCCAGTTCCTGGGTGGTGATGACCTGGGGCACCATGATCTCCGGGCGTACATCGATGCCTTTCTTCGTGCATTCCAGCGCGGCCTCCAGGATCGCCTGGATCTGCATCGCGTAGATTTCCGGATAGGCGATGCCCAGCCGAACGCCGCGATGACCGAGCATCGGATTGACCTCCTGCAGCTCCCTGACCTTGTTGAGCATGCGCTCCTTCTTCGTCAGCGCGTCGTTGACGAACTCCTCGCTGAGCTCGGTGAATGCCTTCGGCAAATCGGTAGGCACGGGTAGTGCCGACAATGCCGTTTGCCGGCCGCGAACGACGTCGCGATACAGGCGCAGGGTTTCGATCTGCTCGAGCAAATCGTGCTCCGTTGGCAGGAATTCGTGCATCGGCGGATCCAGCAGCCGGACCGTAACCGGATCGGGCGCCATGACCGAGAACAATTCGACGAAGTCGGCGCGCTGAATGGGCATCAGCCGGTCCAGCGCGGCAACGCGCTCTTCCCTGTTGTCTGCCAGGATCATGTCGATCACGATGGGCAAACGATCGCTGGCATTGAACATGCGTTCCGTACGACAAAGTCCGATGCCCATGGCACCATACTCGCGTGCTTTCCTCGCCGCCTCCGGCGTATCGGCGTTTGCCATGACCTTCATGTCGGCGGCATCGTCCGCCCAGCCGAGTAGTTTTTCGAGGTCGCTCGAGAACTGTGGCGGTATGGTCGGGATGGCGCCCAGGTAGACCATGCCCGTCGCGCCGTCGAGCGTAATCACGTCGCCCTCGTGCAGTACGTGCTCGCCCACGCGCGCGAGCCGCAGAGCGACGTCGACGACGATGCCCTCGGCACCGGCGACACAGGGCTTGCCCATGCCGCGTGCAACGACAGCGGCATGCGACGTCTTGCCGCCGCGACTTGTCAGTATGCCCTCGGCGGCGAAAAAGCCGTGAATATCCTCGGGTCGCGTTTCCTCGCGGACCAGGATGACCTGTTCGCCGGATTTGCCCAGCTTCTCGGCGAGGTCGGCATCGAATACGCATTTTCCGGACGCGGCACCGGGCGATGCCGGCAGGCCCAGCGCTATTGGCCGAGCCGTGCTGTTGGGGTCGAGACTGGGGTGCAGCAGTTGCTCCAGCAGCTCCGGCTCGATACGCAGCAGGGCCTGCTCCTTCGAAATCAGTCCCTCACCGAACATGTCGACCGAGGTCTTCACCATTGCGGCGGCATTCATCTTGCCATTGCGGGTCTGCAGGCAGTACAGGGTGCCTTTCTCGATGGTGAACTCGTAGTCCTGCACTTCCTGGTAGTGAGATTCGAGCTTGTCTCGCAGCTCCACGAGCTGCCTGAACTGCTGGGGCATCTCCTCCTCCATTTGCTGCAGGGGTTTCGGCGTGCGTATGCCGGCAACCACATCCTCACCCTGGGCATTCGTCAGGTACTCGCCGAACATCTCCTTGGCTCCGTCGCCCGGGTTGCGCGTGAAACCCACACCGGTTGCACAGTCGTCGCCCATGTTGCCGAACACCATGGTGCAGATGTTCACGGCGGTGCCGTTCGCCATGTCGGGCGTGATGTGGAACTCACGCCGGTAGTCCACGGCGCGCTTTCCCATCCACGAGCGAAACACCGCTTCGACGGCCAGTTTCAGCTGCGTCATTACGTCCTGCGGAAAATCGTGGCCGCTTTCCCGCCGCACCACAGCGAGGAACTTCTCACTGATTTCTTTCAGGTGACCGGCATCCAGTCCCACGTCCGCCTTGACCCCGGCCCGCCGTTTTACCTCCTCGAAATGCTCGTCGAAGTGCTCATCCCCGATACCCAAAGCCACCTTGCCGAACAGCTGGATGAAGCGTCGATACGCGTCGTAGGCGAAACGCTCATCGCCTGTCTGGCGTATCAGCCCTTCGAGCGTGCCATTGTTGAGACCGAGGTTGAGAATCGTGTCCATCATGCCCGGCATCGACATCGCGGAACCGGAGCGCACGGAAACCAGCAGCGGATCGTCGCCAGTGCCGAAAGTCTTCCCGGTCGCGGTTTCGAGCTTGTCGATTTCCTCCCGGACCGCGTCCATGAGGCCCTCGGGCAGCTTGTTCTCCTCGAGATAGTCCAGGCAGGCCTCGGTCGTAATGACGAAACCCGGCGGCACGTTGATCCCGATCTGGGTCATCTCACAAAGGTTTGCGCCCTTGCCACCGAGCAGCTTCTTGTCATGGCCGTCGCCATCGGAAAATGAGTAAACGCGTTTGTTCGTCATGTTTTTCTTCACCAGATTCGGGCCAATGTCGGTGCCAGATGGTCGCCCAGCCGAAGGCGACTTACCATTACGGCAAACCACTAAAGGCCCCTTGCATCCCCGAGGGACTCAATGTTGCCGGCCGGCTGCCGATAAAATCCCTATGTCCCTGGGAAAGAAAACGCTTGCGCTCTTCCTGATGCTCGGCTGCGCGATTTGCCTGGGCAGCTACCTGGCGTTGCGGCTGACCGTCTTGCCGGCTTTCGCCGATTTCGAGCGCCAGTCGTCCGTCGAGGCCCTCAAACGCGTCACCCGCATGATGGATGCCGATCTTCGGGCGCTGGAAATTATGAATCTCGAATATTCGGCTTGGGACGACACGTACGAATACGCCTCCGGATCGCTACCCGAATTCGAGGCGGACAATCTCGATCCGGCGTACTGGCACAGCATCGATATCAACATGATGATGATATTTGATACGCAAGGTAAGCCCTTATTCGCAAGAATTGGTGATGCCCGGGATGGCCATGAGCTTCAATTGGCTAAAGAGCTTCTGTTCGACCTTGATTCCTTGAATCCGCTGATAACGCACGGCGCGGTCTCAGACTCCGTACTCGGGCTCCTGGTAACGCGCAGCGGCATCCTGCAGGTAGTCTCATACCCGATCCTCACCAGCGAACGCGAAGGGCCGATCGCGGGTTCGCTGATCGTTGGACAATTCCTGACGGAGCAGCGCCTGTTGGATCTGGGTGAGCGTGCCACCGTCAATGTCACGATGAGCACATTCGCAGAGCCCGGCGCGCGCGAAAAAGCGGATCGCAATTTCCCAACGACGGATAGTGACACCATCGTTATTGTTTCCGAGGACTACGTGCGTGGTTCCGAAGTCCTCAATGATGTCTTTGGAAACCCCGCTATCGTTCTCGAGGTCACGCAGCCCCGAAAGATTTCTGCCATCGGCGATAACACGATTCGCACCGCGATGACTTTTTTGGCCTTTGGCAGTATCGGTTTCCTGGTGGCGGCTCTGTCCTTCATCCAGCACTTGATTGTCAAACCGATTCGGGTATTGACGGACAAGATCCTGAATATCCGGGAAACCGGGAACCTTGAAATAGATGTAGGCAGAAATCGCAGTGATGAGATTGGTGTGCTTGCCACCAAGTTCGGCGAGCTGACAAGCAATCTCGGCCATGCAAGAAAGCAGCTGGAAGACGCAAGGGACGATGCTCTATCCCTGTCCGCTGCAAAATCGGAGTTCCTGGCGCGCATGAGTCACGAGATTCGAACGCCAATGAATGGCGTTCTGGGGATGACGGAGCTGCTGCGCAATACATCGCTCACCGACAAGCAGGAGCGCTTCGCAAGGACGATTAACGAGTCGGCGGAGGCGTTATTGCACATCATCAACGACATTCTCGATATCTCGAAGATCGAGGCCGGCAAGCTCGAGCTGGATGTCGCGCCGTTCAATCTGCGCAATGTCATCGAGGAATGTCTCGACCTGCTGGCAGACTCGGCGCATCGCAAGGGCCTGGAACTGGTTGCGGTTATTCCGCCAGATGTGAACACCGGCGTCGAAGGCGATGCCCTGCGGCTGCGACAGGTTCTCGTCAATCTGCTTAGCAATGCCGTCAAGTTCACCGAGCAAGGCGAAATCGTAGTGCGGGTCAATGAAATTGACCTCAACGACGAGCAGGTGACGTATCGGATCGAGGTGGAAGATACAGGCATCGGCGTCGATCCAAGAAACGTAGCGACTATTTTCGAACCATTCACGCAGGAAGATGGTTCGACAACACGACGATTTGGCGGCACTGGTCTTGGTCTATCGATCTGCAAACAGCTGATCGACCTCATGCACGGCGAGATCGGCGTTGAGAGCCGTCCGGGGATGGGCTGCAAGTTCTGGATCGAAGTTGCACTGGCCAGGAACGCAGCACTCCAGCAATCGCCCACGCCGGAATCCCTGTCCGGGCGCCGAGTTCTGATCGTCGACGACAATGCAACCAATCGTGAGACCTTGCGGGAACAGCTTGAGAACTGGCGGATGCGCGTCACTTCGGCAAGCTCCGGAGCAGAAGCTATCGGCATCCTGTCCACCAGTCTGCGCAACAATGTGCCGTTTGAGACAGTGTTGTTGGACATGAATATGCCGGAAATGGACGGCGTAGAATTGGCAAACGAGATTCGGCAAACCAGCGGATACGACGCCGCACCCCTGATCATGTTGAGCTCCGTGGCCGTCAGCGACACCGGTGATCGCCGCGACGATTCGGCACTTGATGCATGGCTGACCAAGCCTGTGCGGCAGGAGAGGTTGTGTGATGTGCTGGTATCACATCTCGGCCGAGACAAAGCGTCGACGAATTCCCCGACCAAAACGCGGGTACCTGCCGATGCCACCAACGACAACGAGATCCGTAGCCTGCGAATACTGCTGGCCGAGGATAACGAGGTCAACAAGGTCGTTGCCACCAGCATGCTGGACAATCTGGGGCATCAGACAGTCGTCGTCTCCAACGGCGCGGAAGCTGTTAAGGCCTTCGAAAATGAACGATTTGATGTCGTAATCATGGACTGCCAGATGCCGGTGGTGGACGGCCTGGAGGCCACGAAATCTATCAGGCGCTGGGAGAGTAAGCAGGGTCGCGAACCATCTCCGATCATTGCGCTGACGGCCAAGGCGCTCGATGGCGACCGGGAGGATTGCCTCGACGCGGGCATGAATGACTACATGAGCAAGCCATTCACGCTCGAGCAGCTTGCAAATGTGCTGGCCAGGAACGTCGTAGCCGCTCGGGAACTCACACGCGAACAAGGCACATCACGAGCCCGGATTCTTGTCGTTGACGATAACTCGATCAATCAGCAGGTCACGGAAGCGCTCCTTCACGATCTCGGCTATAGCTGTGATGTCGCTGCTGATGGCGATGAGGCACTACGGGCAATTGCGGCAAAGAAATATGACCTTGTATTCATGGATTGCCATATGCCGGTGCGAAACGGCTATGAAACAAGCCGGGAGATTCGTCGTGCCGAACAGGCTTCCGCTTCCGGATCACACCTCCCGGTCATTGCGCTCACGGCTGACTTGATGCAGAACAATCGTGAGCGATGCCTTGATGCGGGCATGGACGACTACGTTCCGAAACCGTTTACCCAGGAGCAACTGCGACGGGTCATTGCTCGCTGGTTACCGGACGGTTCGGCTGAAGCAGCCGGCAACGATGTAACGATCGACGAAGTCGGATTTACAGAAATGACGGACTCGATATCGATCTCGTCACTCGACAGAGGGGCACTCGATGAGATTCTCCAGCTGGACTCGTCCTCGAACAGGAATGTCGCTCGTGAAATCCTTCTTTCGTTTTGCGCCCTGTCCACCAGGCTTGTGCTGCAGCTTAGATCCTCGGTCGCCGATGCCGATTTTGACCAGACCGAGTTGATCGCTCATTCACTCAAGGGTTGCAGCGGACAGATCGGCGCCTTGATTCTGGCCGAGCTCTGCGAAAAGATACTCGACGCCCTGCGCCACGATGACCTCAGTGACACCAAGACACTCTGCGAGCGAGTGGCGATTGAACACTCCGCCGTCCTCATCGCCCTCGACAACGAAGTTCAACGCATCGCCGCCTGATTCTGCAATAATGGCGCATGGACGATCTCGGCGCTCTGGTACTGCTTCCCACGCTGGTCGTGTTCGCACTCGCGATTTTCACGCACCGGCCTATTGAGTCCCTTATTACCGGCTCGCTCGTCGGCCTGATCATGATCCACGGCACGGGCTTCGTGGCCGGATTCGCGGCGGCATCCGTCGGGGTCATGACTGACGCCGACGTTGCCTGGGTAATTCTCGTTTGCGGTTTCATGGGCAGCCTGATCGGCATCCTGATCCGCACGGGCTCCACGTCTTCCTTCACGCAGCTGATGTCGAGCTATGTTCGCTCCGAGAAGAGCGCACTGATGGCAACCTGGGGCCTGGGCATCCTCATGTTCGTCGATGACTACCTGAACTCACTGGCGGTCGGCTCCGCGATGCGCAGCCTGACCGACAAGTACAAGGTTTCGCGTGAAAAGCTCGCCTACGTCGTCGATTCGACCGCCGCCCCGATCAGCGTCATCATTCCGTTCTCCACCTGGGGGGTGTTCTTCTCGGGCCTGATCGTCGCCAACGGCATTGCGCCGGAGGGACAGGGCTTCGCAACCTACATCAGCGCAATCCCTTATATGCTGTATGCCTGGGTGGCCGTTTTGATGGTTCCGCTGGTGATCTCTGGCGTCATACCGGCGATTGGCCCGATGAAGACCGCGCAAACGCGTGCACACACGAGCGGCCAGATGGTGCCGCCGAGCGCCGCCCACATCGAAGCCGCCAACAAGTCCATCACGCCCAACCCGGACGTCAGGCCACGGGTCTCGATGTTCATCGTTCCGATGACCGTGCTTGTGCTGGCAACCCTGTATTTCGACAAGGACTTCCTTGTCGGCATCTACATCACGCTCGGCGGCACTGCAATCTACATACTCGCTACCCGCATGCTGTCGATGAATGACACCTTCGACACGATCGTCGACGGATTCAAGATGATGGTCGAGCCGCTTGGCGTGCTCGTAGCAGCATTTATTTTGAAGGACGTCAACGACACGCTCGGGCTGGCGCCGTACGTGGTTACCATGATGGAGCCCTTGCTCACGCCGGAGTCCCTGCCTGTGGTCATATTCGCCTCGATGGCCATCGTGTCATTCATGACCGGATCGAACTGGGGCGTGTTCGTCATCGTGCTACCGATTGTGACGGCGCTGGCGAATAATCTCGGCGCTGACATGATACTGACGCTTGGAGCGACGCTGTCCGCGAGCACCTTCGGCAGCCATGCATGCTTTTACTCGGACGCGACGGTCTTGACCGCGCAGGCCTCAGGCTGCACTCCGTTTCAACACGCAATAACCCAGATACCCTACGCCCTGATCGCCGCCGCGATCTCGGTCGCAGGGTATCTGTTAATTGCCTATTTCTAGGAGTCTGCGCGGCAGAAATATCCGTAGCGAGAAAGTGCCACGGCGCGGACAGTTATTCGATCTTTTGAGGCGCGTAGTGGTGCTACGCAACGAAAAAGATCGAACAAATGAACCGCTGTGGCGCTTTCGCAGTAGGAATACTTTCTGCCGCACAGACTGCCAGCCCTACTGAAGCCCCCTGCCTGGCGTCCACGGCACGCGTGCGGCGTCCAGCGCTTCCTTGAAGCCGGCATACTCTTCGTCGATGAGTTGCGACAGCTGCGCGCTGACGTTGTCGAAGAGTGCACGGCCGATCTGCAAGGATTCGCGTTGTTCAGGCGTCGGTCCATAGGCGCTCGAACCCGGATCGAACCTCGCATGCCAGATACGCTCTTCGAGCGTCACGGCGGCCTGATCCTTGAATATCTCGCGCGTTTCGTTACCGACCAGGCGTTCACGCTGCGCCGTTATGCGCTGCTTCAGCGAATTCGCAATCTCGTATAGAGACGCATCGGCTGTAGACCGTTCGAGAACCTGTTTTATGGCGTCGAGTTCGGCGATGATTTCATCGATGGCGCTCACCGTTCCGTCGCCCGCACGTATGAGTTCGTCGATCTCGGATTCGAAGATGACGCGCTGCTCCTGCGTGCTGCCCGGCAGGGTCGGCTCGCGAATCGACACCACCTCGAAAGTCCGGCTTTGCCCGAGGTCGCTGACCACGCCGTCGACGCGTTTTTGCATGGTCACCGAATACGTGCCCGGCACGACCAGCACGCCGGCACCCTCCTCCGGCTCATCCTCGGGATCCTCCTGCGGTACCCACGCCTCCAGCGCCGGGTAGCGAAGATCCCACGAGACGCGATGGAAGCCGGCATCAACCGGACCTTCGATCTGCCGCACGATACTGCCGTCGCTGGACTGCACGGTAAACACGATAGCGGGAGCATCCTCGCGCTGCTCCGCGACGAGGTCGTCCCAGTCCGCGAATGTGACGTTCTGGTTCAGCTTCTCGCGCTCCATTTCCTTCTCGCGGCGCGCTTCCTGCCGCGTCGCAATGGATTCCGGCAGGTAATAGGTGAAGGTCGCGCCGAAATCAGGATTTGGGGCAACGTAGTAGCCGTCGCCCTGGCTTCCGACGCAACCAGGGTCGCCGCAGCCCAGCGGTCGCTTCGGCACGTACCAGAGCGCCTTGCGTACCGGGAACAGCACGGTGTCACTCTTTAACATGCTCGTGGTTACGCTGCGCAACGGCGAGTAGTCGTCGAGGACGTAGAAGCTTCGTCCGAAAGTCGCCCCGACGAGGTCATTTTCCCGTGTCTGAACGACGAGATCCCGGAACGGGATGTTCGGCGCGCCGCCTTTGAGCTTGGTCCAGGCGCCGCCGCCGTTGACCGTAAAGAACACGCCGAACTCGGTACCGAGGAACAGCAGCCCGGGTTTCTCATGATCCTGGACAATGCGCCAGAGCACGTGACGCTCGGGCAGGTTGCTGGAAATACTCTTCCAGCTGCGGCCGCGGTTCTCGCTTTTCAGCACGTACGGCGAGAAGTCACCGCTCTTGTGATCGTCGACCACGACGTAAACAGTGTCCGGATCGTGCAGGTCGGCCTTGATGTCGTTGACGAAAAAGCGGCTGGGCACACCCGGCAGCTTGTCGATATGCCGCCACGTCTGACCGCCGTCCTCGCTAACCTGGATGATGTCATCATCGGTTCCGGCGTAGATCAGCCCGCTCGCCAATGGCGATTGCGACAGCGATGTGACCGTATTGAATGACGACATCGCGTACAGGTCCCACGATGAATCAAAGCTCCAGGTACGTCCCATCAGCGGCTGGCGCGTGCGCCGCTCATTGCGTGTCAGGTCACCGCTGATCGCGGTCCAGGAGTCGCCGTAGTCGTCGCTCTTCCAGACGCGCTGCGTGCCGAAAAAAAGCGTCGAGGACTTGTGCGGGCTGATGAGGATGGGCGCATCCCAGTTATAGCGTTCCGGGGGCTCACCGGCAGCCGGTTGCGGCCGAATGTAGACGCTTTCGCCGGTCTTTCGATCGAAGCGCGTCAGGTTTCCCTGCTGCCACTGAGCGTAGATGATATCGGGGTTTTCGGGATCGACAGCAGACTGGTGGCCATCCCCGAACAGCGTGATAAACCAGTCGGAATTCTGGATACCGACGTTATTCATCGTGCGAGACGGTCCGCCATGGCTATTGTTGTCCTGCGTGCCGCCGTAGACGTTGTAGAAAGGCTCGTCGTAGTCGACGGCAACCTTGTAGTACTGGGTGATCGGCATATTGTCGATAAAGCGCCACGATTCACCGAGGTCATAGCTTTCGTAAATGCCGCCATCCACACCGACCAGCAGATAGTTTTCGTCATTCGGATCGAATGCCATGGCATGGTGATCCGAATGTTTGGTCTCATGATCCAGCATGACGAAGGTTTCGCCACCGTCCTCGGTGACGTGCATCTGCACATCCATCTGATAGACGCGGTCGAACTTGTGCGGACTCGCGAACAGTTCCATGTAGTAATGCGGGCCCGTGCCGCCGGACAGGTACTCGTTGCGTTTCTCCCAGGATTCGCCGCCGTCGGCGGAGCGCCAGAAACCGCCCTTGCGGTTGGCGAGCTCGATGGTGGCGTAAATGACGTCGGGATCCTGCGGTGAAATCGCAATGCCGGTCTTTCCGCGGTTTTCTTCAGGCAGTCCATTGCTCAGTTCCCGCCAGGTCTCTCCGCCATCCTCTGACTTGTGGATACCGGTGCCCGGACCGCCATCCATAAGCACGGCAACGTTGCGAAAACGCTGCCAGGAGACCGCATACATGACATCCGGGTTGCGCGGATCCATGTGTACTTCGGAGACACCCGTGTAGCGATCATCGATCTCGGTGTTGCCGAGGCCATCGCCGAGCACCTTGCGCCAGTTCTTGCCGCCGTCGGTCGACTTGTAGAGGCCGCGCTCGCCTCCGCCCGACCAGAGCGGACCCTGTGCGGCGACAAAGATCGTGTTCGAGTCGCGCGGATCCACGCGAATCATGCCGATGCGCTCGGAGTTCTTCAGGCCCATGTTCTCCCAGCTATGCCCGCCGTCCCGGCTTCTGTAGACGCCGTCGCCGTAGCCCACATGGCGGCCACTGACATTTTCCCCCGACCCGAGCCAGATGGTGTTCGGATTATTCGGGTCGATCGTTATGCAACCCGTCGAATAAGACCCTTCATTGTCGAAAATCGGCTCCCAGGTGGTGCCGCGATTTCGCGTCTTCCAAACGCCACCGCTGCCGACAGCAACATACCAGGTGCTCTGGCTGGTCGGATCGATGGCTATGTCGGCAATTCGGCCGGCGGTGAAGGCGGGCCCGATGCTGCGAAACTCGAGCCCGGTGAAAGTGGCTTCGTTGAATCCTGGCTCCGGCTTTTCCTCGTCCGCCGCGATACTCAACGAAGATACGTGCGTCAAAATCAGGCCGCAAAGCGCGAGTCGCTTCATACTTGTCCCCTCGAATTTATTTACTTGTTTTGATTTGCTGGCCGATCATGTTGATCTTTCCGACCCGCCGTGTCCAGCGCCCCGAGTATTTCCGCATCCAGCCCGTAAATATCGTCATAGAAGCGTATCCGGCCCTGATCGTCGACTTCGGCCGTCCAGTAAACGACGTAAACCGGTAACGGCTTCGCCAGGCTCACCGTTCTCGTGCGCCCCGAGTCGATTTGCGCATCAACGTCGGTTCGCGTCCAGCCCTCGTCGGCCAGCACAAGTGCCGCGAAGTAGAGCGGATCGTCTATCCGTATGCAACCATGACTGAGGGCACGATTTGCGTTGGAAAACAATGTTTTCGCGGGCGTGTCGTGGAGACAGACCGAGTACGGATTGGGAACCAGGAACTTGATCTTGCCCAGCTGATTTGCGGGACCGGGTCGCTGCAACAGCCGGAACGAAAAATTACTCCTGCCAATGCGTCTCCAGTCCACAGCGGATGGATCGACTCGGTTGCCATCTCGATCATGCAGTTCGTAGCTACCCTTCCTGAAGAAATCCGGATCCTGTTTGATCTGCGGCAGCAACTCTTCACTCGCGATGCTATGCGGTACAGACCAGGTCGGGTTGAATACGACAGATCGGAGCTCGGAGCGAAGCTCGGGCGTCCTGTCCTTCGGATCACCAACAACAATTCTTGTTTTCCAGACGGTGCGCCCACCGCCGATCAATCTCGCCTCGAACGCAGGGATATTGACGAGGACCAGGCTTTCGTCATCAACCTCGGAAACCAGGCGCCTGCGTTCGAGATTCACACGAATCTGATCGACGCGCTGCTCGCTCGATACATTGAGTGCGCGCAAGGTGGCTCGACCGACCAGGCCGTCGGCGGTCAGGCCATGCCGGGCCTGAAATGCCTGCACCGCATCTTGCAGACCCGCGTCGTAATAGGAACGCTGCGTATTCTCGTCACGAAGATCCCCCGACAGCGCCAGCCGTCGTGCGAGAACAGCGAGGCGCGAATCCCCGGCGCCCGGATGGATTGTCGGCCCGTCCGGCACCGGCGGCCAGCCGCCCGAAGCCGCCAGCTTGCGGTGGCGCTGCAGCTCGGACTGCAGCCGAAGTATCTCGCCCCGCACAGCCCCGCCGCGCACCGCCACGCTGTCCGTGATGTTGTCCGGCTCGTCGGCGCGCGCCGGGGCGGCTGCCGGCAGTGAAACAAGCAGCAGGCCCACGGCGATCGCCGCGCTTACCCTGAACATGTGCCGGCGTACCTTGAAATTTCTGAAAAAGACGTCATATTTGTTGTTCTTATTGCACTCAATTCCGCCATGAACTACCTGCGTAAATCTCCTGCGACGATAGCGGCCCTTGTCGCGCTGGTCCTCGTGTCCCTGGCGAGCGTAAGCCAGGGCAAGCTCGAGTCTGCCGAGCGCGAACTGTCTTTCTATCATACGCACACCGGGAAGCGGCTGGATGTCGTGTATGCCCGCAATGGCGCCTACGTCCCGTCGGCGCTCGACGAAATCAATCGTTTTCTCTTCGACTTCCGGACCGGTGACGCGGCCGAAATGGATCCGGAGTTGCTCGATCTGATTTACGACGTGCGAGCCACGCTCGGCAGCGAGGGCACCTACCAGGTGGTGTCGGCCTATCGCTCGCCAAAGACGAACGAGATGCTCCGCGGTCGCAACAAGAATACCGGCGTTGCGAAGAACAGCCAGCATCTGCTCGGCAAGGCCATCGATGTGCGTCTCGAGGGTGTTTCGACCAGGGAATTGCGGGATACGGCGCTCGCCATGCGGCGTGGCGGCGTCGGCTTCTACGAGGCATCCGATTTCGTGCACATGGACACCGGGCGCCCGCGCAGCTGGTAAATCCGCGTCCTCGAACAGGGCAGACCAGCACGCCCTGACACAGACTTCCATGCTATTTTGGGGCGGCCAGTCCGGCCCCGGGATTCTCCGATGAAGATTGCCAGGTATGTTGTTGTCGTGGCGGGCATCGTCGCTGTCCTCGCGGCGATCGCCTGGGTGCTGCGGGACAAGCTCATCGAGCGTCTCTCCAATCCGCTGCTGAAAGACTACGGCATAACGGTGGTGGACGTGTCGCTGGACGCACTTGCTGCCCACGATGCCGCTATCAGCTACCTGAAACTCGTGCACGAAAAGGGCACGACGATCGTCATCGAAAACCTGACGCTGCCTTACGCCGCAGGCTCGAAGAAGTCGAAGACCTATCGAGCGAAAAAGGTGTCGGTCATTACCTCGACCCGGACAGACGGAGAGGCCTTCGAGATGGCCGAGCTGATTCAGCAGCTTCTCTCGCTACCTGCCAACCTGGCGAACAGCATCTTTGTC
>JBFELT010000068.1:0-14782 GCA_041552015.1 Woeseiaceae bacterium
AATGCCTACGTTGCGCAGCAGGTTTCCCTGATGCGGCAGGTCGCGCAACTATCTTTCTACGAGCGACTGTTCTCGTTGTGGCACTTGTTTCATATGCCGCTGTTCATCCTGCTGGTCATTTCGGCACTGGTTCACGTGCTTGCTGTGCACATGTACTAGACGGGCTGATCGAGCTCATGCAATGGCGAAACCTCAAAACCATCGGATTGCTAATGACGATCGCCGTTTTCGCCTTTGAACAAGCTTCGGCGCAGGACGTCGAGACGCTGGTAATGCCCGGGCCGGTCATTGCCGGCCATGCCGAGATTGAGCCGGAGTGCTCCTCCTGCCACACGATGTTCAGGAAATCTGCCCAGCGCGCTTTGTGCATGGACTGTCACGAGGACGTTGCTGCGGATATTGACGCAACTGCCGGCTATCACGGCCTGCATGCCCAGGCGAGCACCGAGCAGTGTTCGTCGTGTCACGTTGAGCACGAAGGCCGCGATGCGAAAGTGGTAATTCTCGATGAGGATATCTTTGATCACGATTTCACCGACTTCGAATTGCTCGGCGCACATCTCGAAGCCGAGTGCTCCGACTGTCATGCCAGCGACAAGAAACATCGCGACGCGCCGTCGGAATGCGTTGGCTGTCATCGCGACGACAAACCGCATGAAGACACCATGGACGACGACTGTGCCTCGTGCCACGAATCGACCGAATGGGCCAACGCGAAGTTCGATCATGATACGACCGACTATGCATTGCTAGGCAAACACCGGGACGCCGCATGCCTTGACTGCCACGAGGATCAGACCTTCCCCAATCCGCCGACGACATGTTTCGGCTGCCATGAGGCCGACGATGCCCACGACGGCCGCAGTGGCAACAAGTGCGAAACCTGCCACAACCCGACTGATTGGCACGATTCCAGTTTCGATCACGCCCGCGATACGGAATTTCCATTGGAAGGCAAACACGCGGAGGCCAGTTGCGGCGACTGCCATTCGGAGAATCCGTTCGAGGACCAGATGGATATGGCCTGCGTTTCATGTCATCTCGAAGATGATGCGCACGACGGGCATCGCGGCGACCAGTGCGATACCTGTCACGTCAGTACCGCCTGGGATGAGCCGTTTTTCGAACACGACATCCATACCGACTACAGGCTGCTCGGTGGACACCAGGGTATCGCCTGTAACGATTGCCATATCGAGCCTGTATTTGACGTCGAGCTTTTGACAAGCTGCGAGAGCTGTCACCTGGACGACGATCCGCACGACGGCGTCCTGGGGACGCAATGCGAGGGCTGCCATACGGAAGTCAACTGGCAGGACCCGGTATTCTTCGATCACGACCTTACGCGATTCCCCTTGCACGGCGTGCACAGGGAACAGGAATGCGATGCCTGTCATGCCACACAGGCGTATGCGAACGAATCGGCGGACTGCGTTTCCTGCCATCTCGACGACGACACGCACAAGGGCCATTTCGAGGATCGCTGCGACACCTGCCATACCCCCGTCGCCTGGGACATCTGGACCTTCGACCACGATATACAGACCGATTTTGCGCTCGAGGGTGCTCACATCGACGTTGCCTGCGACGACTGCCACCGTATGGCGTTGGCCAGGATGGCAGCTCTCGACGGAAATTGCGGCGACTGCCACCGCGCCGATGACGTACACGATGGCGAGTTCGGTGCCGACTGCGGGCGATGCCACAGTGCTGACTCGTTTGAGGAAGTGAGGTCACTGCAATGAAAACAATCACTCATTCGACCCGCTCTGCAACGCTCGCCACCTTGACGTCGTGGCACCTGTTTTTCGTGGCCGCCGCCCTGCTCACTCTTTTCAGCAGCAGTGATGCGTGGTCGCAGCAGACCTTCGACCACTTCAGTACCGGCTTCGTGCTCGATGGCGCACACGCCAACGTTAGCTGCGAGGGCTGCCATGCCGCAGGCACCTTCGGCCCCACCAATCCCTCGTGTTCGAGCTGCCATTCGCAGAACAGCCTGCTGCGCGCGTCAGCGAAGCCGGCCAATCACGTGGCGACGACGGGTGAATGTTCGGACTGCCACATTACAGCGAACTGGACCGTGGTCACTTACATGGACCACTCGTCCATCACCGGTAGCTGTGCCGGCTGCCACAATGGTATCCAGGCAACCGGAAAGACAGCGACACATATTTCCTCCAACGATCAATGTGACGACTGCCATAACGTAAGCGCCTGGATACCGGCAGTATTCGACCATGCCGGTATCGCCGGCAACTGCGTGAGTTGCCACAACGGCAGCACAGCGACCGGCAAAAGCCCGGCGCATGTACAAACCACCAATGTCTGCGAGGACTGTCACAGCACGACGACATTCGAACCGGCCATTACAGTCGACCACACCCAGGTGCTCGGAACCTGCGGGTCCTGTCACGATGGCATGGCGGCAACAGGCAAGAGTGCAAATCACATTAGCAGCGGCAATAATTGCGACGACTGTCACTCCACCGTCGGCTGGCTACCTGCCAACTTCGATCATGTGAATATCAGCGGCGACTGCGTCAGCTGTCATAACGGCACCGAGGCGATCGGCAAGAACCTCGCGCACATTCAAACCAGCAATATCTGCGAAGACTGCCACACGACCAACGTATTCGCGCCCGTTTTCACCGTCGATCACACCCAGGTCATCGGCGCCTGCGGCTCCTGTCACGACGGCGTGACGGCAAGCGGCAAGACGCCGACGCACGTCGAGAGCAGCAACAACTGTGACGACTGCCACGCCACCACCGGCTGGACGCCGGCCAACTTCAATCATGTCGACATAAGCGGCGATTGCGCAAGCTGTCACAACGGCACGGATGCCACGGGCAAGAACCCGACTCACATAACGACGACGGACGTTTGCGAAGACTGCCACAACACCAACGTCTTCGCGCCGGTGGATACGGTAGACCATACGCAGGTCACCGGAACCTGTGGCTCTTGCCATGACGGTTTCACGGCAACCGGAAAAACACCGGACCACATCACCAGCGGTGATACCTGCGACGATTGCCACTCGACGACCGGCTGGTTACCGGCAAATTTCGATCACGACAATATCACCGGCAGCTGCATCGACTGCCATAACGGCGTAGAGGCGACCGGAAAAAACCCGACCCATATATCGACGACAGACGTCTGTGAGGACTGCCACAACACCAATGTATTTGCGCCGGTCTTCACAGTTGACCACACACAAGTGATGGGCGCCTGCGGCTCCTGCCATGACGGCGTCACGGCTACCGGCAAACACCCGACCCACATCGACAGCAGCAATACCTGTGACGACTGCCACACCACCAACGCCTGGCGGCCGGCGAATTTCGATCACGCCGGCATCGTTGGCAACTGCTTCAGCTGCCATAACGGCGTCGAAGCCACCGGCAAGAACACGACCCACATACAAGCCAGCAACGTTTGTGAAGACTGCCACAACAGCAACGTCTGGACGCCGGCGGATACCGTTGATCACACACAGGTACTTGGAAGCTGCGGTTCCTGCCATGACGGTTTGACCGCCACCGGTAAGAACCCGACCCACATTGCAAGCGGCAATAACTGCGACGACTGTCACTCGACGACGGCCTGGGTGCCGGCGAACTTCGACCACGTCAACATCACCGGCGACTGCTTCAGCTGCCACAATGGCACTGACGCGACGGGCAAAAACCCGACCCATGTACAGACCAGCAACGTCTGCGAGGACTGCCATACGTCGAATGTGTGGGTGCCGGTATACACGGTCGACCACTCGCAGGTCATCGGCAGCTGCGGCTCCTGCCACGATGGCGTGATCGCGACCGGCAAGAATCCGACACACATCACGAGCGGCAACAATTGCGACGACTGTCACTCGACGACGGCCTGGGTGCCGGCGAACTTCGACCACGTCAACATCACCGGCAACTGCGCTAGCTGCCACAACGGCACGGATGCGACCGGCAAGAACCCGACGCATATGCAGACCAGCGATGTCTGCGAGGACTGCCACACGTCCAACGTCTGGATACCTGTGTACACCGTTGATCACACGCAGGTCGTCGGCAGCTGCGGCTCTTGCCATGACGGCGCTACGGCAACGGGCAAACACCCGACGCATATCAGCAGCGGCAACAACTGCGACGATTGCCACACGACGGTGGCGTGGACGCCGGCGACCTTCGATCACGCCAACATCGTTGACAATTGCGCCAGCTGCCACAACGGCACCGACGCAACCGGCAAGGGTCCGACGCACGTGCAGACAACCAATGTCTGCGAGGATTGTCACAGCACGATCGTCTGGTCACCGGTTACAACGGTAGACCACAACCAGGTGCTCGGATCCTGTTCGTCCTGCCACAACGGCACTGCGGCGACCGGGCAAAATCCGGGGCACTTCAACACGACGGTGGACTGCGGCGCCTGTCACAACCCGAACGCATGGACACCAGCGAACTACCAACATTCCGGCTTGCCCTATGAGCCTCTGGACCACAGGGGCAACCTGCAATGCACCGAATGCCATCAAAGCAACACCGACGCTGTCAACTGGAACTTCCCGGCATTCCAGCCTGACTGCGCCGGCTGCCACGCCGGTGACTACAAATCAGGGCCGCACAAGAAATCCGAGAACCCGGATATCAAGTACACCGCCAGTGAACTGCGGGATTGCTCTGGCGCTTGCCATATTTACACCGATTCGTCGTTCACAACGATAAAGAAGAATCGACCTGGTCCCGAGCACCGGATAAATGATGGCGGGTTCTAGATCGTTTTTCCGGCTGTGCAGCCGGGCGGCAAGTATTCTGCTCGCTCTGTCGCCAACGCTCGCATCGGCCGGTCCCGGGTTCATCGAGAGCTCGCGCGTGTCGGGGGATGCGCCCGCGTCGATCGAGGTGCGCTTCAACTGCAAGGCCGAGTACCTGCGCCATGAGCCGCAGGGCAGTGGCGATCGACTGCGCATCTATCTCGACCCGACCGGCATATGCAATGGCGTGTCACCGGTCGTGGCTGAGTCCAGGAGCCGGCTGCGGCCCGTCAATTCCGACAACGCACGGCTCGTCGACATGGAATACGATGGCGATTCGCCGGCCGGACCGATGCTCACGTTCAATTTCAGTCACCCGGTCACGTTCGATGTAGACATGTCAGGGGTCTCATTTGACCTCGTCGTCAGCGTGAACCCGGCGTCCACTCCCGGCGTCGCCTCGGCCCCAAAGGCTACGACACCGTCCGCCAGCCACCGCCAGGTCGCCCGTCCGATGCCGGCAAGCGTAAAGTACGTCATCAATCTCGCATCCTTCAAACGCGTTCCGACGATTGCCGACGCCGAGGGACTGGAGCCTGCTGCGAATCAGCGTCTCCACTACACAGAAGTCCTCGTTAACGGCCAGAGCTGGTACCGCCTCAGGCTCGGTGACTATGAATCCGGCGCCGCGGCGGCCACAGCTCTGGCCGGGTTAAGAAGCCATTTTCCCGGTGCCTGGGTCGACAAGGCAGACGTGAGCGCGGCGACTGTAGAGCTGCAAACGACGCCGCAGCCGGCGGACGATGAGCCCCCCGATCTCGCCGAAGTCCCAGGCGAAGGCGAAGGCCGCATCGACTCACTGTCCAAAGTCGATTCCCTGATGGAGGAAGCGCGAAAGACGATGGCCGCCGGTGACATCTCCAGGGCCATCCAGATCTACACCAAGGTCCTGCAACAGCCGGAACATGCACGCCTTGCCGAAGCGCAGGAATTCCTGGCGCTGGCGAGAGAAAAGAACGGACAGTTAGCACATGCGAAAGCCGAGTATCAGCGCTACCTGTCGCTGTACCCGAATGGCGAAGGCACAGCCCGGGTCAATCAGCGGCTGTCGGCCCTCCTCGCAGTCGACCGACAGGGCATTCCTGGTTCCGGCTCATCGGTACCGAACCGCCCCGGTCGAAGCTCAAGCGTCAGTGACTGGAGGGTACAAACCTATTTCTCCCAGTATTACCGCCGCGACGCAAACCAGCTGAACGATGAGGACCAGATCGTCAGTCAATCGGCGCTCTATTCCGACGTTAACTTCGATGCCCGGCGGCGTGGTGAGCGTTTCGATTTCAGCAGTCGTATTTCCGCCGGCTATCGCAACGATTTTCTCGACGAAGGTGTTGGTTCCGGCGACCAGGCACGGGTTTCCTATGCCTACGCGGACTTGTCAGACACTGTTACCGGCTTGCGCGGTCGAATTGGCCGCCAGTCGAGAAATACGGGCGGCGTACTCGGACGGTTCGACGGGCTCAATCTGGGTTATGAGGTCGGCGAACGAATACTTGTCAACGCCGTCGCAGGAAAACCTGCGTATTCATCATCGGATGGAATTGACTCGGAGCGGTCGTTTTATGGCGCCAGTGTAAGCTATGGCCCAATTCTAAAAGCACTTGAATTGGGCCTTTACGTGATCCAGCAAGACATAGAGGGGCTGGACGACCGACAGGCCGTAGGCGGAGAGTTTCGCTATTTCGGCGAAAACCAGAGCTTCTGGGGACTTGTCGATTACGACACGCTCTACAATGAGCTGGGCAGCGCATTCCTGCAAGGAAGCTGGCGATTCGCGTCGCGCCTGACCCTTCACGGTTCGGTTGATCGGCGGCACAGTCCTTTCCTGAGCACGGGAAACGCGTTGATTGGCCAGCCAGTCGCGACCTTCTCGCAGTTGCTCGAATTATTGCCGGTGGACGAAATCAAGCAGCTCGGTGTTGACCGCAGCCCGCTGTCCACAACCTATTCCATCGGAGTGTCCACCTCGCTGTCACCGAAGCTGCAGATCAACGCGGATGCCAATCAGACTACAACTGACGCAACGCCAGCATCCGGAGGTGTAGCCGCGACACAGGCCACGTCGTACCGATACTATGCGACCAGCGTCGTCGCAAGCAGCCTGTTCAAGGAAGGCGACGTTACGATCCTGGGGGCGCGCTATTCGGATTCGGATACTGCACGAGTCATCTCTTTGACACTCGACAGCCGCTACCCGTTCGGCAGGACATGGCGCATCAATCCCAGGCTGAGAGTCGACCGACGGCAGCGTCTGGCGGAGGCGAATTACGAATGGCTTTACACACCCGGAATTCGAGTTCAGTATCGCCGAAGTCAGAAATTTCGCATAGAGTTCGAAGCGGGAAAGCAATTTTCGCAACGAGAATCGTTTGGCGCCGATCTGGATCGCGAATCGTACTTTATAAATCTCGGTTATCAGTCGTTCTTCTGATCGCTATGAATCCGCATCCACGAATCCCGACACGATTTTTGGCCGCCATGACGTTTCTGGTCGCTGTTGGCGCAAGCGGATGCTCGACGGATTCACAATTGATACTGGACCGGATGGACCCGGTCACCAGCGTAACGATCAGCTACAGCCAGACGCCAATGGTCTTTTACCGCGATGTGCCCGGCCGAGCGGCGTATGCGCGAGACTTCGTGCATATGGCGCCGCTCGAGGTCAATCGCAGCGGGGACTACCGCTACTACCTTTGGCTCGGCATCTGGAACACGATGGAGGATGCCCGCGGCGAGCAATCGCGCGACGGCTTCGAATCCGTTGTCATATTTGCGGACGGCGAACCCCTGCCGCTCGAAGTCGCCGGCTGGACAGTCTCCGCGATAGGCGCCAACGAACCGGTTTATCTGAAGCCCGTGGCATCGGCTGCCGATGCCTACTACGAGATTGGCGTCGATCAGATCCGGCTGATCGCCGAGGCCAGCGAAGTTTACATACAGACCACAGGGTCGCGGAACAGGTCCTACGAACCCTGGGATAATCAGAGAGCGGCGAAGTCTGCTTTGCGCGACTTCCTCAAGGCGTCGATATTCTGATCTTTGTGGCGTGATTTCCCTGCACTGCCTTGGGCTAATCACGTATTTCCCGTTGCGCCGGCGCGCGCTAACATCCAGTTTGTGAATCCTTGTCTATCCAGCCGACGGCTCGTGGCATGGGCCTTGCTTGCAGGCCTTTTGCTTCGTGCCGCGACGCCGGCGGGCTATATGCCTGCGTCGGTCGGCAGCGGTTTATTGTTCGAATTGTGTCCGGACCAGCTGCCGGCAGGATTCGTCCTGCCGGGCGAGGGTCACAGCCATCAGCATCACCATCAGTCACCGGACGACAACGCCCCGACCGAGCCTGACAGCTGCCAGATTGGCCACATTCTGTCATCCGCCGCCGCGCCCGGCGATCTGGATAGCGATGAAGCCGACACATTGCAGCCGGTCTTCGTGGTATCAGCGCCTGCCACCCTGGCGCATTTCGGCCGGCGGCTCGCATTCCGATCGCGTGGTCCGCCAGCCTGAGTAACGCTTGCAACATGACCGACACCGCATCTGCCGTGTCGCCAATCCGTTATTCAGGAGTACTATCATGAAGACGTCCATTCGAGCGGCCTCGATGCTGCTCGTTGCACTGTCCCTGCCGGCCCTGGCAGAGGAAGGCGCCGATACGCTCGACGAAATTGTCGTCGCGGATCGCAGCGACTCGGCCAACGAGTCCACCAATCTGCTGGAGCGTGACATGCTCCTCGACACGGCCGCGGCGCTCAAAGCGATCCCCGGCGCGAATGTGAACAGCAACGGTCTTATCACCGGCATCGCCCAATACAGGGGCATGTACGGAGATGGGCTCGCAGTGACTATCGACGATCACGCCGTCGTATCCGGCGGGCCGAATGCCATGGACACGCCATTGTCCTACGTTTCACCGATGATCACCGAGTCGGTGGCCGTCGAACGCGGCATTGCCAGCGTTTCGTCCGCAGCGGAATCGATCGGCGGCCATCTCAGCGCGCGACTCGCACGTGGCAGCTTCGGCGACGAAAACTTCGGGTTTTCGGGATTCGTCGGGTCCCGCTACTCGGCGAACGGGGACCTGGGTACTTCCGCGGGACGGCTGACCTTTTCGAACAGCACACACCGCTTCTCTGTGCTCGCGGAACTGGACAATGGCGATGACATCGCTACGCCTGTCGGCGACATCCGACCCTCGATGGTCGATCGTCAGCGATACGACTTCAGCTACGCATACACCGACGGCGACAGCCACTTTGTGGTTTTTGCGGGCAAGCTCGAAAGCAATGACTCCGGAACTCCCGCGCTGCCGATGGACATACGGCTGATCGACACCAGCCTGTTCGGCGGCCATTTTCTGTACGCATTATCCCCGAAATTCTCCGTCGAAGGCCGCGTTTCGGCGAACGACGTCGACCACCTGATGGATAACTTCGCGCTGCGAAGCGCACCGCCACCAATGATGCAGCGCCAGACCTTCGCAACCGGCTCGGGGCGTGCGGTGGCCCTTGCCGGCAGGATCGATCTCGAGGCATCGACGTTACGAATCGGGATCGAGGGCGCCCTGGCGGATCACGATGCCGTCATTTCGAACCCGAACGACGCGGCTTTTCGCGTGCTGAACTTCCACGCTGTCGAGCGTGACATTGGCAGCGTATTCGCCGAGTGGCTGCTGCAGCGCGCTGCGACCGACCTGGAATTCGGCATCCGGTTCAAACAGGTATCGACAGACAGCGGCAACGTCGGTGCGAACGGAATCATGAGCCCGGCCGTGGCGGCGCTCGCTGATGCGTTCAACAGTGTGGATCGAAAACGGTCATTCAATGACGTCGATGCGGTGGCGAAATACAGGCATCGAAGCGGCGACGATATCGAGTGGCACATCGAAATTGCGCGGAAGTCCCGCGCCCCGTCGTACCAGGAGCTCTATCTCTGGTTGCCGATGCAATCCACCGGAGGGCTCGCCGACGGCCGGACTTATATCGGCGACCTGGATCTCGATTCGGAGATCGCGCATGAGCTGAATGTCGGCTTTGACGCCGACCTCGGGAGCTTGCGTCTTTTGCCGCAGCTATTCTACAGGCGAATCGATGGCTACATTCAGGGCGTACCCTCGACCAATGGCACGGCGAATACGGTATCCACGATGATGACCGGTCTTCCGACGCTGCAATTTTCGAGTACGGATGCCGAGATCTGGGGCATGGACCTGGCGTGGTCGCTGCCGCTAAGCGATCGCCTCTCGCTCGATGGTATCGCGACGTTTGCGCGCGGACGCCGCGTCGACGTTTCCGACAACCTCTACCGCCTTGCGCCGCTCAACGGCAGCATCGGCCTGACATATGTGGAAGAGTCCTGGGAAATCGATGCACGCCTCGCCGCCTACGACAGCCAGAAAGATGTCGCCTCGTTTAACGACGAGCCGTCCAGCGCAGGCTACGCGATTGTCGATGCCGGAGCGGCCTGGATGCCCACGTCGTCGTTGCGGCTGGAGGCGCGCATCAGCAATCTGTTCGACAAGACCTACCAGGAGCACCTGGCAGGTATAAATCGGGCAGGCGGCTCCGATATTGCCATCGGTAGCAGACTCTATGGGCCGGAGCGCGCAGTCAGTGTCGGTATCATCTACAGCTTCTGATCGTTTGCCCCGGCCTGCAGTTATACTTGCCCGGTCGTCGTAGCAAGCAGTTGATGATGGTCATCAGTAACTATCGAGTCGGCAAAGGGCTGATCGCTGCCGTGCCTCTCCTGTTGTCCCTGCTGACACCGGGAGAGAGCGCCGCTCGTCCCGCCCTGCCGCCCGAGATGAGCGCGACCAGGCTCAGCGTTGCGCCCGTGACCGACGGCGACGTGCTGGGTGACGAGGCCTGGGCGGGGATCGTACCGGCCAGCGAGTTCTGGCAGGTGCAGCCCAGCGAGGGCATGCCGTCGACGCAAAGGACCGAGGTCTTCGTCGCTTACACCGACTCGGCATTGCACATCGGCGTGGTCGCTTATGACGACGAGCCGAGTGAAGTCATCGTATCCGACAGCCGCCGCGACTCCGATCTCGATAATACCGACGCGTTTTTTATCGTCATCGATGGCCTTCTCGATCGTCAGAACGGCTATGTCTTCGCGACCAACGCGGCCGGCATCGAGTACGACGGCCAGGTAACGAAAGAGGGCTCCGATGATTTCGGATCCGGCGGCGGTGGCTTCAACCGGGACTGGGACGGCACCTGGTCGGTGCAATCGCAGATCAGCGACATTGGCTGGAGCGCCGAGTTCGAGATACCGTTTCGGACGCTGCGCTACGGCAACGCGGAGCGACAGGACTGGGGCATCAACTTCCAGCGTATCATCCGCCGCAAGAACGAGGTGAGCTACTGGGCGCCGCTGGAACGAAACCGCAACCTGTATCGCGTCTCCGAGGCCGGCACACTCAAGAGCATCGAACCGCCGCCGCAGCGAAATTTCAAGGTCACGCCCTATGTGCTCGGTCGGTCGCGTCGTGGTGGCAAGCTGCCCGGGACCGAGAACGACTCGGACGTCGGCCTCGACGTGAAATACTCGATAACACCCAGCCTCACACTGGACCTCACCTACAACACCGATTTCGCCCAGGTCGAAGCCGACGAGCGGCAGGTAAATCTCGATCGCTTTAACCTGTTCTTTCCCGAGAAGCGCCCTTTCTTCCTGGAGAATGCGGGTCAGTTCAGCGTCGGCAACGGAGAGGAAGTCGAGATGTTTTTCAGCCGCCGCATCGGTATTGGCGATGATGGCGGCCGCCTGCCTGTAGACGGCGGTGCGCGGCTCTCCGGAAAACTCGGCGAGCTCAACAACCTGGGCTTTCTGTACATGAGTACCGGGGCGGCCGCTGGCATCGCGCCGGGCAACGAATTCGCGGTAGCGAGGGTGAGCCGGGAACTCGCCAATCGCTCGGCGGTAGGCGCGATAATCGTAAGCCGGGAGGGCGACGGTAAGCATCTCGTCGCACCCGGCGATGACTACAATCGTACTTACGCAATCGACGGACGCTGGGGCATTGGCGATAACGTGCTGCTGCAGAGCTGGGTCGCGAAAACCACGACCCCGGGACGCAGTGGCAGGGAGGATGCGTTTTCGCTTGCCGCGGACTGGAGTTCCGCCGACTGGTCGCTTGGCGCGAGCTACACGGAGGTCGGCGAGGACTTCAACCCGGAGGTCGGATTCCTCGCCCGCAGCGAGTACCGAAAGCTACGGCTACTGGCTCTGCGGCGGGTGAGACCGAAAGAGCTCTGGGGGCTGCTGGAGATTCGGCCGCATGCTTCCTATACCGGCTACTGGAAATTCGACGGTTTCCAGGAAACCGGATTCCTGCATGTCGACAGTCACTGGGAATTCAGAACGGGCGCAGAGATTCATACCGGTACCAATTTCACGCGGGCCGGCGTCGTCGAGGCGTTCCAGATCGTGGACGGCGTTTTCGTACCGGCCGGTACCTACGATCACGCCGAAGTCGCCCTCGCCTACTACGGCAATCGATCGCGGCCGCTGAATTTCGATATCAGCACCGTTATCGGCGGGCAGTTTGGCGGCGACCGCGTGTCGATTACGTCCAGCGTCAATTACCGGATCGGCGAGAAGTTTCGCTCCGAGTTGTCGCTCAACTACAACGACTTCGACCTGCCGGTAGCAGGCGGCGAGTTCACGGCAAACCTGTTGCGCCTCAGGCTCTCCTACTCCTTCACGCCGAAGATGCAGCTGCAAATGCTGAGCCAATACAGCGAAACCAGTGACACGTTCGCCAGCAATCTGCGATTTTCCTGGCTGAGTTCGGCAAATTCCGGCCTGTTTCTCGTGTATAACGAGGTCGACGAACGCGGTATTGGCGCACTTCCGAACGGCCGTGAATTCATTCTCAAGTACAGCCGTATCTTCGACGTACTTCGCTAGCACGACCAAAACCAATCTCGAGGCCCACGCATGGCAAATTCCGATCTCGGCAACGGCAGTACGTCGGTCAAAGATGTCAAGCAGCTGGGCATCTGGGCGGCACTGGCCAGCCTCTCCTACGTGTTCTGGGTGTGCGGCGCCATGGAGATGGTCGAACGGCTGGCCTACTACGGCGTGCGCCAGGTTTCCAGCCTGTACGCCACCGACGCCGCCTCCAACGGCGGCCTCGGGCTCGCCGGCTCCGACGTAGGCATCATTTTTCTGTTCTGGGCGCTCATGCAGTCCTTCATCCCGGTGCTGACCGGCGGCATTTCCGACCGGGTCGGATACAAGGAAACGATTTTTGCGTCGACCGTTTTCAAGATTCTCGGCTACCTGCTCATGGCCTGGTTTCCGACGTTCTGGGGCTTCATGGCCGGGGCGCTGGTACTCGCATTCGGTACCGGCATCTTCAAGCCGGGCATCCAGGCAACCATCGTCAAGTCCACGAGCCGCAGGAACAGTTCCATGGCCTGGGGCGTGTTCTACCAGACCGTAAACATCGGCGGCTTTATCGGCCCGCTGCTCGCCGCGCAGCTACGTCAGCTCGAGTGGTCGCATGTCTTCTATGCCTGCGCCGCCATAATCTCGATCAACTTCCTGTTGCTGCTGACCTACAAGGAACAGGACAAGGAAGAGCGCCTGGCGCATCGCGCTAGAGTCAGGTCCGGCGAAATACGTGAGGAAAGCCTCTGGCGTGACAGCCTGCGCGAGCTGCTGCGCCCCATCATGATCTGGTACATGGTGCTGTTCTCCGGCTTCTGGTTCATGCTGATGGCTTTCTGGGACGTGGCGCCCCTTTACTTTCGCGACTGGGTCGATACCTCGGTCATGGTTCGGCACCTGTTCGGCGAGGACGGCACGTCCAATCCGGTGTGGATCTTCCTGCTCGGCATGTCGCAGGACGGACAACGCATCCAGCCGGAAGGCCTCGTCAACCTCAACGCGATGATGATCATGATCTTCTGCTTTATCGTTGCAGGCTGGAGCGCGCTGATGCGGGCAACCAACTCGATGGCGCTGGGTACGTTCCTGGCGGCGGCGGCGCTGCTATTGCTTGGCGGCTTCAACTACGTCTGGATCATGGTGCTCGCGATCGTCTGTTTCTCCATGGGCGAAATGTTGTCGAGCCCGAAGAGTTCCGAATACCTCGGCAATATTGCGCCGGCGCAAAAGAAGGCCATGTACCTGGGGTTCAGTCAACTGCCGTTGGGCATTGGCTGGTCACTGGAGGGATTTCTCGGACAGTATCTTTACGGCGCATTCGGATCGAAGGACACGATTGCGCGCCGCTCCCTGCTCGATGCGGGCCTGTCGCCGGCAGACGTCGATGCCGTGCCCATCGGCGAGGCATTCCAGAAGCTGATCGAGGTATCGGGTCAAAGCGGAGAGACTTTGACGGCGCAGCTCTACGCCGCAAACAATGTCGGGATCGCGTGGTACATCATGGGCTCGGTTGGCCTGGTTGCTGCCGCCGGGCTTTATGCCTACGGCCGCTGGACGTATCGACTCAAAGACTAGGAAGCGGTCTCAGGTTTGATGTTCGCCCTGCCCCTGGTCGCTTTCGCCACGCTGTGTTTTTGCGGGCGACCTGGTACGCCAGATCGTCACGGTAATCGAGGCAAGTACCGAAACCAGGCCGAGTCCCAGGTAAACCGGACTCAACGGCGCATCGAGGCCGATGTAGAAGACGCCAACGATGAAACAAGCACCCATCGCGGCGTAGAGAGTCGGCAGTGACTTGTAGACGGGTTCCGGCAACCACATGATTTCGTACTCGTTTTTCAGCTATGTAGAGCCCGATAATGCTGGTCGGGCGAAAATTGTACTGTGACGCAGATCACGCATACAAGCGGTTTCCAGTGGCAAGTACGTTAATATTGATGCACCGCACACTTTCGCCGGGCTACGCGTAATCCGCGGCCGCGTCTTCGAGCGACTCGATGGCTCTGATACTGCCTTCCTCGGCCAGCGTGCCCGGATCGGACTTGATCGCCCGGTACAGTTCGTCACCGCTCC
>JBFELT010000069.1:0-14676 GCA_041552015.1 Woeseiaceae bacterium
ACACAGGCATCAGATTGACAGGGATCGAACCGCGATTGAATAGTAGCGCTCTAGTGTCCTGTTTGCTTAGTTCGTTGACTTTCAGAAAGCCTGCACTCGCGCGCCTCGCACCACGGGCTGCTGGCCGCGCTGAAGGTTAACGAACTAAGCAAACAGGACACTAGCCCTCTCGCAATGCGAGTGAAGGCTCGAGTTTCGCCAGGCGAATGCCACCGAGCGCGGCGGCTGCGCTTGCCATCACTACGGTAAGCAGCATCGCGATCACGAAGTGTGACGGTAGCAGGCGGCACACAGCCTGGCCTCCGCCGACGCTTTCTGCCAGCAGGGTGTTGAGCCCCGCCTGTACGCCGAAGTAGGTGACAACGGCGATTGCCCAGCCGAGCACGCCGGTCATCAATGCCTGCAGGATCGGGAACGACACGATGCCACGGGTACGAAAACCCGTCAGGCGCAACACGCTGAAGTCACGCTGTTTGCGCTCGATGTTGGCCCACACGCTGCTGCCGAAGGAAATGCCGTAGCCCACTGCGGCGATGCTCGCGATGATCCAGAAGACGATGCTCAGATTGCGATCGAGTGACTGTACGAGCTCGATATCTGCCTGCCGCGTGCGTACATCGATCCCCCTCGCCATAAGGCCGCGACGCAGCCCCGCCACGTCCGCCAGGTCACGCGCATAGAGTCGAAACCCGGAGAAATTCCGCGCATCGTCCTGAGCCGGTGACCCGTCCCAGCCCAGCGGCGGCACGGCACGGCCGTCCAGGAAGTCCTCGACCGCCACCAGCAATTCGTGGGAAACGAACATGCCGTCGCGATCGAACGCGCCCGCGGACGCGACACCCGTTACCGTCAGCGGCAGCAGGACCGTTTCCTGTTGACCCTTGTAGGTCCGCGACAGTATGCCTTCCGCGCCGGCTCCGTCGACGAACGCCAGCTTGTCGGCGGCATCCTGCGACAACACGACAGCATCAAAGCCCGACGGCGGATCGAGATCCTTTAACACCGGGTCGCCTGCCGCGGACGGAATGAGTTCGACGCTGATAATGCGTCCCGTGTCGCTGTCCGGGAGCCGCAAACGCATGCTCGCCGAGATCGAGCGCGTCCGTGGAACGATGAACGCAACATCGTCACGCGCCGCCATCTGTTCAAACCACTCGGAATCGAAACTGCCGCTGCCGACCGGTCGGATCTGGCGGTAACGCGGATCGTCCTCGAGCGGTGCCAGCAGGTTACCGATGATGCCGAATTTGAGGCCGAACAGAACAAGCAATGGCAGCAACACGGCGCTGAGTGCGAGTATGAAGCAGGAGGTCATCACGCGTTCGTGCACGTAGTCGCGAAACGCGAGTTCCACGATAAGCCGTGACTGCGAGTTACGGCGCCGCATCCGACACCGTGACATGCATCGAGTTGCCGCTGACCGCGTCGATCGCATGATCGATCATCTGCAGTCCCGCGCTTTGCATCAGCCTGTGAGCGTGGCTCGCAACGATCAGCGTCACGCCCAGTTCCTCGACCAGGCCGACCATTACCTCCATGATGCGCTCGGCATGGAGGGGATCGACCGACGCCGTCGGTTCATCGGCGATCAGCACGCTGGGATCGTGAGCCAGGGCACGCGCGATAGCGACACGCTGACGCTGCCCAATTGAGAGTTTCGCCGGTTGTTTGTCGAGCTGCGCCGCAATGTTCAGCCGCTCGGCCCAATGCTCCGCGACATCTTCTGTCGAGCGATCCACCAGGCGCCGGGAGAGGGTGATATTGTCGCGCACCGTCAAATACGGCAACAAACCGCCGCTCTGCAGGACGTATCCGATGTGCCGGCTGCGCAGGTCGCTCAGGAAGTCGGCGTCCGCGGACTCCCACGCAGCGGCAATGTCGTGCAGCTCGCCATCGGCCGCCGCCTGGAAATCGAATTTCGAGCTTTGCGTCGGCCGCAGAATCATCGCCAGGAGTTCGAGCAGCGTGCTCTTTCCCGAGCCGCTCTCACCGACGAACGCGAGCTTTGCGCCCTTCGCAATATCGAGCCGCGGTACGCTCAGCCGGAACTCGGTGCCCCCCGCTTCGTAACTCTTCACCACATCGCGCAGTGAGAAAACGAGCTGCCTCAGGGCAGAGCCTCCAGAAGCAACGGGTATACCGAGTCGCCGTCGACGGCCTCACCGTCGAGGGACACCCACAGGTCCACGTTGTCGTGCAGCGCACGGTAGTAGGCGACTTTTCCGTCGAGTTGATTGATGAATTCAAACTGCCGCTGAGCCGGCCATTGCTCCCAGATACTCAGGTCGAGATACATGACCTCGCTCTTGTAGGGCAGCCCTTCGAGATACTCACGCATGTAGCCGAGATCCGCGAGGCTCTGGCCACCGACTGCCCGTGTCGAGGTCTTCGCCGCTTCCGGGTCCCGACTGATGCTCGCCGCGAGGCTCTTCAGTTCGTCAAGAAAATCATCGGGCGCGAGCGCGCCCTCCTCGGCCGTGATCAGCACCTGGCGCAAGACCTCGTGCAGGTCGCTCAATTGGTTCCGCGTCAGGAGTACGCGCACATCGAGCGCGCGCTCGTTCGGCTTGTCGAAGTCCCGGTCGATCATCCAGGCATTGAAGAGCGAGGGAACGCCCGCGCCACTCTGCTCCTTCAGGTATTGCATACGCAGGCCGTAACCGAGTCGATCGATCTTCTCCTGGAAGACCTCGAGTTCCGAGGTCGCCGTCGAGTCTGCGAGGCGTTCCGGTGGTTGCCCGCTCGCCGCTGCTCGTACCTGCGCCGTGAGCTGATTCGTCAGCGTGGTGAGCGCCTTTTCAAACTGACCGACGTCGCCCGTCGCGACCGGGTAGTAAAAATCGCCGATGCCGCCAACCGCCGACAACTGCCGGTATTCCTGTTCAGCGTAGGCGTGATCGTCCGCGCCGGCCGGCGTGCGCAGGTGAAACACGCCGAGCGTAATACCCTTGTCGCGAGCGAGCCGCTGCAGCGACGCGGCATCGAGCTTCGTGCTCGAGAGCGGGTCGTCAGCCGCACGCGGCCCCGCGTCGGTGATCAGGATAACGTAGCGGGCATAGAAATCGTTCCAGTTGGGCGAGCGTATCGCCTCGTCAATGCCTGCATACGCATCTTCATCGAATCCCTCGCTGGAGACCGGTGCCGTCTTGACCGTCTTTATGCTGGACAGAAACTCGTCGCCATTGTCGCTCGCAAGGTCCGTGTAGCTGCGGCTCACGTATTCCAGTCCGGGCACGGCTGCGGTGTTGTCACGGTAGGCAACCAGGCCGTAGCCAACCCGGTCCGATAGTTTCGCGGCATCGATGGAGCGATTCACGCGTTCCATCACAGACTGGGTGGCGTCGATGTAGGGCTGCATGGAAATCGTCGAGTCGATGACAAAGACGATACCGGTCCGGAACGCCGCCGTTATCGTCGCGGTATCCTGCAGGGGTATGGTCGCGACATGCAGCAGGCGCGCCTGCTGGCCACCGACCAGTACGTCCTCGTGATCGAGAATGGGCACGAGATAAAAGTTGCGTCGCACGTCGACGTTGTGCCCGGGCTGAATGGCAACGATGGGCGAGTCCTTGCTCGCACCGGCCTCGGCTTGATTGCGCAGCTGCCGGTACTTCGCCGCATCATTTTCGTTGACAATAGTCTTCAGTGAATCCCGGTCACCGAACAGCGGCACGCGGGCCTGTTCGGCCGGGTCGCGAAACGCGACGGTCAGGGTCTGGTTCCAGCGCACGGCCTCGTCGTCATCCATCCATCCGACGATCGTGCCGTTGCTGTCGCTGCCGACCCTGATCCATTTCCTGCTGCCGCTGTCGCGCCGCTCGTAGACATAGTAAGTCGAGAACGGGGGTACGGTCCGCGCATTGAGCGCGTCGCCCATGTCGCGATAGAGCGCCGCGCCCGGGACGGCAATGACGCGCTGGTAAAGCGCCTCTTTTCCTTCCTGGACAAGCGGACGCTCGGGCTGCGCCTCCGCCACGCCAATGAAGGAGTTCGCCATGACGATCAGGGCAAGTGCTGCGAACCTGATCGGGATACGCTGGACTGACATCGACACTACTCCCATTGCAACAACAAACGCTCCGCCTCGGCGTTGCCTTTTGAGCTGGCCTGTTCGGCCCAGGTCCGCAACGCCTCGAGCCGTTCGGCCGCCGTCTCGTGACCGGCGTCGCGCGCTTGCCGGTACCACTTGTAAGCCTGGAAAGGATCCGGCTCGTCCATCAGGCCCGCACTCTCCGAATAGTGATTCGGATCGTAGAACGTTGCGAGTTGAAACGCCGCCGGCCCGTCGCCGCCGCGCGCCGCAAAGAAATACAGCAACTGGGCATCGGCCTTGCGCCCCTCGTCCTGGAACTCGCTGGCACGAGCCAGGGCCTCGGCATAGTCCGGGCCTTCGGGCGCTGCCTTCAAGGCATCGATGATCTCGCGGGCCGTATCGCCACGCTCCGCCCCGGACTGCGCGGGCGCGACCATTTCCAGCGGCGGCGCCGTAGCCGGAGGCGGTATTGGCTCGGGCTCCGGTCCGGGCCGAGTCAGAAAAATAACGGCGAGAGCGATCGCAATGGCGACGGCAATGCCGGCTATCAGGCGCGGGTCGACCCGGCCACGACTGCGGTAGTACGCAAGGGTAAGAGGTTCCACGATGCTGATACTCGTTTGTTGGTAACCTCTGGACAGAGTAGCGCCGGGACACGACTTTGCATAGGACTTTCTTCACCAGGGTTGCGGTACTTATCCTTATTGCCGTCGCGCTTTACACGGGTGCCGGATTCCTGCTCGCACCGCGCCTTCTCCAGACCTGGATAGAAGCGGCGCTTGGCGAACACTCTGATCAGCGCCTTCGCATCAGGGAAGTCACATTCAATCCGTTTACGTTCGGGCTGGTATTGACGGACACCACGCTTCAGGATTCGAACGACGATCGGCTGCTTAGCATTCCGGTGGTTTCTGCGCGAGCCGATTTGACGAGCGTATTCGCCGGTGCCCTGGTTTTTCGTGACGCCGACATGCGCGACGCAAGAATTTCGTCGCCTGCCGATGGCGACATCGTCGCCGTACCCCGTCTGCATGCGGCCAGTATCGCTGTCGACATGTCGAACTACTCGACATTCGTCGACAATCTGCGATTCGAGGGAAGCGAATTTCGGCTGGAGCGCAAGGCGGCAGGCGGGCTGAACTTGCCGGGCTGGCTCGTCCGCCTGGCGATCGATCCCGCTGCAGCGATGATCACCCTCGGCAGGGCCGAGATCGTCGACGCACGCGCAAGCTTCACGGATCGGCAAATCGTGCCACCGGTACGGCTGGAAGCCGACGCCATCAACGGCGGGATTCTGCGCCAGGGTGCCGGCTCGGCGACGACGGTGGATGTCGACCTCAAGGGACGCCTGGTCGATGCCGGCTTTGTCACGCTTGTTACCCGCTTGCGTGCCTCCGATCCGCACAATCCCGCAAACGTGAAACTGACCTTGACGGATTTCGATCTGACAGCGATTTCGCCCTATTTCCGCGAAGTGACCGGGCACGGGGTCAGCGCCGGGCGCCTGGATCTCGACTTCGGATACCAACGCGACGACAGCTCGCTCGAAACACAGGGGCGTGTCTCGATCAACGAACTGCGCCTGGATGAGCCTGCGGATAGCGCAACACGCGAGGCATGGCCGCTTGAGATCGCGGTGGCGCTGCTCGAGGACAGCAACGGGTACATCGGCATTACGCTTCCTGCCCGCTCGATGCCAGCGGAGGCCGGGCCTACAGTCGCCGCCCTGTTGACGAGTCGCTTGCGCGGCCTCGTCCTGGCGATGACCGCAAATCCCCTCGAGGAAATGGCTGTGATCGCCGGCCTGCCGGATGAGCCGCTCAACCGCGTCTCCTTCCAGGCCGGCAGCGCGGAAACAGCGCCGACTGCGGCAGCGCGAATGACCGCACTGAGCGCGGCACTCGCGGCGCGGCCAAGGCTGGGCCTGAGGATTTACCCGGCCTATGACCCCGTCGTCGATCGCCTCGCGCTCGCCGCACGGCAGCTGCGGCTGCACGTCGCCCTTGCGACCAGTGAGGGTCCACCGGGGCAGGCCGTGGAAAAGCCGATCGATTTCAACCATTCGAGGGTCCGCGGAATCCTGGACGAGTTCTCGGCCGCGCGTTTGTCGCCATCGCTTCGCGCAACAATCAGCCGCGATCATTCAGATCAGGACGAGAACTTCTATCGGGCCGTTTTCGCCGCGTTGGTCGAAAACGAAAAGGTGCCGGTGACAGCGCTCGAAAGACTCGCCGGATACCGTGCCCAGTCGTTCATCAACGCGCTGAAGACGAACGGAGTATCGGCCGCGCGGCTGCTACGGAGCGAGCTTGTCGAACTGACGGATGCCAATCATGAGGCCATCGAGCTGCGCGTCGAGGCCATGGCCCTGCACGACAAGAAATAGGAGCCGAACCGCGATTACCCGGTCAACGGCGAAACGATTACCTTCGGGGCCCGTCGATGTTTGAGTATGTGCACGGCGTTGCTACTGCTGCCAGTGCTGCATGTGCATATGGGCCTGTTCGAGAAGCACGCCCTGTTTCGATGCGTAGTCCATGTCCGGATGATCGATGTAATACTGGGCAACGAATTTGCGGGATCTCCCGACCAGGTCCTTGCTGCCTTCAATGTCGGTGATCACGAAAAGTGTCGCGCGATCTCCCTTGCGGAACAGGAAGGCCTTGCGGCCCGGGCTCTCGAGAATTTCCTCAGGCGCTGCGCCGCCGTTTGCGAATGTCGCGTTGAATTCGATTTGCTGGGCTGGCAGCTGGTCAACGTCGAACATGTCCGACAGCATGAACTTGAAGACGTAGCCGACCTGGCCTTTCTGGCCGCCGGCGGCACCGTAAATGCACTGGCTTTGCAAGCTCGGGATGTGTTCCGACGCCGCGTGACGCCTGACACCCGTCGCCTGTAGCAGCGCGCTTGCCGTGTCTTCGGTCAGGTACGGATGTGAGCAGGCATCCGGAACCTCGGGGAAATACTGGTCGGCCTCATCCCCGGAGCCGGGTCCACCAACGCCCGGTTCGTAGTAGATGATGAACTCGATTGTCGCCACTGGCTCGCCCGCGTAGCTGCATTCATGCACCTCGCTGAGGATGACCCGCTCATCCACAGGCGCATAGGTTCGGAACGTGGAATAGAAGACGTGGCCGCTCTCGCCATCGATAGCCTGCTCATAGCTGTCGTTCTGTTCTCCGGTCTTCGGACTATAGCGCCTGCGCTTGCACTCCAGTTTTGTCTGAGGTTGCGCCTCTGCGTAGTTGAATTCGTATCCGAAACGGGTACACGGATATTGCTGGTCCGGCGACCAGTCGCAGGTTTCTTCGCCCTTGATGTAGATCTTGTGCGCCGTTTCGCAAACGGCCTGGACACCGTTCTCATCGGTGCATACGCCACCGGATGCAACGTCGCTCAAGCTGATCGTCGACGGTTCATGGTAGTAGACGCCTGGCTGAAGCGATTGCCCGGCAAGCGCCGGCGCAACGAGAACGCACATGACGCCCGGCAGCATCCGGCGAAGTAGAAACACCACTTTCTGACGATTCATGCACATCTCCAGTAATCGATTACGCCTCCGCCTCATTCAGGGTCGATACGCTCCACGAGCCGTGCGTGCATCTTCTGCTCGAAACCGGCAAGTCCCGCGATGGTTTCCTGCTCTTCTCGCAACAACGGCGCACATTGGCTTACGTCTTGCAAATGAAGCAGCCTTGCTCGCACCGAAGACGCCAGGAAGCGATTGATATTGCGCGTTCGCCGCTCTGCAAATGCGTATTGCAACGCGTGCTCGGTAAATACCTCGTGCTGGTTGCTGATCAGGTAGAGATTCAGTGCGCCGCGCGGAACGCCAATGGGCCCGTCGGGCGATTCCCCCGCAAGCAGGCACCGCCGCTCCAGCAGCTCTTCCGCGTACCGGGAGGCAACCACTCTCAGTCTGCTTGCCGCTTCTTCGAAGAGATCCATTGAGGCGACTCGTCGAAGCCCGAATTCCCGTGCGCCGCACAGCTCGGGCTGGAAGACGCTGTAGTAGCTAAGCGTTGCTTCGGGGTATCGACCCAGGCTGACCTCCTTGTCGCCGGCATCGAGCAGCCTCTCAATGTGATCGCACTGTCTTGCCCGGTCACATGCGGAGTGATCGACCGGAGGCGCAATCTGGATAGTGGCGTGCATGCGGGCGCTATTCATCAAGGTCGAATCCGAACTCCCTGGCCATCTCGTCGGTCGCCTCCTGGAAGGAAGCCTGCTCTTCATCGGACTTGCGCATCTTCTCGACGTCCGTCCGGATCGACGCTTCAATCCTGTCCGCCTCTTGTTCCACCGATTCCTGTCGCTCGTCTGACAATCTGCCGGCCACCGCGGCCTGCTCCTGGTTACCCGCGAATTCGAAGTAGTCGCGAGCATGCGCGTAGTAGTCCGTCGCCATCAACCCCATTAATCCCTCGCCGCCAGCGACCTCGCTGCCCTTCCTCATCAACGCCTCGCCGCGAGTATTTGCACGGGCCTTCAACCGTGCGACTTGCCGCGGATGCTCGCGGAGCCGATCGGCGCCTGCCTTGAGAGCATCTTTCGCCCGCTCAAGAAACATCTCCTTCGCAAAGACCTCATCAGTCCTGTCCGGCCCGCCGAAGTGCCTGGCCTCCTCCGCCAGCCAATGCTCGGTGATATCCGGATAACGCGACGCAAAGCGCGCCTTGAGTTTCTCGTCGAAGCCGGCCAGCTTCGTGAACGCGGCCAGCTCTTCGTCCAGTAGCGGCGTCAGGTCATTTGTGTAGCCGACGGCGGCGTGTCCGGATCCCGCGTTGCGGTATGTTTCGAGCTCGCCAAGACGTCCGCTCACCATGGCCATCAACTGATCATCAATGTCCCTTTCCAGGAACTCCGTGTCCGCATAGGCGAATGCCTCGCTGATAAAACGGTCGTACTGATTGCTGAGTAAGTAAAGCCTCAGGGCACCGTGGTCAAGGTCACCGCCGTATTCATGTGATTCGTCGAGTAGATGGCCCCTGGCCCTGCGCCGTTCGGCAAGCTCGGACGCTACGGCGCGTAGTTTGCTCGCCGCCCCCTGGTAGAAATCAACGGGCAGGCATCGCATGGCGCTGGAGTAAAATCCGGCGTACCAGTAGCCTCCGAAGATGCCGGAATAGGTTTCCACTGCTTCAGCCAGTTTGCCGTCGCCCGCCAGCTTATCGCCCTCGGCAATGAGGCCGGGCTTGATGCGAGCCTGCACTTGCCGAGCGCTTTCGCGTTCGTCCACCGGTATCGATCCATCGGGACCACGAATTAGTTCCGTGCATATCGTGGGTGCCGCAACAGCTGGAAATGAGCCCAGCAGCAGGCCGGCTGCCGCCGCGCCGACCACCGTGTGCCTAATGCGTTTGGAGATCACGACGGACCTCACCTCTTGAAGAGTTTCTTGAGGCCCTTGCGGACAGAAGCGCGGGCTTCATCGACGACGGCCTGTTCGGTTTCGTCCTCAACCGCATCGCCAACCTGTTCGCCGAGACCGGGTTCCTCGTACGGCTGGCCATCCCGGTCCTGCATTTGCGAATTTTTGCCAGCCTGGCCGCCCATCTGCCCCATCATGCTGCCGAATCCCATCTTGGAATAGCCGGTGGGCACCTCGAATTCGGCCGGATCCTGTGGACCAATCTGAACATCGCGCATCTCGAACGTCATGCGTTGTCCCTTTTGCTTGCGACCCTGGTAGATCATGTCGACTTTCATCAGGATGCCTTCGTCGCTGACCCAGTAGTAGCCGCCGCCCTTACCACCCTGTTTGTCCTTGAACTTCGCCTTGTACTTGGTGCAATCGAAACCGTTGATGGGCTCCCTGCCGACCTTGCTCGCTTCCGTAAAGTCGATGTCGGAGTTCCCCGCTTCCTGCAAGCCCTTGTTGTCCATTTCCCGATACATGTTCATCGATGGCATTAGCATGTAATTTTTGCCAGTGTCCTGGCGGGTAATAATTACGCCGGACATGCCGCCCATATTCACTTCCATGCGCATTTTCCCGGGCGCCTGCCGGACGAACGAGTCGATCTGCCCTTCTTTCATTTCCATGTGGCGCGTGCCGCTAAAAGACGCGCTCTGGTCAATCCCGAACTTTTCGAGATATTCCTCCACGCCGCTTGCGCGGGCGGGCGAAACGAGCAGGGCCAATACCAGGGTCAGGGTGAGAGTGCGCATGTGTAGTCTCCTGCAAATGAGTGCGTCATGGTCTTGCCGATGTTCAGAGTAGAAGCGTTGCCGCGCGACCACCTCCGTAGGCACGCCTATTTTTCGCCAGCCATACCTATTTTTCATGCCATCTCGTGGCCGGAATCTGTGGCGCCGGCTGACCACCCGCCCCGAAAATACGGGCGCCAGGTCGAGTACCCACCTGTTTTATCCCAATTACACAACGACTTCGCCCTGTCGACGATCGCTTGTCTGGCGACGCCTCAAGTGATAACCATGGGCATGGCGCGCTTTTCGGGCGCAAGTATTCAGGGACTGGAAGTCGATGCTGGTCGAACGAGAACAAGCCGTCCAGGAATTGCTCGGCCTGGCGAAAGCCGCCGGGCGAGGCCGCGGCGCCATCGCACTGGTCGGCGGCGAAGCAGGAATTGGCAAGACCTCCGTACTCGAAGAGATGCGACTCCGGGCCAGTGCCGACAGCACGGTTATCTGGGGCGGTTGCGATGCGCTGTTTACGCCACGCGCCCTTGGCCCTATTCATGACATGGCACTGGCTCTGGGCAACGAGGTCACGCAGCTACTGGCCGATGGCGGTCAGTCGTCGCAGCTATTTGCGGCGGTGTTGCGGCACATTGAAGCATCGCGCGAGCCGACAATCCTCGTATTCGAAGACGTGCATTGGGCCGACCACGCCACACTGGACTTGTTGAAGTATCTCGGCCGACGCGTTTCGATGCTTCGGACATTGCTGGTGATGAGTTTCAGGGACGATGAAATCACCGCGGAGCATCCGCTAACCCAGGTGCTGGGCGAACTGCCGTCATCCTGCACGAACCGAATCGAACTGCCGCCGCTCACTCGCGAAGGCGTCAATGCGCTCGGCGCGGCTACAGGCCATGTCGACGACGAGATTTATCGGATTACCGGCGGTAACCCGTTTTTCGTCACCGAGCTGCTGGCCTGCCGGGAAGACTCGTACGAATCCGTTCCAGCCTCCGTGAAAGACGCCGTCGGCTCGCGTCTGAATCGACTGGCCCCGGTCGAACGGGAGTTCCTCGAGACCATCAGTGTCATTCCAGGATCGGTGCCGAGGCGCGTCCTGCAACCGCTTTTCGGGGACGGTGGCGACACACTTGCCATGGCATGCGTCGGACGGGGATTGTTGATGCAGGACGTCAATAATTCCCTGCGATTTCGTCACGAGCTTGCGCGGCTTGCCACGTTGTCCCGGATTTCCACCAGTGAACGAATAGCCACGCACGCACGCGTGCTAGGCGCATTGCTTGAAGACGAGCAGGAATCCGCGCTGGATCAGCTGGTACATCATGCGGCCGGTGCTTTGGACGCAAAACGGGTACTTCGTTACGCGCCTCGCGCAGCGGCAAAGGCAACCGCGGTCGGCGCACATTGCGAGGCTGCCGCGCATCTCGCAACTGCGTTGAAATTCATCGACGAAGCGGACCCCGAAATCGCGGCACAGCTCTACGAAAACTGGGCTTATGAGGCCGGACTCGCATTGCGCATTAACGATGAGGTCCTGGAAGCAAGACGACATGCCATTACGCTCTGGCGCGCAATCGGTCGCATGGACAAGGTGGGTGAAAACCTGCGCTGGCTGTCCCGCCTGCACTGGTACCGCGGCGAGGCTGCCGAAGCAGGACACTTCGCCGATGAAGCGGTGCGCGTTCTCGAAGACACCCCGCCATCTTCGGAGAGAGCGATGGCCTACAGTCTGCGCTCGCAACTGCACATGCTCAATGATCGTATGGACGAAGCGGTTGAATGGGGCAATCGAGCACTGGAGCTTGCCGCACAGTTCGACAATGACGAGGTCCGGATTCACGCGCTCAACAACGTTGGAACTGCGCTGATATTTCGCGACAAGCCGGAAGGTATCGAGCTACTCGAGGATAGCCTCGCACTGGCGCTGAAAATTGGTCACCACGAACACGCCGCGCGGGTATATACGAATCTCGCGGAATACGGTGTCGACTTCAGAAACTTCGAACTCGCGGAGCGCATCATACGTGACGGGATTTCGTTCGACACGCAGCACGACCTGGACTCATGGACTCATTACCTTGTTGGCAGGCTCGCACAACTACGGATGGAGCAGGGCCGGCTTCGCGATGCCGAGACGATTGCACGTGGGGTATTGAGGCTCGATCGATTGACGCTGCTCATGAAGCTGCCGGCACTCATCGTGCTGGCAAAGGTGCGTTTGCGCCTCGGCGAGGCCGACGCTGCGGAGCTCGCGGCAAAGGCGCTGCAGGACGCGATGGCCACGGACGAATCCCAGTATGTTGTGCCGGCCCTGTTTGGCCTGATAGAAGCCGCGTGGCTGAATGACAAACCGCAGGCCGCGGCCGAGCATCTCGGGCGTCTCTTCAGTGTCGGGGCAGCGCAAATGCATTCCTGGCACGTCGGGGAAGCGGCTGTCTGGGCGAGAAGGCTGGAAATCAGCCTTCCGGATGACTTCCAGGTTGAAGTACCCCGGCCCTATGCGGCCGAAATTCAGGGCGACTTCGTTGGCGCCGCAGATGCCTGGGAGTCTTTGGGCGCCCCGTATTCGGCCGCTCTTTGCCTGTTGCAGGCCGGCGACGGGACTACCGGACCGATCATCGCGCGCGCAATCAAGCTTCTCGAGCCGATCGAGGCAAGAGCCGCGGCAATGAAAGCACGCAAGACGGCACGTGCTTTGGGACTCGCCAAACAGATGCCACGATCACGCCGCGGTCACTACGGCGCCGCGAAAAATCATCCCCTGGGTTTGACCCGGCGCGAACAGGATATCCTGGCCCTGCTCGCCAATGGCGCGACTAACCGGGAGATTGCGGAGACCTTCGCACGCTCGCAGCGGACCATCGAACATCATGTCTCCTCGGTACTCTCGAAACTGAACGTGTCCAACCGTATGGAAGCCATGCTGCGCGTCCAGAACGAGCCATGGCTGTTGCCCGACAAAACTGCAAACAGCGGTGCTCCCGGGACTGACTAGCTGCCCGAAGACAGGCGCGCATCAGCGTCCGTCAGTGCCTTGGCGTCAATTTCAGCAGCCGCCCGTTGCCCTCGCGCGACTCATCCTCAAGAACCCATAAGGCGCCTTGAGGTCCCTGCATGACGCTTCGCATCGGCGCGCCCATCGGGAATCGCTCTACTTCCCTGGCTGTGTCACCATCAATCTCGATGCGAATAATGGCTCGCGACGACAAGCCGGCGGCGAGCAGATTGCCCCGCCATTCCGGAAATGCGTCACCACTGTAGGCAATCAAGTTCGCCGGTGAAATGACCGGTGTCCACCACAGGACAGGCTCATCAAAGTCCGGGGTGGTATCGTGATCCGGGATGTCGCGGCCGTCATAGTGCTCGCCATTGGAGACGATCGGGTAGCCGTAATTCCCGCCGCGCACGATGCGATTCAGCTCATCGCCGCCGGCGGGGCCCATTTCGATAACCCATAGCTGGCCATCGAGATCGAAGGTCATGCCGAGCGGATTACGGTGGCCGAGTGACCAGATTTCAGGATAGACACCTTCATCATCGACGAAAGCGTCTTTGCTGAGGTAGTCGACGAACGGGTTGTCTTCGGGAATAGATCCGTCATCGTGCAGTCGAACGATCTTGCCAACGTTGCTTTGCATATCCTGTGCCGGCGTAAATTTCTGCCGATCGCCGGACGAAATCCAGAGATAGCCGTCATCGTCAAATGCGATGCGATAGCCATAATGTCCATAGCCAACCATCTTCGGGTATTGTCGCCAGACAACTTCGACGTCGGATAAGTTTCCGCCGCGCTCTCCCAGCGTCAGCACACCGCGAACAACGGCGGCGCCACGCGTTCTACCGGGAGCACCCTCAACGTAGCTGAGGTAGACGAGTCGATTTTTTTCGAACTCCGGATGCAAGACCACATCGCCCAGGCCGCCGTGCCCGAGGTAGTCCACGTCCGGCACTCCGCGTACCGACCCAAACGACTGGCCATCCTGGCCGACGATCTGGAGGCTGCCTTTCTTCTCCGTCACCAGCATGCGTCCGTCGGGCAGAAAGGCCATCGCCCAGGGCTCGTCAAACCGCGTGACTTCGGAGACGTCAAATGGCGGGGTGGCTTGTGCCTCCGCGCGGGTGAGCACGAGCAACAAGATCATGGCTGTCAGGAGTCTGGCCATTGTCATTACACCTGGATTGTGAAGATTGTATTACTTTAGCGAACCACGACTACTCAAACCACGGGAAACAGACAGGAAACAGGAGTTGAACCCCGATTACTCGGGCCAGCGATTCGTTCGACAGCCAGTTGCGGTTCGACCCCGTACTCCGGGATTTCTTCAGCCTTCGCGAATCTGGCGCTGCACCTTCTTCGGAAGCTTCGACAGGACCAGCTCGTAAGATCGCCTGATCAGCGTTTCGATGTCCCGGTCAGGGAGCTCACATTCGGAGGGGTCGATCTGGATCCACTTGGCGCGCGCCAGGTACGGGGCCGG
>JBFELT010000070.1:0-14631 GCA_041552015.1 Woeseiaceae bacterium
AGGCTGGTTCGCGCCCTCGACATCCCGATCAAGCAGGTGCTGATCGAGTCACGCATCGTTGTCGTCAACGACGACTTCAGTCGCGATCTCGGCGTTCGGCTTGGCGTAACGGCCTTCCGGGAAAGCAATACGGGCCTGACCACCATCAGCGGCAGCGGTAGCGGTACGGACAACATGATAAGTACCTATCTCGAGAACCTGCAGGACCCCACCAGCACCACTCTGCTCGAGTTGCCGGGGCTCAATGATCGCTATAACGTGCCGCTGCCGATCGGCAGCGCGGCAGGGCGATTCTCGCTGGCGGTACTCGAGAACGACTACCTCGTCGATCTCGAACTGACGGCGCTGGAGGCAGAGGGCCGTGGCGAAATCGTGTCGACCCCTCGCGTCATTACGGCAAACCAGAAGGAAGCCACGATCAAGCAGGGTGTGGAAATTCCGTACCAGCAGTCGGCATCGTCGGGTGCCACGACCATCCAGTTCAAAGAAGCCGTGCTGGAGCTGGTGGTAACGCCGCAGATAACGCCGGACAACAACATCATCATGGACCTGCGCGTCAGCAAGGACAACGTCGGCGAGATCATCTCGACGGGTGGGCTTGGTGGCACCGTACCGAGTATCGATACGCGCTCGGTCGAAACCCAGGTCCTGGTCGCCAACGGTCAGACGGTCGTGTTGGGTGGTATTTACGAGACGGAACGCCGCGAGACCGTTACGAAGGTTCCGGTACTCGGCGACATCCCGTTTGCGGGTGCACTGTTCCGCAGCAAGCAGCGGACAGACAACAAAGCCGAGCTGCTGATATTCGTCACGCCGCGCATTCTCGAGGAAGGCGCGAGCGTTTACTAAGCGTTAATTTGCCTGAAGACCGGGAAAGCCAACCCTCGGGTTGGCTTTCTCTTTTGAGGGCTTTTCAAGACACCGATGAAACATCCCAAGAATATCTTCCTGGTTGGTCCGATGGGCGCAGGCAAGTCCGCGGTCGGCAGGCAGCTTGCCCGCGCGTTGCATCTGACTTTCATGGACAGCGACGATGAAATTGAGTCGCGCACCGGTGTGGATATTCCTTTCATCTTCGAGAAAGAGGGCGAGGATGGCTTCCGCAAGCGCGAGTCGGCGGCGATTGAGGACCTGACGAAGATGGATGGCGTCGTCCTGGCCACGGGAGGCGGCGCGATCGTCGACCCTGACAACCGGAGCTGGCTCGGCGGCCGCGGTTTCGTCGTCTACCTGTTTACCTCGGTCGATCAGCAGTTCAAGCGGACCAGCCGCGGCAGGGAACGCCCGATGCTGGAGAATGGTGATCGGCGAGAGATACTGGAGAAGTTGCTGGAGCAGCGCGATCCCTTGTATCGGGAAATCGCAGACCTGGTGGTCGAAACGGATGGTCGCAAGGTACATTCGGTCGCCAACGAGATCATCGAGCAGATTTCCTAGCCCACGGATTGCACACGCCGGGAGTACATGACACGCTGAAATGATGCGACACATGGAACAGGAAACCAGCCCGGAATGAAAACCGTCACCGTCAATCTCGGCGAGCGCAGTTATCCGATCGTCATCGGACGCGCACTGCTGGACGGAAACTTCGACCTCTCCCGCTACCTGAGATCGTCCGATTGCCTGGTCGTGAGCAACGAGACGGTCGCGCCGCTGTACCTCGACCGGCTGCTCGGGAATCTCGATGGCTGCAGCGTCGGCAGCATCGCTATTCCGGATGGCGAATCCTTCAAGACCCTCGCTACGCTGCAGACCCTGCTCGACGAACTCGCCAGCCGGCGCGCCGGTCGCGACACGACCGTGATCGCCCTCGGCGGTGGCGTCGTCGGCGATATCGCGGGATTTGCGGCCGCCTGTTACATGCGCGGCGTCGCCTTCATCCAGGTTCCGACCACGCTGCTCTCCCAGGTGGATTCGTCGGTTGGCGGCAAGACCGGCGTCAACCACGAGAAAGGCAAGAACCTGATCGGCGCGTTTCATCAGCCCGAGCTCGTCCTGATCGACACCGATACGCTTAACACCCTGCCGCCGCGCGAGTTCAGCGCGGGCCTCGCCGAGGTGATCAAGCACGGCGCGATCTGCGACGCGGAGTACTTCGCCTGGCTGGAATCGAATATGCCGTCATTGCTCGCTAAAGAGCCGGCGGCGCTGGCGCATGCCATTCAGCGCTCCTGCGAGATCAAGGCCGACGTCGTTGCCGAAGACGAGCGCGAGTCCGGACGCCGGGCGATCCTGAATTTCGGGCACACCTTCGGTCATGCGATCGAGAACAGCCTGGGTTATGGCGAGTGGCTGCACGGCGAAGCCGTCGCCGCGGGCATGGTGCTGGCGGCCAGGCTCAGCGGAATCGACGCCTCGGAAGTCTCTCGCCTCACCGCGCTGCTCGCCGCCGCGGGGCTGCCGACAGAGCCCCCGCCGATAGACAGCGAGCGCTGGTTCGAGACCATGGGCATGGACAAGAAAGTCCAGCATAGCCGGCTGCGTTTCGTATTGCTGAGAGCGCTCGGCGACGCCTATGTCAGCAGCGACTATGACCAGGCGAGGCTGCAGGCGCTGCTCGGAGCCGGCGGCTGATGGCCGCGGCGGGCTGCGCGCCTTACGCCGCCAATGAGTCGAGGAGTCGCGGCAGAAAATACGACGAGCCGCCGTCGAGGTATCGCGGCGAGTACCAGCGTGACCGTGACCGCATCATCCACTCGACGGGTTTTCGACGGCTGGTATACAAGACACAGGTCTTCGTCAACCACGAGGGCGACCTGTATCGTACCCGCCTGACGCATTCGCTCGAAGTGTCGCAGATAGCCCGCACGGTGGCCGTCGCACTCGGCCTCAATGAGCCGCTGACGGAAGCGATCTGCCTGGCGCACGACATCGGCCACACGCCGTTCGGCCACGCGGGACAGGACGCGTTGAACGGCTGCATGCAGGACTACGGCGGCTTCGAACACAACCTGCAGTCGCTCAGGGTCGTCGATGTGCTCGAGGCCAAGTACGCGGCGTTCCCCGGCCTGAACCTGATGTTCGAAACGCGCGAGGGCATCCTCAAGCATTGCTCGACACGCAATGCGCGTGAGCTGGGCGATGTCGGCGAGCGTTTCCTGCAGCGAAAACAGCCGGGCCTGGAGGCACAGCTCGCGAACGTCGCGGATGCGATTGCCTACAACAATCACGACGTCGATGACGGTTTCCGCGCCGGACTGATCAGCCTCGACCAGCTGCGCAGTCAAACGCTGTTCGAAACCAGGTACCTGGAGGTTCATCGGCTCTATCCTGAACTCGAGGATCGTCGCCTCATTTACGAAATCATTCGCCGCATGATCGGTACGGTCGTGACGGACCTGATCGAGGAAACGCGCAGCCGGATCGAGCAGGCCAACCCGGCGTCGATCGACGAGGTGCGTGACGCGGGGCAGCCGCTGGTGTCGATGTCGGCGACAATTCATGAGCAGCACGTCGCGCTGAAGCGATTCCTGAATCGCCACCTTTACCGACACGAGAAGAAGATCGCGATGACGCAGAAGGTGCAGATCATCGTCGAGGAGCTGTTCGCCGCCTACATGCATGACGTCAGGCTCATGCCGGCCGAATTCGCCGATGCCGCCGCGCCCCTCGATAAGCCTCTGCGGGCGCGCGTCATCGCGGACTACATTGCCGGCATGACCGATCGGTATGCAATCGCCGCCCACGAGGACATCGCGGGCTGATAGAATGCGCCGCGACTCATGCGCATACAGCGCCGGAAGGGCCCAAGTGAAGCACAAAGACATTCCAGCAAAAGACCGCCTCATATTCGCCATGGACGTTGCCGATTGCGCGCGGGCGCGTGCGCTGGCGAACGAGCTCGGCGATGCGGTGACGTTCTACAAGATCGGCCTCGAGCTGATGATGAGCGGCGAGTATTTCGAACTGCTCGACTGGATGCTCGAGCGCGATAAAAAGGTCTTCTGTGACCTGAAGTTCTTCGACATCCCGGCGACGGTGGGCTCCGCCGTGCGCTCGCTGAAGGATCGTGGCGCCACCTTCGTGACGGTGCACGGCAACCAGTCGATCATGGAGGCGGCCGCCGAGAACAAGGGCGACAGCCTGAAGGTGCTGGGCGTGACCGTGCTGACCAGTCTCGATCGCGGAGATCTCGATGATCTTGGCTTCGACTGCGATCTCGAATCGCTGGTCCTGTCGCGCGCCAGGCGCGCGCTCGAGAGCGGCTGCGACGGCGTCATCTCATCGGGCCTCGAAGTACCCAAATTGCGAGAGCATGTCGATAACAAGTTGCTCGTCATATCGCCGGGCATACGGCCCGTCGACAACAAACCGATGGGCGATCAGAAACGCGTTGTCACGGTCGAAACGGCGTTCTCCAATGGCGCCGACTACATCGTCGTCGGCCGGCCGATTCGCGACGCGGCGAATCCGCGTGCCGCCGCGGAGGCGATGCAGGCCTCTATCTCGGCGGCGGTGGCTGCCTGATGGCGGCGCTGAAGAACGACCTGTTTCTGCGTGCCCTGCGGCGCCAGGCGGTGCCGCGAACGCCCGTCTGGATCATGCGGCAGGCCGGCCGCTACTTGCCCGAGTACCGCGAAGTCCGCGCCGAAGCCGGCGACTTCATGAGCCTGTGCCGCAATGCGAAGCTGGCCTGCGAAGTAACGCTGCAGCCGCTCAGGCGCTTCAAGCTGGATGCGGCGATATTGTTTTCGGACATCCTGACCGTGCCCGACGCACTCGGGCTGGGCCTGTATTTCGCGACGGGCGAGGGGCCGCGTTTCAAGCGGCCGGTGCAGAGCGCGAAAGCGATACGCGAGCTCGCCGTACCGGATGTCGGTTCCGAACTCGGCTACGTGTTTGAAGCCGTGCGCACGATCAGGACGGCGCTGGACGGCAGCGTGCCGCTGATCGGTTTTGCGGGCAGTCCCTGGACGGTGGCCACCTACATGGTGGAAGGGCGCTCCAGCCGGGATTTCGCGACGATCAAGGGACTTGCCAGGGAACAGCCGGATGCGCTGCTGCAGCTGCTGGACGTCGTTACCGAAACCACCATCCAGTACCTGAACGCGCAGATCGATGCCGGTGCGCAGGCGATCATGGTGTTCGATACCTGGGGCGCGGCGCTGGAACCCGATGACTACCGACGGTTTTCGCTGGCCAACATGCAGACGATTGTCGATAGCCTGGCGCGCGACAAGGGCGCGGAACCGATCCCGGTAATCCTGTTTACGAAGGGTGCCGGGGCACTGCTAGCCGACATGGCCAATACCGGCTGTGATGCGCTCGGTGTCGACTGGACGACCGATCTGGCGACCGCGCGCCGCTACGTCGGGGACAAGGTCGCCCTGCAGGGCAACCTGGACCCCGCGACGCTGCGCGAGAGCCCGCAGGTCATCCGCAAGGGCGTTGCCGACACGCTGGCGAGTTACGGCAGGGGACCCGGCCACGTCTTCAACCTCGGCCACGGCATCACGCCCGACATCGACCCGGAGCACCTCGGCGTGCTGGTCGACGCGGTGCACGAGCTAAGCCCGCAGTACCACGACTAGCCCGGCTAATCCCACCTACTTGCGAGATGCGTAGTAGGCGACCACCCGGGGCTCGTTCTCGATGCGCTTCGCGTGCCCGACCAGCCCCGGCGCCAATCGCTCCACGATTTCGCTTGGCACGTGGTCCAGGGTGCCGGCGAGCAGCGACTTCGTCTGCATGTAGACTTTCAGGTCGGCCACGGTCATGCGGTTGTCGGCGAAGTACTCACCGCCGCCGCGAGTCAGCAGCTCCCCGAGTCCTTTCAGGTAAACCGACAGCCACCCATCGGCCAGCTTCTTGCGCGCCGTCTTCAACGCTTCGCCCTCGAGGCCGAAGGTCTGCACCGTGTAATGCAGGAGATCCTCGACGGCGTCCATTGCTTCGTCGCAGTACAGCGCCTGCCGGTCGTCCTTCGGGTACAGCCCGGCGATCTTGCCGACGTAACGCAGCATCGCGTTCGACTGCGTAACAGCGGCACCGTCGATCTCGAGGACCGGCACGGAATTGAATCGCGTCGTCTTTCGCATCTTGCCGAATTCGGGAAACGATATGCGATGATCCTCGAACGTGATGCCGGCCGCGTGAAACGCAATTCGAATAGGTTCGGCGCGACCGCCGTCGAAATCGAAATAAGTCAATCTGTAGCTGGTCATGGGCGTTCCTCACTGCGTTGTTGCCGATCCCGGGCGTCGGCAAGCTGGCCCGGATTCGGCTCGGAGCGGAGCCTCCTATGCTATCGTAGACCGCAGAGGCCGCAAATGACCAAAGGGGTCATCCGGTGGCACGGTCGTCGACCCCATAGGTTGTTCCGGAAGAACCGGACTATAGGTAGTCATATGGGGCTGGTGTCAGAACTCAGGCGCCGCAATGTGTTCCGCGTAGCGATCGCCTACCTGATTGTCGCCTGGCTAATCCTGCAGGTCGGGGACACGCTGGCGCCGGCGCTGCGCCTGGGCGACTGGGTCAACAGTGCACTGGCATTTTTCCTGATCCTTGGCTTTCCCATTGCCCTGATATTCGCCTGGGCCTTCGAAATCACGCCGCAAGGCCTGAAGAAAGAAAAAGACGTCGATCGAACGCAGTCGGTCTCGCGCCTCACGGGACGCAAGCTTGATTTCGCCATTATCGCGCTGCTGGCTACGGCGATCCTTGTCCTGGTTTTTGACAATTACTTGCTTCCGACAGCGCCGCCGGAAACGGCGTCTGAAGTCGCGCAACAAACCCGCGCCGTGCCGGCAGAGCCGCGCAACTCGATTGCTGTACTGCCCTTTCAAAACAGGAGCAGTGCAACGGCGGACGCCTATTTTGTAGACGGTATTCGTGATGACATTCTGACGCAGCTTACGAAGCTGTCGTCCTTCGGAAAAGTGATATCACGGACCTCGATGGAGCAATACCGGGACACCAGCAAATCGATACCGCAGATCGGTGAGGAGCTGGGAGTTTCGACCATACTCGAGGGTGGCGTGCAGCGGGCCGGTGACCGGATTCGCGTCAACGTGCAGCTGATTCGGGCTGCGACTGACGAGCATATGTGGGCCGAAACCTACGATCGAACACTTACGGCTACCGACATCTTCGAAATACAGTCGGAAATCGTCGGGGCGATCGTAGGACAGCTGGATGCAAGTCTTACATCCGGCGAAACCGAACAGCTAACGGCGCTGCCAACGAGGAGCCTGGACGCGTACACCGCGTACCTCAAGGGCAAGAGCGCCGCTGACATTGAGTCCGTCGAATCGCTGAATACGGCGATCGCTCAATTCAGATCGGCCGTGGACCTGGACCCGGACTTCGCGCTGGCATACGTTGGCCTGGCAGACGCGTACCTGACCCTGAGTGCGAATTTTCTCGGAGGATTGCCGGCCGACGAAAGCACTGCTCTCGCCGAGCCACCACTCCAGCGCGCGCTGGCACTGGACCATGAGCTGGGCGAGGCGCATGCGACGCTCGGGCTGCTCCGGCAACAGCAGGGCGACATGGACGCGGCGGAGGAATCCTACAAACAGGCAATTGTCCTGCAGCCTAACTACGCGCGCGTTTTCCGATTGTATGGGCGGCTTCGCTGGCGCCAGGGCAGGAATGAGGACGCAATGGAACTGATGCAGAAAGCGCTGCGTCTCGATCCGTTTTCGGCAACCGTAAATTTCGACGTGGCGCGGCTTAATGATGAGGCGGGGCGATTCGAGGAAGCCATGCAAAGATATCTCCAGGTCGTCCGCATCGAACCGGATCACGCGTTCGCCTATGTATACATCGCCGCGATCCATTACCTGGTGTACGGGCGCGCCGACGAGTCCCTGATCTGGTATCAGAAAGCAGCGGAAAACGATGCGCTCAGCCCCAGCCTGCAATCGGCCCAGGCGATTGCCTACCTGGAGCTCGGCGACCCCGACAGCGCCAAAAAGTGGGTGGACAGGGGGCTGGAGCTGGGTCCGGAGACGTTCTGGCCGCTGTGGAGCAGCGTGCTGCACAATCATTACGTTGGCGACGACGAGGCGGCACTGGCAGATGCGCGCAGCTTGCTCGAGATCTATCCGCGAAACTGGGGCGCGCTGTTCATTCTCCGCAACGCCGACCTGAGAGCCGGGCGCTACGACGTTGCCCGATCGCGCTACGCCAGGGCGTTTCGCGAGCTGATCGAACCCGAGGTCCCGAATGTCGATATCCACAACTACTTTGCGGCTATCGATCTGGCACTCGTCCTGATGCATCTCGGTGAGCAGGAGCGAGCAGATGATCTCCTCGAGCAGAGCCAGGAAGTCATAAAAACAATTCCGCGGCTGGGGACCGCCGGATACTGGATCAGCGACGCGAGAATTTACGCGCTGCAAGACCGGCCGGAACTCGCGATTGCGGCCCTGGCCCAGGCCATAGACGAGGGGTGGAGAATTCTGTCGTGGTTGTATTTCGGCTACGATCCCAGCCTGGCGTCCATCCGCGACGAACCGGAGTTCGATCAGCTTCGGAAGAAGGTGCAGGCGGACCTCGACGAACAAGCGAATCGTGTCCAGGACCTGAGAGCCAGCGGCGAGCTGATCTCCGCCGTCCGGGGCGGCGAATAGCCGCACGGCACCGAGACAGGAATTTGCTGCAGCCGCGACCTTAATGGAACAAACACCATGCAAGAAACCGTAACAAAAGTGCTGATAACGGCTGCGTCGCTGTGCGCAATGGCCGGCTGCGCAGACCCGGCGCAGGAAACGCCGGAGCAGCGCGCGGCGTACGCCAGCGCGGCCGAGCTTGGCAGCTTCTGCGATCGCCTGCCGCGCGCCGCCTATGCACGGTTTGAAAAACATGCGGCGAGCAATAACTGGTTCGAAGTCTACGAGGTCGAGCCCGGTGTCTTCGCGATCTACGAGCCCTTCCAGTGGCAGGAAGTCATCTCCTACCTGATCGTCGGCACCGAGAGTGCCGTATTGTTCGATACGGGTAACGGCATAGGTGACATCAGGGCCGTTGTGAATGAGCTGACCGAGCGGCCGGTGCAGGTCATCAACTCGCACAGCCATTTCGACCACATCGGCGGCAACCACCAGTTCGACACTATCCTGTCCGTTTCAACGCCGTTCACGCTGGCGAGGACGGCCGGGCTGCAGAGCGACGAGCTGTTGCTGGAGGTATCGCCCGAGGCACTGTGCAAGGACCTGCCCGCCGGCGTGAAACCCGGGGACCACCGCATAGAACCGTTCGCGATTAGCAAGAAGATCGGCGACGGCGACGTGATCGATGTCGGCGGGCGGCAGCTGGAAGTGCTGCAGGTTCCGGGCCACACGGATGACTCAATTGCTCTGCTGGATAGAAAGGCGGGGCTACTCTGGTCGGGCGACAGTTTTTACGAAGGCCCGATCTGGCTGTTCTTTCCCGAGACCGATCTCGTCGCCTACAGGGCCTCCGTCGAGCGTTTCGCGGGCCTGGTCCCCGATCTCCGTGCCGTATTTCCGGCGCACAACACGCCGAAAGCGGACCCGCACTTGCTGTCGGAACTGCGCGAGAACCTGGCGAAGGTGCTGGCCGGGGAGGTTGAACCGGTACCGGTCGGGGACGGCAACGTGGAATTTCGCTTCGACGGCTTCGGGCTGCTGATGCGGGAGGACTACCACAGCATTCCCGCGGAGTAGCGGCGCCAGCAGGCCCGAGATTTACGGAAATCCGTTGCTTCGACGATTCGAAGGACAGTTCATCCCATTACGAAATCTCGTGATTATGTAAACTGTCCCTCGAAATACGCTCTCCCTGTAAAGAAATCGCCAATTTCCACGCGAAACGGCACTGCGCCAGGGCATATTCACGAAAAATCGTAATCCTGGCCCGGCATGATCAGGGATGTTAAAAATCTTTGACAAGACAAGATCGGGCGTTTATGATTGATGTCAAATATTTTTGACACAGGAGCTCTGCGATGCCTTTCAAGGAAAAATCAGCCTGGATCATGGCTTTTCTGCTCACCGCGCTCGGCACGGCCTATTTTTACGCGGTCACTTCGATCTGGTCGGAATCCGGGCAACTCGCCGCGCCGATGGCGCCGCTCGTCATCGCCTACACCGTCAGCCTGATTGCGCTCGCCATCGTCGGTCATATCGCCATCGCGGTCGTCACGCCCAACGATGCAAATGCGTCAACCGATGAGCGCGAACGCCGCATCTTCGAGCGCGCCGGGCATTACTCCTCGTATTTCATCGCCGCGGGGGCGCTGCTGTCGCTTGGCGTTTACCTATTCGTTCGCAACGGCGACCTGCTTTTTTACGCGGTGTTCGCGAGCCTGATGCTGGGCCAGGTCATGGAGTACGTGTTTCAGATCGTATTCTTCAGAAGCACGGTCTAGTGTCCTGTTCGGCTAGTTGGCATAATTTCAGCGCGCTGTACAAGGCGTGTGGCAAGGCGCGTTCCGCCGGCAATGGCCCGGTCCTTGTCAAGGAACGCAACACGGCCACAGGCCTTGTACGGCGCGCCCATCGGGAGCCCCCAAAAGGCGCAATGCCATCGTTGCATCGCTTGCCAAGGTCTCGACATTGGCGGCGCAATGCGCCTTGTCCTTGCGCGTTTTGGGGGCTCTGAAATCATGCCAACTAGCCGGACAGGACACTAGCTCGTGGCCCGGAAAAGCGCCATCACCAACAGGGTCAAAGAACTGCGGGAGCGTCACGGATCTATGACGCAGCAGCAACTGGGTGACGCGATCGGCGTTACTCGCCAGACCGTTATCGCGATCGAACAGAATCGCTACTCACCGTCGCTGGAGAGCGCTTTCAGGATTGCGCGGCTGTTCGACGTGGGCGTCGAGGATGTATTCAGCTGGCAGGAACAATGAACCGAAAATGCGATCCGTTCGCTAAATACGGTCGACGATCTCCCGGTACTCCTGCGTTTTACCAACGTCCCCCTGGAGCATATCCGAAGCGATTGTACCGCGGGCAAGACGAGGGTCCCCACCAGCGAGCTACGCCCGACCGGCAGCCGACGGTCTAGTCATCGGCAACATCCGAGACGTTTTGTATGCCTGTACCGGCTGCTATTCTCAAACTTAATTACCAGTTACCGCCAACGGGGAGCGTCGAGCAGCATGTCGAAAAAGTTTAGCCATCGAGTCGCGCAAGCGGCCGATGTGCCGGCGATAATCGATCTGATGCAGCAATCAATCGCCGAAAATATGAAGCCCTGGCTTTCTCCGAAGGAGATCGAAGCCGCCCGGGAAACCATGGGCGTCGACTGGACGCTGATTAAAGACGGCACCTATTTCGTGGTCGAGACGGTCGAAAGCGGCCAAAGCGTTCTCGTCGGATGCGGCGGTTGGGGCAAACGACGAACCCTCTATGGCGGCGATCATACCGTCGGGCGAGACGACTCCCTCAGCGATCCGGCGGTCGAGGCAGCGCGCATTCGGGCGATGTACACGCACCCGTCGTGGATTCGCCACGGCATCGGGAGCCTGCTTCTCGAGCTAGCAGAAGCGGCGGCGCGCGATGCCGGATTCAAGTCCATCGAGTTGGGGTCTACCTTGCCAGGCGAACCATTCTACCTGGCAAGCGGCTACGAGGAGGTCAGTCGGGAGACTAACGTTGCCGTCAATGGCGCCGACAACGTCGTGATCAAGATGGTAAAGCCCTTGTGACAGATGGTCGCTCCTCAACGAAACCCTGTCACCCCTGATACTGTTCAGCGGCACGTCGTCACCACGACAAACATTTCTTGTCGAACCTGAAGCCGCGGCAGCCTGGGCAATAGCAATAGACCACGAACAACGGGGCCGCTGCGGGCCCCGTCGATTCAACACCTGCGATGAGGAAGCACTCAGATTGCGGCGTCGCCAGCATCTTCCCCGTCACCGTCCTCAAGATCGCCGGCATCCTCTTCGTCCATGTCGTCGAAGTCTTCCTCGTCCATGTCATCGGAATCGCCTTCGTTCATGTCGTCGAAGTCTTCCTCGTCCATGTCGTCGGTATCGCCTTCGTCCATGCTGTCGAAGTCTTCCTCGTCCATGTCGTCGGTATCGCCTTCGTCCATGCTGTCGAAGTCTTCCTCGTCCATGTCATCGGTATCGCCTTCGTCCATGCTGTCGAAGTCTTCCTCGTCCATGTCGTCGGTATCGCCCTCGTCGATGTTGTCGAAGTCTTCCTCGTCCATGTCGTCGGAGTCACTTTCATGGTCTTCCTCCTCCATGTCGCCGTAGTCTTCCTCGTCGATTTCATCGCCAATTTCGTCAGCGATTTCCTCGTCGACCTCGTTGGCGTCGTCTTCATCGATGCCACCAAAACCGTCCTCGTCCATGTCATCGGCGTCGTCCTCATGCATCCCGCCGGACTCATCCTCGCCAAAGTCATCGGCGTCGTGCTCGTCCGCATCGCCGTAAGCCTCATCGCCGAAGTCGAGAACCGTCATCCCTTCATCGAGGTCTTCGTCCGCTATTACCGGGGAGAATCCCAATGTCCAAACCAGAGCAGCCGCCCCGAGTGATGTCATCCATTTCATTGTCGTGGTCTCCTTATGCGGTTCCCAAGCGGGAACGGTGCAATTCACAAACGCGGTCGCCCGGAGAACAGCTCGCGGGAGGGTGCGTATTTCTATACACGTGAATGCCAAGCGAAAGGTTCCATCGCCAGGACGATTACCTGGCGATTCCGGCCGCGCAACTGTCTGTTGCTGGCGACAGCCGCGCTGCTAACTGAGACAAATGCTGGTGTTGAGGGCTTTGCTGCTGTTGTCGAAAAACTAGAAGTATGGGACCGGCAAATAGCGAAACGCACGATCAGCCCGTTCGTTCGCTAGCAAACAGCGCTCCCTAAGCGCGGCGTTCACAGTGGTCCCTTGCGCAACCGTTTGCATCATCGTGCGTTTCCTGTTCCGGCCTTGAAAGCGTGTTTCCATCTCGTTCCGCCAGCAGTGCGCCAATTTCCGCTCCCAACACCAATTCGTCGTGTGCCCCAAAGTGCTGAGCACGTCGCCTACCTTCAGCGTCGATCAGCACAAGAGTCGGCGTTCCTCGCATCCGGTAGGCCTGCATTGTGAGCGGAGTGTCCGCTCCGGCAGGGTCGGGCATATCGACGCCTACCGGGAAGCGAACGCGGTACTCGGCAAGAAACACCTCCAGCGCAGCTGGTGTCATCACATCATGGTGCTCAAAAACCGTGTGAAGGCCCACGACTGCAAACGCACGCTGCTCGAAACTCTTCTCCAGGCGTTGTGCCAGCGGGATCGATCTGGCTACGCACCCGGGACATAGCATCTGAAACGCGATCAGGGCCACAACACGGCCCCGGAAGTCGTCAAGAGCAAGGTCTTCCTTGGTATTGAACCAGCGCGAGGTCTGCAGTGCGGGCGCCGGTTTACTTTCGAAACTTCGAGAAAACATAGTTGTCCTTTTCGACCGCCTGGTGACAGGCGAAGCAGGATGCTCCGCGATCTTCGACGACCCGCTCGGTCTTGCTGTCGCCGGCGAAGGCTTCAAATCCCCAACCACCGGTCGCCGCAAACCGTTCGGCATCGTATTCCATAACACCGATAAATTTTCGTTTCCCTTCCTGGGTTGCCCCGCCCCCAAGCTCCTGACTCAGGAGGTCGAATACGAGCACGGCACCTTGCCGGTAAGCGTTGCTCTCGAGTCCGGCGATCGCCGCTTCATTTGCGTAGATGTGGTGAATGCCTTCAAACGGATCGGCCAGGCCGTGGTCCGGGTGGATGACCATGGACTTGACATGCGTCCATGAACGGTAGCCGTCGGGATACGCGACGGAATCCACCGTGGCGGCGATTGCCAGCAGCGGCAAGGCCACGATAATCGTGCCAATCAACGTGTGCTTTCTCATGGGTAGTTCCTCCTGTTATACGGTAGCGAGTCGATACTATATAGAGAGCGGTTGCTTGTCAAACACGTATCGAGTCAATACTATTGACGCATGGACGAAATCCTCCAACTGATACAGCGACTGGCCGTGGTGGCGCAGGCGGAGAATCGCCGACTCGCCGGATCCGCCGGGTTGCAGCCAGTTCACATAGACGTATTGAGATACCTCGCGCGCTGCAACCGCTACAGCAACACGCCGGCGGCGATCGGCCAATTCCTGGGCTCTACCAAGGGAACGGTGTCTCAGAGCGTCAAAGTACTGGAGCGAGAAAGGCTCATAAGCAAGCTGTCGGACGCAAAGGACGGCAGAGTCATACGGCTGCGACTTCTAAAGAAGGGTAGAGACCTGCTCAAGCGCGTCGACGAGGAATCGACGATTCAAGCCGCTGTCGAAAATGCCAGAGCCGATGAGCAACTGGCGCTGGCGAACAGCCTGACCGCGTTGCTTCGACGCGCACAGCGGCTGAATGAATCGAAGACCTTTGGCGTTTGTAACACCTGCCGCTTTTTTACCCGACTCGCCGACGGCGGCTTTCAGTGCGGACTTACCAAGGAGCCGCTAACGGTCGGCGATTCCATGCAAATCTGCGTGGAGCACGAGAACGAAGCGCTCAAAGCTTGAGCAGCCAGTAGTGGTATTGAGATGGTCACGCCTTCGCCAAAACAGACGCGTGAACGGCGAGTGTTGCTATCCGCTGACGCGCCACAGCAATGCGGAGAACGGGTCAGGTGTGGCCGGCTGGGATCAGCCGCATCGGTTGCCTTTGCGCATAGGTTAG
>JBFELT010000071.1:0-14458 GCA_041552015.1 Woeseiaceae bacterium
AGCACGGCATAACGCGTCGCCGCCGATTCCCCCCAGCTGTCCTCGGCAATGAGTTGCACCAGCTTCATGCGACAGCCAAGTTCATGGCGTATTCGACGCAATTCTCCGGCGTCGAAACACTGCACGTAAACCCGATCGGAATGCTCCTCATAGCCGTAGTCGACCAGCGTGCGCAGAAATTCGGGCGTGATGTCGAAGCCCTCCTGCCGATGCCATTCCGGCCGCTTGATCTCTGGATAAATGCCGACCGGCCTGCCGTTGGCCTCGACCATCGCCCGCACAAATTCGAGTTCCTCGGCGAAGGTCTGGACCCGGAACACCTCGCCTGTGCTGCTGAATCGATTCGGGTACACGGGCGAACCGTCTGCTTTGACGCGCTCGCATACCTGCAGGGTCCTGATTTCCGCGAGATCGAAGTCCCGCACGTAGTAACGGCCATCGGCACGCTGCCGCCCGGCGTAACGGCGTGCCACGTCGGTAACTCGATCGAGATGGATGTCATGCAAGACCACCAGGGCGTCGTCGCGCGTCGCTACCACGTCCTGCTCCAGGTAGTCCGCGCCCATGGCGTAAGCAAGGGTCTTGGCCGGAAACGTGTGCTCCGGCAGATAGCCGGAGGCGCCCCGGTGCGCGATGACGACGGGCCTCACTGGAGATGTAACATTAACAATAACCCATACTTATCTGTTTTTTATACTATTCCGTAGGCCCATCAGCGTCAAAACCGGGGAAATCCAACACCTCCCATCGCGACGTATCTTCGCCACGCGCCTGCCGCCGCAGCGCATCGGCCATCTCCCGGTCGTTCCAGTCGATGACCTCCTTCGCGCGTTCGACAATCTCCTTCGGCGTTTCCACCACGCCGCCGAACGGCTTGATTGCAATCATGTTCTTCTTGTTGGCATCGGCCACATCCATCATGAACCGTACCAGGTCACGCTTTTCCTCATACAGGGTCGGCAGCACAAACAGCGCCTCGCATTCCTTGATCTGGGCGATGAGCTCATCCTTGATGGCCTGCAGTCCACCGGACATCGGGATGTTCTCCGGCTTGCTCACATTCAGGTAATAAAAACGATCCAGGCTCTCGAGGAACTCGAAAATGCGCAGGTAGTCGTCGCTTTCCTCAAAAGTGTGGGTAGCAAATACGCGAATCGGGTTGTTTTCTGACACGATGTACTCCGTCCAGGGCACTCTTTTGCCTAGTTTAGCCAATTCGTCGCGGTCCCGCGAAATCCTTGTCACAGTAATGATTTCAGCTGTTTCCATGCCTTGAGCCTTTCGGTATCGTAGCGCCGCATGAGGCTTCTTTTGTACAACATCCGATACGCCGTTGGCGGTGGTGCCAGCATGCACATGCCGTTGCCCGGCGCCGGCTATGTGCTGGGCAATCAGAGCGTGCTGCCCGAAATCGCCAAGTTCATCAAATCGGTGGATCCGGATATCGTCGGCCTGATCGAAGTCGACACCGGTTCGATCCGAAGCCGCAATGTGAATCAGGCCGAAAAGCTGGCCGCCGACCTCGGCATGAACACCTCGTACGAAACCAAGTACGGTCAGAAATCCTTCAACCAGCTGTTGCCGATCGTCCGCATGCAGGGCAACGCCTTCATGGCCGCCCGGCGTGTCCACGGCGAGACATTTCACTATTTCGATACCGGTATCAAGCGGCTTATTATCGAGCTCGAAATGAAGGAGTACGCGGTATTCCTGGTGCATCTTTCGCTGAAATACCGTCACCGCCACCTGCAGTTGCGTCGTCTTTACGATCTCATCCAGCAAACCACCAAGCCGGTACTGGTAGCGGGCGACTTCAATACGTTTTGGGGCGAGAATGAGATTTACCTGTTCATGAAAGCGGCGGGCCTGAGATCGGCCAACGCCGAAAGCCTTCCCACCTACCCCAGCCGTGCGCCGCGCAAGGAGCTGGATTTCATCCTCTACCAGGATGGTATCCAGGTGACATCGTTTGATATTCCCAATGTCAGGCTCTCCGACCACATGCCGCTGGTTTGTGATTTCGAACTCGCCTGACAACAGCAGAGGAAAAATGAACCAACACTGGAAAACCAATACCGACGACGATGGAATCTTCTGGCTGTGCATCGACAAGGCGGACGCCGGCGCGAATGTGCTCTCGTCCGAGGTCATGCTCGAGCTCAGTGACATCCTGGAAACGCTCGAGACGAGCCCGCCGCGCGGCCTTGTCGTTTACTCGGGCAAGCCCGGCAGCTTCGTCATGGGCGCGGACATCAAGGAATTCGTCGGCATCGAGTCCGAGGAGCTGGCTTTCGAACTCGTCTCCAAGGGTCAGCAGTTATTCAATCGCCTGGAGAATCTGAAATGCCCGAGCGTCGCCGTCATCAACGGCGTGTGCCTGGGCGGTGGCCTGGAACTCGCCATGGCCTGCGATTACCGGGTTGCGCTTGCAGGTGACGAGCGGATTCTCGGTCTTCCCGAGGTGAAACTCGGCCTGCACCCCGGGTTCGGCGGCACCGTTCGGGCCGTGCAGATTTGCGGAGTCCGGCAGGGCATGCCGCTGATGCTGACCGGAAACCCGATAACGCCGTCCAAGGGGCGCAGAATCGGCTTGATCGACATCATCGTTAGCGAGGACGACTGGCGGCGCGCGGCACTGGACCTGGTCCACGCGGCAAAACCCAAGCAGCGTGCGCCATTCATCGATCGGCTGCTGAACGTCAAGCCAGTGAGGTCCCTGCTTCGCAACATGCTGCTGAAACAGGTTCGGAGCAAGGCGCGCAAGGAGCACTACCCCGCGCCCTACGCCATGATCGATATCTGGACGTCGGAAGGCGCGTCATCAAAGACGGGCTACGAGGCCGAGGCAAGAAGTTTCGCACGATTGATGTGCACGCCGACCTCGCGCAACCTGGTTCGCGTATTTTTCCTGCAGAGCCGCCTCAAGGCGCAGGGCAACAAAACGGACAGGAAGATCGAGCACGTTCACGTTGTTGGTGCCGGGGTAATGGGCGGCGATATTGCCGCGTGGTGCGCCCTTCGCGGCCACACCGTGACGCTGCAGGATCGCGAACAGAAATACATCGATCCGGCACTGGCGAGGGCGAAAAAGCTGTTCGAGAAACGCATTCGCGACGACGGCAAGCGTGCACAGGCAGAGCAACGCCTGCGCGCGGATGTGCGCGGAGACGGCGCGGCGGATGCCGATCTTGTGATCGAGGCCATTTACGAAAATCTCGAGGCGAAGCAGGAGCTTTACAAGGCGCTGCAGCGGACGATGAAAGCCGGCGCATTGCTCGCCAGCAATACCTCCAGTATTCGACTTGAGGAACTGCGCACGGTGCTCGACGAACCGCGGCGATTCATCGGGCTGCACTTCTTCAACCCGGTCGCGATGCTGCCTCTCGTCGAAGTGATTCGCTGCGAGGATACCGAACAGGAGGCGCTCGATATCGGTTTCGCATTCACCAAGGGCATCGGCAAGTTGCCGCTCGAATGCGCCAGCTCCCCTGGTTTCGTGGTCAATCGCATACTCGCACCCTACATGGCGGAGGCCATGTACCTTCACGAGGACGGTGTACCACTGGCTGCAATCGATCGCGCCGCAGAGGAATTCGGCATGCCCATGGGGCCTGTCGAGCTGGCCGACAGCGTTGGGCTCGACGTCGCGCTCCATGTATCCAAGGTGCTGGGTGCCGCGATGAATCGTCCCGTGCCGGGCCATCTCGCCAAAATGGTCGACGAGGGCCTGCTGGGCAGGAAGTCCGGCCAGGGCTTCTATCGCTGGGAAAACGGCAAGGCAATCAAGCCGACCGCGCAAGAAACCGGGGTTCCGGCCAACATCCAGGACCGCTTGATCCTGCCGATGGTGAACGAGGCCGTCGCCTGCCTGCACGAAGGCGTCGTCAATGAGGCGGACCTGCTCGACGCCGGCGTCATTTTCGGTACGGGATTCGCGCCATTTCGCGGCGGGCCGCTGAATTACGCGCTGCAGCGGGGCAAAGCCGACGTGCTGGCGTCGCTTCAGGCGCTGGCGGAGCAGCATGGCGAGCGCTTTCAGCCGCACCCCGGCTGGTCCGAGCTGTGATGGCTGTGAACCATGGCCGGATATGCGATCACAAACTGTGCGGTGATTCACGCTGCATTACTTAACAGGTACCGGAAGTCGTTGAATTAAAGGTAGAATGCGCGCTGAACCGCAAGAACCACTACGAAGAGCGAATGGCGATCAATTTCTGGACAAAAAATGGCAGTTGAGCAGGTAAGCACGGATCTGCTCAGGCGGTTTTCTCCGCTGGACGGTCTCAAGCGGGACAACCTGGCGGCGCTCGCGCGCAAGGTGCAGATTCGAGAGCTGTCGCCCGGCCAGATGCTGTTCAAAGAGGGCGATACCGAAAAACGCACCATCTATGTTGTCTCCGGCACGCTCGAACTGGTCGATCAGGCGAAAGTCGTCGGCAAAATCGACGGCGGGACGGAGTTCGCGCGCAATCCGGTCGCACCTGTGTTCCCGCGGCGCATATCGGCTCGTGCACGTGATCGCGTTCAGTTCCTGTCGATCGACAGCGATTTGCTCGACGTCATGCTTACGTGGGACCAGACGGGAACCTACGAGGTTTCAGAACTGGCCGGCCGCACGGACGAAGGCAACGAAGACTGGATGACGATGTTGCTGCAGACGAAAGCCTTCCACAAGATTCCGCCGGCCAATATCCAGGCAATCTTCATGCGGATGCAGCAGATCAACTACCGATCCGGCGATGTTGTTCTCAAACAGGGTGCCGAGGGCGACTACTTTTACGTGCTTATCCGCGGCAAGGCGCTGGTCACCCGCGAAACACCGCTTAGCAAGGAGGGCATCAAGCTCGCCGAGCTTCACGTCGGCGACACCTTTGGCGAAGAGGCGTTGATTTCAGAGGCCAAGCGCAATGCCACGGTGACCATGCAGACGGAAGGCTCCGTCATGCGTCTTGGCAAGGAGGACTTCAAGACCCTGCTGAACGAGCCGATGCTCGAATGGGTCAGCCTGGAGCAGGCGCAGGAGATCGTGCAGTCGGGTGGGCAGTGGCTGGACGTGAGACTGCCCAGCGAGTTCGAGAATCAGCACCTCGACAATGCCATCAATATTCCCCTGTATTTCATTCGCCTGAAGATCTCGACACTGGACCCGGAGAAAAAATACGTTGTCTGCTGCGATACCGGCCGTCGCAGCTCTGCGGGCGCCTATATTCTCAGCGAGCGTGGCTACAAGGCCTATGTCTTGCGCGGTGGTATCAACAGCGAGCAGGGCTAGCTCTCACCCGGCTGCTTGCATCGCCCGCCTGCTTACATCGTATGGGTCGGTTTGTCGCCGCCCAGCGCCCCGGCGAGGTAGGTTTCTATCTTCTTTTGTGTGTTGCCCTGGTCCTGGTCGCTGAACTGCACCCCGATACCCGCCGTGCGCTTACCTTGAGCACCTTTCGGTGTCATCCAGATGACTTTGCCGGCGACCGGTATCTTTTCCTCCTCACCCATCAGGTTGAGCAGCATGAACACCTCGTCGCCCAGCTTGTAAGAGCTACTCGTCGGGATAAACAACCCGCCATTGATTACGTAGGGCATGTACGCAAGGTACAACGCGCTCTTGTCCTTGATGGTAAGTGTCAGCAGTCCTGGTTTGCTCATGTCTTGCCCTTTTCTGCCCTTTCGGACGCGGAATTCTAGCGGGTGGCCAGCATCAGATTCATGCCATCGTTCGGCGGCTCCAGCCCGCAGTCTTTCAGCCCGTCTGCCCAGTCAATCAACAGACCTTCGAAAGTTAGTTGCACGTTGTAGGAACCGCCCGGCTGGCCACGCAGCCGATTTATTATGTCTAAATAGCAGAACAGATTTCGCCTGTCCATGCGGCGCAGCACAGAATCGTCGATTGCCAGGCCCGTCGCCCTTTCACGGCCTGTCGAATGGGCAACGGCTGCCAGCCTGAGCTGCTGAGACAGCCAGTTGAGAACAAAGCCAGGGTCGAGCCGGGCCCACCGCGCCGCCACCTGGATTGGCGAGCCATCTCCCCGCCCCACCTCGTTGAAGTCGCGCGCCAGCCCGCTGACGGCATCCAGTGTATCCAGGGCCGAAATGGCAGCGATGGGCGCCCCGCCCGCGGATCGCAGCGCCTCCGCCCACGCCGCGCCGGGTTGCAGGCGATTCAGCCAGGCTAGCGCGTCCGCCTCGCTCGGCGGCGCGAATTCGATGCGCTGGCAGCGGCTGAATATGGTGGCAGGCAGACGGCCCACGCGATCGGCAATCAGGATCAGCAGTGCGTCACCCGGCGGCTCCTCGAGCGTTTTCAACAGGCTGTTCGCCGCATTGTCGGTCATGGCATTGGCGGGTTCGATCACCGCCACTTTGCCCGCGCCGGCGTAGCTGGTCAGAGCCAGCTCGCCGACGAGTCCCCTGACCTGGTCAACGCCAATGGTCCGCTTGTCCTCGGGGACCGATATCCAGCGGAAATCCGGGTGCTCGGGCAGCTCCAGGGGATAATCCGGCAACCCCGTGCGGTCACCGATATCGAGGCTCAGACGGGCAATCCAGGTCGCGGCGGCACGCTTCCCCACCCCTGGCGGGCCGAGCAGCAGGACGGCATGAGGCTGGCGCCCCTGGCGCACCCGGGCGTGCCAGCTTTCTGCGAATGTTTCTAGCCAGTTAATTTCCATAAAACAATAAGATAAGTAGTTTAATTAATGTCAGTTATTAGCTAAAAGCTGATCGGCGACCAGGCGGATTTCACACCCGACTTCCGCCAGGCTCCGGGTCGTGTCCACGATCACGAAGCGCTCAGGCTCGTTGATGGCCAGCTGCAGATAGCACTCGCGCACGCGCTGAAAAAAATCGTGGCGTTCCTGCTCGAAGCGATCCGGCGTGCCTCGCCTGTCGGCACGCTGCATGCCTATCTCGACCGGCGCATCGAGCAATATCGTCAAGTCCGGCCACGTGTCTCCGTGAACCCAGTCGGCCAGGCGGTCGATCGTCTCCATCGGAATGCCCCGGCCGCCACCCTGATAGGCCCTACTCGAGTCGGTGAACCGGTCGCTGACCACCCAGGTGCCTGCTTCGAGTGCCGGCAAAATCACGTTATTGACGTTGAGCGAGCGTGCCGCAAACATCAGGAGGAGCTCGGCGATTTCCGGAATGGGCTCATCACTCCGATCTTTCAGCAGGTCGCGAATGTCCTCTGCCAGCGGCGTGCCGCCCGGCTCGCGGGTCGTCAAGACCCGCCGCCCGGCCGCTTCGAGATGTTCAACCAGCGTGGCCATGTTGCTGGATTTTCCGACACCTTCGATACCCTCGATAGTGATGAATTTGCCGCGCTTCACCTCACTCCCCCTGCCGCCGCAGGCTGCGCAGGCGCTTCAGATACTCGGCAACTGCCGCATCGTGCTCGGCCTTGGTGGTTGAAAATCGATGGCTGCCATCACCGAGTCCGGTCGCAACGAAGAAAAGTTCTTCGCCCGGCGCGGGATTCAGCGCCGCACGAATGGCCGCGCGGCCAGGCATGGCGATCGGCGTTGGCGGCAATCCGCTTCGCGTGTAGGTGTTATAGGGCGTATCCGTCCGCAAATCCCTGCGCGTCAGGTTGCCGTTGAAGCTGGCCCCGATACCGTAGATGACCGTCGGGTCCGTTTGCAGGCGCATGCGTTTCTGCAGGCGACGCGCAAATACGCCGGCAATACGCGGTCTTTCTGCCGCCAGTCCGGTCTCTTTTTCGATGATGGACGCCAGTATCAGTGCCTCGTAAGGCGATTCCAGGGGCGTCGCCTCGTCCCGTGCGCTCCATTCCTCGGCGAGTACCGCCTGCATCAGCGTATAGGCCTGCGCCAGCAATTCGCGATCGCTGGTGTCGCGGGGGAAGCGATAGGTTTCCGGCAGGAACAGGCCCTCCGGGTGCGCGGTCGCCGCACCGAGCTCGGCGAGCAGTCCCGGCCAGTCCTCGTCGCTCATGGTTGCCCGGATCGCCTCGTCGGCATGCAGCGCGTTCAGGAGATCGCGGTGATTCCATCCCTCGATAATCGTGAAGGAATAAAGCCGCACCGCGCCGCTGGTGAATTGCTGCAGCATCGATGCCGGTGTCGTTCCGGGCAGCAGCAGGTAATGACCGGCCTGGACGGCACTCGCGTCGCCGCTCCAGCGCGCGTAGAGCCGAAACCATCGGTCGTTCTCGATGATGCCCTGCTGTACGAGTTGCCGCGTGATGGCTGAAAAAGACCTGCCGCTGGCGATTTCGAAGTCCACGCCATTGGCGGGCACCGACACCTCGGCCGACATGAAGCGATTCACCTGCCAGATGGTTGCGCCCAGGGCCGCCGCAAAAAGCAGCAGCCCGATGAGGAACGCGGCAGTCACGCGGTTCACAGCATGCATTCCACGACACCGCTATCGGCCAGCATGCCCATGAGCGAACGCGTTACGGAATGCGTATCCCAGCTCGCCTCATCGCAGCGGCTGACCGGCAGGATCCCGAACTGGCTGTTGCACAGGAACACTTCATCACTGCACAGGAGGTCGGCACAGCTGATGTCCCGAATCGATACCTCGGTGCCGTTGCGGTGTAGCGTCTCAATGACGTGACGGCGCATGACGCCGGCGACGCCGCAGCGATCCAGCAAAGGCGTCGCAATCGAATTGTTGGAGACCATGAACACGTTGCTCATGGTACCGCAGATGACGCGCCCCACGGCATCGAGTGTCAGGCCCTCGAATACCTCGTCATTGACGAATTCCAATCGTGCCAGCACCTGCTCCAGCCTGTTCAATGTCTTGCAGCCGGCGGTCGGCGAATCTGTCGCCAGCCGCGTGGCGCACAGCATCGTCCGGACCCCGTCACGGTAATGCTCGGACGGCAGCGGCAGCGACGGAAACAGGCCCACGTAGGCGGTGGTCCGGGCAGGCGCGTTTCGGTGGTAGCCGCGATCCGACATGCCTGCGCTCAAGATCAATTTCGCCGTACAATGCGAAGTGTCTGCCGGTCCGTGACGCATTGCATCGTCCAGCCAGTCCCGCAGTTGCCGCCGATCCGGCTTGATCAACTGCAGTTTTTCGCAGCCGACCTCGAGGCGTTCGAGATGGTAGTCCCAGAGTCGTGGCGCGCCATTTCGGACTGCAACGGTTTCAAAGAGTCCATCGCCGTATTGAAACGCCCGATCGCCGATCGCAAGCTCGGAGACCCGTTCGCCATTGCAGAACCAGGCCTTCATCGGACGAGGGCCCGCAACATTCCCTTTGCCTTCGCCCGGGTTTCCTCGAGTTCGGCCCCCGCATCGGAGTCAGCGACGATTCCGGAACCGGCGCGCAGCGTCAATCTGTTTCCTTTCTTCACCATCGTGCGAATCAGGATATTGAGATCCATGCTGCCGTCACGGTTCAGGTAGCCGAACGAACCGGTGTAGGCCCCGCGCGGCCCGGTCTCCAGCCCGGCGATGATGTCCATGCAGCGAACCTTCGGGCAACCGGTAATCGTGCCACCCGGGAACACCGCCGCAATCGCCTGGCCCGGCTTTACCTCATCGCGCAGCCGCCCCTTGACGTTAGAGACGATGTGATGAACATGCGCATAGCTTTCCAACACCATCATTTCGTCTACCTCTACGGTCCCTGCCTTGCACACTCTACCAAGATCGTTACGCTCGAGATCGATCAGCATGACATGTTCTGCGAGTTCCTTGGGGTGAGAAAACAGCTCGGCCGACAAGGAAACATCGTGGTCGTCGTCGGCAGAGCGCGGCCGCGTGCCGGCAATCGGCCTGCTCGCTGCGATTCCGTTCCTGACGCTTAGTAGCCGCTCCGGCGAAGACGAAATAACTTCCGCGCCTCGCCAATTGACAAGTCCTGCAAAGGGTCCCGGGTTTACCTCGCAAAGCGACGCGTAGATATCGTCGCCGCTTACGCCGGCTGCGATGTCGGCCGTCCATTCGCGGGAAAGGTTTGCCTGGTATATGTCGCCGGCAGCGATATGCGCAAGCGCTGCGTTGACGGCTCGAATGAATTGATCGGGGTCCTCCTCGCTGACGGACTCGATGATGCGTGACGGCGGCGACTGGCAGCCCTGCAAGCGCGACGCGTCTTTCTCGAGCAACTCCGTATCGGCCGACGCCTGCGATTCGCGAACGAGGTAGCAGGCGGATCTCCAGTGGTCGTAAATCAGCGCCGCCGGGCAGCGCACCGCAAACGCGATCGGGAGAATCGCGTCTCGCCGCAGACGCAGCGACGGCTCTATCTCAGCGGCGAGTTCGTAGCCCAGGTACAGGAACCAGCCGCCAAGAAAAGGCAGTGTTTCGTCATTTCCGGTCGCGCGCTCGGCCGACCACCATTCATCGAGCGTATCGAGGAATCGGTTCGCTTTCGCGGCCGGCCCGCTGAGCCTGCCGGAGCCATGCAGCACCAATTCCTCGCCGGGGAAAGCGAACAGGATGTCGTATCGGCCCAGTGCGCCGGCCCGCGTTGTGCTTTGCAGCAGGAACGGGTAGCGTTTCGGGTTCGCGCGATGCAGCGCTCGCAAGTCACCGGGGCCGGTAACTGCGTCAAAAGGCTCAATCAAGTGCGCGAAATACCAGGCTTCCGTTCGTGCCGCCGAAACCGAACGAATTCGACACGGCAATTCGGACCTTCGCGTCCCGCGCCACATTCGGCACGTAGTCGAGATCGCATTCGGGGTCCTGATTCTCCAGGTTCGTGGTCGGCGGTATCACCTGATCCCTGATGGCCAACGAGCAGAAAATGGCTTCGACGACTCCAGCGGCGCCCAACAGGTGACCGGTCGTCGACTTCGTTGAACTGACGGCGAGATTTCTTGCGGCGTCGCCGAATGCGCGCTTGATCCCCACCGTTTCACCGATGTCACCGGCGGGCGTCGAGGTGCCATGTGCGTTCAGATAATCGACGTCGCCGGGATCAATTCCTGCGTCGCGAAGCGCGGCCGCCATGCATTTGCGGGCGCCCTCACCGTCCGCCGGCGGCAGCGTGATGTGGTAGGCATCACCGCTCATGCCGAAGCCGATGAGTTCCGCATAGATTGTCGCGCCTCGCGCTTTCGCGTGCTCGAGCTCCTCGAGCACCACGCAACCGGCGCCGTTGCTCAGGACGAATCCGTCGCGCCCCGTGTCAAAGGGTCGACTGGCGTGCGTCGGGTCGTCGTTGCGTGTCGACATCGCGCGTGCGGAGCAGAAACCACTCATCGCCAATGGCGTTGTCGCGAATTCCGAGCCACCCGCCAGCATGACCTCCGCGTCACCATGCTCGATACTGCGTCCGGCAAGCCCGATACAGTGCGTCGATGTCGCGCAGGCGGTGACAATCGAGATATTCGGTCCGGTTATGTGCCTCAGGATACTTACCTGGCCTGAGGTCATATTGATGATGCTGCCGGGAATAAAAAACGGCGATACCTTGCGCGGGCCTCCTTCGAGCATCTTGTTGTGATTGTCTTCGATATACTTGATGCCACCGATACCGGAGCCCATGGCGATGCCGATGCTATGGCCGTTCTGTTCCGTTATTTCCAGACCCGAATCGGCGATCGCATCTATCGCCGCGGCAACGCCGTAGTGTATGAACGGATCGTTCTTGCGCTGGTCTTTCTTGCTCAGGTAGGCGTCGACCTCGAAGTCTTTCACGAGACCTGCGATTCGGGTCGAAAACGCGCCCGTATCGAAGTCATCAACCACGGAGATCCCGGACACACCCTCGCGGACGGCTTGCCAGGCGTCGTCCAGGCGACTGCCGACCGGCGAGACGATGCCCATACCGGTAATAACGACACGTCGTTTAGTCAAGATTCTGTCCGTTGATGAATGGCAGAACTGCCTTTCGGAGCTGTAGAGATGAGGCGCGGATACGGCATCCGCGCCTGCTTGCTTTAAGCCTCGCTCTGGCGCGCGGTTACGAAGTCGATCGCCTGCTGGACCGTGGTGATCTTCTCAGCTTCTTCATCCGGAATTTCGGTCTCGAATTCTTCTTCCAGGGCCATTACCAACTCGACCGTATCGAGTGAATCGGCACCCAGATCATCGACGAAAGAGGCATCGTTCGTCACCTCGTCTTCTTTTACCCCGAGTTGCTCGGCAACGATGGCCTTAACTTGTTCTTCGATACTGCTCATAACGATTGCTTCTCCTGAGAAGACAAATAATCACTGCGGCGGACCTGATACCGCGGTTGTTCCCGGCCTGAGCGGTCCTGCTGCACTGCTCAGGCGGCGCCAAAGTGGGCCCCAATCTCACGCCGAATCCACTGTAAGTAATTGATATTTCAAGGTGAACGCCGGTCGTGCGGGGCTATTGTATGTGAATCATCCATGTCAATCTACACGCCGGGACCGATAATTTCCGCGCAGGATTGCGGCCGGCGACGCCGTAATGCTCGAGCGCTAGTCCATCACCATGCCGCCATTGACGTGCAAGGTCTCTCCGGTGATGTAGGCGCCGCTTTCCGAGGCGAGAAAAAGCACCGCGTTGGCAATGTCTTCCGGGGCCCCAAGGCGACCGAGCGGGATCTGCTCGAGCATGCTCGCGCGCTGCTCTTCGCTCAGAATTCGGGTCATATCCGTATCGATGAAACCCGGCGCCACGACATTCACCGTGATGCCGCGCGAACCGATTTCGCGGGCCAGCGACTTCGAAAACCCGATCATGCCCGACTTGGTTGCGGCGTAGTTCGCCTGCCCGGCATTGCCCATCACCGCTATCACTGAAGCGATACTGATGATGCGGCCTTTCTTCGCTTTCATCATGCCCCGAAGGCAGGCCTTGCTCATTCGGTACAGACCCGTCAGGTTGGTCGCGATGACGTCGTCCCATTCTTCCTGCTTCATGCGCATCAATAGATTGTCACGCGTGATACCGGCATTGTTGACAAGAATAGTCGGGCTGCCCTCGCTGGCCTGCACGTCTTTTAGCGCGGCCTGCACGGATGCGTCATCCGCGACGTTCAGAACGAGGCCGCGGCCTTTGCCGCCAAGCGCTTCCGAGACGCCCTCGGCGCCTGACTGACTCGTGGCGGTACCGATGACGGCCGCCCCGGCTGCCGCAAGCGACGCGGCGATAGCGGCGCCAATGCCGCGGGACGCACCCGTGACGAGTGCCACCTCGCCTTTCAGGGCATCTGGGGTATATAGCGTGTTCATAGATTATCCTTTCGCCTGGCGACGAATTCGGGCTAGCCCTGCAAAGCCTTTTGCAGGCTGTCGTTATTGTCGATAAACCCGACCGTCGTGCCTTTGGCGATGCGGCGGACGAGGCCCGCCAGCACCTTACCGGGACCGCATTCGATAATCGAGTCCGCGCCTGCCGCGATCATGGCCTCGACGGTCCGAACCCAGAGTACCGGGCTGTAAACCTGTGCCGACAGCTTGCGACGAATATCGTCGGCATCCTGGTAGGGCGCCGCCGTCGCCGCACAAACGACGGTAATGGCGGGTTTCGAGAAATCCGTTGCCTGCAGCGTCTCCGCCAGCGACATGCCGGCCTCCCGCATCAGCGACGAATGCGAGGGAACGCTTACGGGCAGCACGATTGCGCGGCGCGCGCCATGCTCCTTCGCATACTCAACGGCCTGTGCGACGGCCGTGGCGTGTCCGGCGATGACGACCTGGCCCGGCGAGTTGAAATTGACGGGCTCGGCAATGCCGATGGTGGAGGCTTCGTCGCACAGTGAGACGATGGTCTCGTCATCCAGCCCCAGTACGGCGGCCATGGCACCGATGCCGACCGGCACGGCCGCCTGCATGAGCTCCGAACGACGTTTGACGATGCGCAGGGCGTCGCCAAAGTCGACACTGCCGGCGCACACCAGCGCCGTGTATTCGCCCAGGCTGTGCCCTGCCATCTGTGCCGCGGCGCCGCCACCCGCCTGCTGCCAGACGCGATAAGCCGCCACGCCGGCCGTGAGCATGGCTGGCTGGGTCACCGTGGTTTCGGCCAGCCGGTCCGCGGGCCCCGATTGCACCAGCGCCCAGAGATCGTAACCCAGCACCTCGCTGGCCTCGGCATACGTCTCCTCCACAACGGGATACACAGACGCCAGGTCCGCCTGCATGCCCTGCGACTGAGAACCCTGTCCCGGAAAAACCATTGCGATCGTCAATTCTGTCTCCATCCGCTGCGGCCTGGCGTGGCCGCGAATTATATAGGGGCGGCCGGCCGGACTCTAATCCCGGGCAGTGTCGCCATCAAGGACCCGCCGAAGGCACCAAACAGGTGAGCATCGACGACCACCGGCCCGCCGGCTGCTACTTCGGAGCCCGGCAGGGGCCCGCCGAGCTGCTCCCACGCCAGTTTTCCGAGCAGCAACACCGCGAGCACCAGCGTCTCGGGCTCCGGCCGCCACAGCCTCTGGGTGAGGCCAGCGGCCAGAAACCCGTGGAGAAGCCCCGACAGGCCCACATACCAGCCGAGTTGGGGGCTCAGGAACCAGAAACCCAGGTCCATCGTCAAAACGCAGCCGGCGCTGACAAGCA
>JBFELT010000072.1:0-14073 GCA_041552015.1 Woeseiaceae bacterium
CCGTCGATGTCGTACGGGTTTCCGCGCACGGCTTCGTGCATCGTGTTGCCGGCTCCCGCGAGCTTCGAGAGCACGAGAACTCCGGGGTCGTCCACCTGACAGGCCACGAACTCCTTGGCGACCAGGTTCATGCCGTCGCGCAACGGGGTCACGAGCCCCACGTCAGCATCGCGATACAGAGCGGCCAACCGGTCGTGATCGAGCGGCCGGTCGAGATACGCAAGCGGCACGCTTACGGTGTTATCGACACGTCGCTGTTCGAGAGTGCTGCGGAAGCTGGCCTGTCGGACAAAGTGATCATGAATGTCGCCGGGATTTTCGCGTGGGACGTCGATTTCGTACTCGACATCCGATCTGGTGACAACTACTACATTCAGTTTGAGGAAATCTGGCAGGACGGCGAGTTCGTCACTGACGGCGAAATTATTGCGGCCGAGTTCAATAACAATGGCCGTTCTATCCAGGCGATTCGATTCAAAGACAAGAACGATCGCAGCGACTACTTCACGCCCGAGGGAAACAGCGTTCGCAAGGCCTTCATCCGCAACCCGGTAGACTTCACGCGAATAAGCTCGAACTTCAACCCGAATCGGCGCCATCCGATCCTTAATACCATACGGGCGCACCGCGGTGTCGACTACGCGGCGCCTCGCGGCACGCCGATCAAGGCGGCCGGCGACGGCAAGGTTATTTTTCGTGGCACGAAGTCAGGCTACGGGAAAGCCGTGATCCTTCAGCACGGCGGCAATATAACGACGCTGTATGCGCACATGTCCGCGTACGCAGACAAAGCGCGGCTGGGCACGCGAGTGCGCCAGGGGCAGACGATCGGCTACGTTGGCGCGACAGGGCTCGCCACCGCAAACCATCTGCACTACGAATATCGTGTCAACGGCGTACACCGCAACCCGCGCACGGTTTCCCTGCCCGATGCCGAGCCGATCGCCGAGGAATATCGCGAACAGTTTCTTGCGACGGCAAAACCCATCATCCAGGAACTCGAGCAGTTCAAGCGAACCCAGGTGGCGTCCCTCGGTTTCGGCAGCCAGTAGTTCCGGCAACGGTCCCTGCATGCCTGAACATTACATCGGCCTGATATCCGGCACGAGTATGGACGGCATCGACGCCGTACTTGCGGATATTGACAAGGACGCGTTGCGGATCCGAGCGTCGCTCGTGCACGCCTATCCGCCGGAACTCAAGTTGCAGCTGCGTGCCGCCGTCGACAGACCACAGGCCTGTGGCCTCGATCAGCTCGGCGCCCTCGATCGCCGGGTCGGCGAGTGTTTTCGTGACGCCGCCCTGGCCGTCATTTCGGAATGCGGCATCGATCCAGCCGATATCGCGGCCATTGGAAGTCACGGCCAGACCCTGCGCCACCAGCCGCTCGGAGACCAGGCTTTTTCACTGCAAATTGGTGACGCCGCGACGATTGCCGAGGGTACCGGCATAACCACCGTGTCGGACTTCCGGCGCGCCGATATCGCGGCAGGAGGCCAGGGCGCACCGCTGGTCCCGCCGTTTCATGCGTGGCTGTTCGGTTCGGGGACTACGCATCGCGTGGTGCTCAACCTGGGCGGCATTGCAAACATTACCGTGTTGCCGGGCGACAACGCGGCCGTCTCCGGCTTCGATACGGGCCCCGGCAACACGCTGCTCGATGCCTGGATCAGCAGGCAGCGAAGTCTGCCCTACGACCGCGACGGCCAGTGGGCGGCGAGCGGCAAGGTTATCGGCCGCCTGCTGGATGCCCTGCTTGCGGACCCGTTCTTCGAGTCGCAACCGCCGAAAAGCACCGGTTTGGAGCATTTCAATCTTGACCGGCTCCGCGATCTCCACGCCGACAGTGAAAAACCGGTGGACGTGCAGGCGACTCTGAGTGAGCTGACGGCAGCAACCGTGTCAAAGGCGATCGTCGAGCATGCACCACTGACAGACGAGGTCTACGTGTGCGGCGGCGGCGTCCATAACGAGGACTTGTTGTCACGATTGAAGACGCGCCTCCCCGGCAAGGCCGTCAAGAGCACCTCGGAACTGGGTCTCGACCCCGATTGGGTGGAAGCTGCCGCGTTCGCCTGGCTCGCGATGCGAACGACGAAGCAACAGGCGGGTAACCTGCCAAGTGTGACGGGGGCCAGTCACAAAAAGATCTTGGGCGCGATACACTACGCCTAGAGGTCCAACACCGTCATATGAATACGCCCTACATCAATCGTGAGCTCAGCCTGCTCGAGTTCAACCGACGCGTGCTGGCACAGGCACAGGACCCCGACGTGCCGCTGCTGGAACGCTTGCGCTTCCTCTGTATCAGCTGCACCAATCTCGACGAGTTCTTTGAGATTCGCGTGGCAGCTTTGAAGCAGCGCATGGAGCTCGGCGCCCCCGCGCAGGGGCCGGAGCAGGTACCGGCGCAGGTGTTGTTCGACGAACTCTGCCCCAGGGTCGCCGACCTCATTGGCCAGCAGTACCAGCTGCTCAACCAGGTCATGTTCCCGGAACTCGACAAGGCGGGCGTCCGCTTCGTGCAGAGCGACGATTGGGACGAGAAGCAGCGGGCATGGTTGAGCGACTATTTCGACCAGCAGGTGGTACCGGTCCTGACGCCGCTCACATTCGACCCGTCTCGTCCGTTCCCCAGGATTCTCAACAAGAGCCTCAATTTCATAATACGACTGCAGGGCAAGGACGCGTTTGGCCGGCGCCGGCATCGCGGTATGCTGCAGGCGCCTCGATCCTTGCCGCGCATCATCCGGCTGCCGGATGAACTGAGTCAGCCCGGCCAGCATAATTTCGTATTTCTGTCGTCGATCATTCGCGTGCACGTCGACCGCCTGTTTCCGGGATTGGTCGTGGGCGGCTGTTATCAGTTCAGGATTACTCGAAACAGCAATCTTTATGTCGATGATGAAGAGGTGAATGACCTGGTTCGCGCGCTGGAGGGCCAGCTCGAGGCGAGCCGTTACGGCGCCGCCGTCCGTATCGAGATCGGCGCCGGCTGCCCCGAGGATTTGCAGCAATTCCTGCTGGACCATTTTAACCTTCAGGAGCCCGACATGTACCTCGTCGAGGGTCCGGTCAATCTGAATCGAATGGCGACGGTCTGCAATATCAGCGACCGTCCGGAGCTGCTTTACAAGCCGTTTACTCAGGGTCTGCCGGAAGAGTTGCTCAGTAACGAGGACATCTTCTCGATTCTCGCGAAGAAGAATGTCCTGCTTCATCATCCCTATCAGTCGTTTGCACCGGTCATCGATTTCCTGTCGACGGCGGCCGCCGATCCGGATGTACTCGCGATCAAACAAACGCTCTACCGGACCGGCGCCGATTCACCGATTGTCGATCACCTGGTGATGGCGGCGCGATCCGGCAAAGAGGTGACCGTTATTATCGAGCTGATGGCCCGGTTCGACGAGGCGGCCAACATCGCGCTGGCCAACCGCCTGCAGGAAGCGGGCGCTCACGTCGTGTACGGCCTGGTCGGATTCAAGACACACGCCAAGATGATGCTGGTCGTACGACGCGAGTCGGACCGCCTTGTTCGCTACGTACATCTGGGTACCGGCAACTACCATCACGCGACGACCTCGGTTTACACCGACTATGGCTACCTCAGCAGCAGCCAGCGGCTCGGCGAGGACGTGCACAAGTTGTTTCTGCAGCTAACCAGTCTGACCGAAGCCGGTGACCTGACGCGCATGCTGGCATCGCCTTTCAATCTGTTCGAAGCACTCATTGAAAAGATCGATCGCGAAATAGTCCATGCGAAGGCCGGCAAGAGCGCGCGCATTGTCGCCAAGGTCAATTCGCTCAATGAATCGCAGCTGATCGACAAGCTCTACGCGGCTTCCCAGGCAGGCGTAAAAATCGATCTCATCGTGCGAGGCATCTGTTCCTTGCGTCCGGGCGTAGAGGGCCTGTCAGAAAACATTCATGTGCGCTCGATCGTCGGCCGCTTCCTCGAGCACTCACGTGTTTACTACTTCCTGAATGACGGAAACGAGGAGTTCTACTGCGGCAGCGCCGACTGGATGGACCGGAGCATGTTCCGACGAAACGAGTCCTGCTTTGAAATCCGTCAGAAAGCGATGAAAGAACAGATCAGGCACGATCTCGAGCTTTTTCTGAAGGACAATTGCCAGGCCTGGGTGCTGAACGGGGATGGCAGCTATGTGCGCCTGGCACCCGGCGACGACGAGCGCATCTCGGCGCAGGAAACCTTCCTCGAGGAACTTGCGGCTCCGCACTAATCGCCACTCAGGGCGGCTGGCTGAGAACCTGCAGACTGTAGCCGACATCTCTCAGAAATTCCTGCTCACGCTCGAGATCTGCAACGGTGAGCGGGTTTTCGGAAAGCCAGTCGGCATCGAAATTCAGTTCGATGGACTCCCCATCCACGGTGATACCCAGCGCCGGCGCCGCGTCGGCACTTCGACCGCGATTGAGCAGTACCGCGATGCGCAGCAGTATGGCCAGGCGCAGGGCTGATGTTCGCCAGGCCTTCGGCAGGGACTTGATCCTGGCCGCGTCGAGGCGATGCCGCTGCACGCCGATCAGGAACGCGAGGTATCGCTGTTCCGCCCTGGGAAAACCGGGCATGTCGGCATATTCGGCGATGTAGGCGCCGTGGCGCTGGAAGCCGTCGTGCGAGATATCGAGACCGATCTCATGCAGGCGCGCGGCCCAATCCAGCACGCGTGTCTCGAAATCCGTTTGCAGTCCCCACATCTCGGCGCACTGCCGATGCAGCAGTGCGGCTGTTTCTGCGACACGTTTGCCCTGCTCGGTATCGACGTGATAGCGCGAGGCCATCGCAATCACGGTGCGCTCGCGCGCATCCTCATGCTGCAGGCGGCCGAGCAGATCGTAGAGCAGCCCCTCGCGCAAAGCGCCGTCGGAAATCTGCAACTCGTGGATCCTCAACACGTGCATCAGCTCGGCAAGGATCGACAAGCCACCCGCCCACACCTGCGCGCGCCGCTCGGACAGACCCGGCAGCACGAGCTTGTCGATGCTGTCAAACTCCAGCACCCTGTCGATGAGCTGGTCAACAGCAGCGGCGGTCAACCCGGACTCGCTGATGCCGAGCTGCTGCGCCACATCACGGGTAGCACGAATCGTACCGGACGTGCCGATCGTCTCGATGCTGGAGGGATTGCGAAAAAACGCCTTCACGGGCCGAAGCTCCAGCCTCGCCGCCATGCGCGCCTTGTCGAAAGCTTCGCGACTGAGCCTGCCGTCCGCGAAAAAGCGTTCGGTCATGGAGACACAGCCCATGTTCAGACTCTCGAGTGCTCTAGGCTCTGCAGCGACACCGAGAATAAGCTCGGTACTGCCGCCGCCAATGTCCATGACCAGTCTCAGGCCATCGGTGGGCGGCGTGCTGTGCGTGACGCCGTTATAAATGAGGCGCGCTTCCTCGATACCGGAGATAATTTCTATTGGATGACCCAATGCCGCCTCAGCCTCGCTCATGAACGTCGAGTCCTCACGCGCCCGCCGGATGGTGCTGGTTCCGGCTGCGCGAACGGTACCGGCGCGCATGTCGCGGAGTCGTTCGCCGAAGCGTGACAGGCAGGAGATAGCGCGTTCGCGGGCATAGTCACGAATATCGCCCGTGGCAGACAGCCCTTCTGCAAGCCGGACGGTTTCGCGAATTCGGTCCAGGATAGCGAGCTGGCCATGCCGCAGCTCGCCGACGATCATGTGAAAGCTGTTTGAGCCCAGATCAACGGCAGCAATGATCTCTGGTGGAGCAATCTCAGACTGTGAAAGAGGATCCGCAGCCGCAGGTTGTTTGTGCATTTGGATTCCGAATGATGAACTGCGCTCCCTGGAGATCCTCCTTGTAGTCGATCTCCGCCCCCATGAGATACTGCACGCTCATCGGGTCGATCAGAAGCATGACACCCTGGTTCTCCACCTGGCTGTCACCATCCTCGACGTCCTCGTCAAACGTAAATCCGTACTGAAATCCGGAACAACCCCCGCCCGAGATGAACACGCGGAGCTTGAGATTGGGGTTGTCTTCCTCGGCGATTAATTCGCCCACCTTGGCAGCCGCCGCGTCCGTAAATATGACGCTGGGTGGTGAAGGTGGTGCCTGTGTTGCTGCAGTTGCCATGATTGACTCTTCCTGATTAGCTGAACCGACTAGGACGTCTCGGCGGCGATATCGGCCGACTCGTCAATTCGCGTCGTTTGCTCCAGCAGCGGAACCTGCCCCTCCGGCTGGTGCACTAGCTTGCCGTTGATCTCCGCGCCAATAGCCATTTCGATGAGATTGTAATACACATTGCCAATGACACGCGCCGTTGGCCCGAGTTCCACCCGCTGACTGGCAAATACGTCGCCCCGGACGATGCCATTCAAATAGACATAAGGCACCGTAACGCCGCCTTCAACCGTGCCGCTATCGATAATAAACAGCTCCGAATCCGTATCAGGATCGGCCGTCACGCCACCCTTGACCAGCCCTTCGACATGACAGCGGCCGCGAAAATGCAGGTCGCCATTGACTTTCGTGTTGGAACCCACGAGGGACTCCGTCCTGGTGTTTCTGTGCTGCTTCTTGCCGAACATCTATTTTCTTCTCCAATGCACGATTCCCGGCCGCGACGCCGATCAGCCCCGGCTCGTCGTCCAGTCATAGCTTTCCTCGATACTCTGTATCGACCGGGTTTTCGACCGCACTTCAACACGAATGCGCGCCGGTGTGAAGCCGTCCGGCAGGATGAGCTGTCGGTCAAAGTCCTGAAAGTAGCGAAAAGAGAAAGGCCAGTCCGCTTCTGCCTCTTCAGGAATCAGCTGCTGCAGGGTATACACGGCCTCCACGCCATCCTGGCTGCCTTCGACGCTGAGCGCCACATTGCCGGATACCTTGCGATCATGCTGCATGGCCTGCACCAGCACCAGCCGCAAATTGAATTCCCGTTCCGCGTTGCCCCGGGTCAGCCTGAAATCCTGCACTCGCAGACCTGAATTGCCGTCTTTTGGCGACACAATGCCCCGGTAGAAAGCGATTGCATCGCGCTGCTCCTGTATCTTGGCCTGCAGCGACATCAGGCTCGCTTCAACCTCCTTGTACGCGGCCCGGTCGATCTCCCGATGTGTTTCGAGCAACGCGACATCCTGTTTCAGTCCTTCAATCTCCTCGTCGAGCGTCGTGATGCGTACGGCATAGGCCTGGCGCTCCCTGGCAACGTCGACAATATCGTAACCCGCTGAAATACGGCCAAATTCGAAAATCAGGTAGCCGCTAATCGCAATCAGCACGAGCACGACACTGGTCAGCAACCAGTTCCGTCGGTTCGTGTGCTTTCGATGAGAGTTGCTGGCCACAGCGCTTCATTATCCGGCTTTGGGCAAAAGAGACGTTATGTTACGCGGTGGACCGATCAAACAGAAGTGCACCAGGTCACGGATTGCCAGTCTCGTCAGCCGAACGCGTCGACCGCGCGATATCTTTTTCAAAGGCTGCGCGCCAGCGTTTAGGCCACCACCGCGGCCTCTGCGGCATGCCCTCCGGAAAGACCGCCGGCCCTAATTCGTACAATGCACGCGCGTAGACGCGGCGCTTGAAATAGATGACCTCGTTGACGGGCCGCCAATATGGAACCCAGCGCACGCGATCGAATTCAGGCTTGCTGCAGCGATCGAAACGGACCCTGCTGTCGTCGGAGATGAGTCGCAGTATGAACCAGCGCTGTTTTTGGCCGATGCAGAGTGGCTTGCTGGAGCGACGGATAAATTTTTCCGGCAGGCGGTAACGCAGCCAGTCACTGGTGACACCGAGCACGTCTACATCGCAGGCCTCGAGACCGACTTCTTCGTGAAGTTCGCGAAACATTGCATCGAGGGGATCTTCGCCATGAAGCATCCCACCTTGCGGAAACTGCCAGCCCTTGGCACCAACGCGACCGCCCAGCAATAGCTTGTTGTCGTCGTTCGCAAGGATGATGCCCACATTGGCGCGGAACCCGTCGGCGTCTATCCAATCGTTGTCCATTGCAACCGTACTAAAACTCTGACTGCCGTTTACTTTACACTATCCTTCGGCAATCGCCCCAGGAGAATTTCGTTGTTCGCAGGCCGCAATGCAGTCCTGTTTCTGGTCCTGCTGCTGATCGTCGCTGCTGCGTTCTTCGTTGCACTCGCCTCGGGCAGCGCCGAGGTCAGCCTGTCCGAGACGCTCGGCGCGCTACGTGGTGATGCGACAACCCAGGTGCGCGCGCTCGTCATCGAACTGCGGCTACCCCGGGCCATGACGGCTTTCGCGGTTGGCGGCCTGCTGGCGGTCGCCGGTGTTCTCATGCAGGTGCTGTTGCGCAACCCGCTCGCCGAACCCTACATACTCGGCAGCTCCGGCGGCGCGGCGGTTGCCGCCCTCCTCGCGATGCTGCTCGGGTTCGGGAGTGCCGCGGTCGACCTGTCGGCATTCGGTGGTGCGATGGCGGCGACGCTGCTGGTGTTCTCGATTGCGCACGGCACGGGCAGCTGGACCCCGGCACGCCTGCTGTTGACGGGCGTCGTGCTGGCCGCCGGATTCAGCGCAGCAACGACGCTGATTCTCGCGTTGACACCCGATCAGAACCTTCGCGGTATGCTTTTCTGGCTGATGGGCGACCTGAGCTTTGCCTTCGAGCCTGCTCGCTGCCTCTGGCTACTCGGCGCACTCGTCGTCACCGGAACGCTGGGCGCCCGGCACCTGAACGTGCTGTCGCGCGGCGAGTTGCAGGCATCGATTGTCGGCCTCCCGGTTCGCGGGGCGCGCTACCTGATATTCGCCGCAGCGGCTCTGGCAACCGCTGTCTCTGTTACGACCGTTGGCGTCATCGGGTTCATCGGCCTGGTCGTTCCACACCTGGTGCGACTGGTCGCCGGGAGCGACCATCGCGTGGTGTTGCCGGCGTCGGCGCTGGCTGGCGGCGCGCTACTGGTGGTGGCGGACACGCTGGCACGTACGGTGATGGCACCGCGACAGTTGCCCGTCGGAGCGCTGACTGCAGCAATTGGCGTGCCGCTTTTCCTTGTGCTGATGAGCCGTGTCCGTCAGGAACGCTACCGGTAGCCGGCGCGCTCGACGAGCAGCCTGGCTTCCTCGCCCCGCCAGCCGGCGAGCCCGATGTTCTTGCCGTTCGACAACTCAGGCTCGCCCACCGGGTTCGACTTCAGCATCCACTCCACCAGTGTCTGCGCCGACTCCGCTTGCCCGGCGTGCCGAGCAATGCCGATCGCATCGATATCGAGATAAAGCGGACTTGGCGAAATTCTCGAAAAAGCCTCTGCATCGCCCTGGACGGAAACGATCGCATACTGACAGCTTCCGGTCCTCAAGGCGTCGAAGAGCTGCGACTGGGTCGCGTACGGCGATGCCGCCAGGTTTCGCACCCAGGCACGCACCATTCGTTCGGCCGGTTTCACGCCCACGTCCTCGACGAGCATCGCGATAAGCGCACGGTTCGCTGGCAGTTCGGAGGACGTAAGGCAGACCTTGCCACGCAGCTCGGACCTCGCAAGATCACTGTAGTCCTGCACCGTCGTGTCTGTCGCACCTGGCGCGGCGCCAATCATCGCGTAACGGACACCGATCGCCGCCCACATGCGATCGGGGTCCTTCAGCACCGACGGCAACGCCGCGAAGGCCGACGAAGTAAGGGGCCGCAGCGCGCCTTCGTCGCCGGCCCGCCAGATTTCGCTGACGCCGGACGTAATCAACACATCCGCCGCCGGCGTGCCCTCGTTCCTGATGACGCGGTCGGTGTTGGCCGCGCTGTCCGCCACCTTCAGCGTGACCGGTATGCGGGTCTCGGCACTGAACGCCGCGAACGCTTCCAGCAATCCCTGTTCCTGTTCGGCGCTGGCATAAACGACCACCGGCGCCGGCGGCCGCCCCGGCTCGCCAGAGTTGCAGGCGGCGAGAGCAATAGCGCCCAGCAACAGGCATGCGGAAAGGAATCTCACGCGGCCTCCACGACCACGCGATCGCGGCCGGCCGATTTCGCGGCATATAAAGCAACGTCGGCTCGCGCAATCAACGAGTCGCCGACCGTCTTCAGGTCATCGGCGTCAGGCGGCGGCTGCACCTCCGATATTCCGATCGACGCCGTAATAGTAACCGTGTCACCGCCCGGGAGTTCGATGGGCGTACTCGAAACAGACTCGCGGATGCGCTCGGCCAGTAACTTCGCGGAATCGACATCGGTACCCGGTAACAGCACGATGAATTCCTCGCCGCCATAGCGTGCGGCGACATCGCTGGCGCGAACCTGCGACTCTATCCTCTGTGCGATCTCGCGCAGCACGACATCGCCGGCCGCGTGTCCCCAGCTGTCATTCACCCGCTTGAAGTAATCGATGTCCAGCATCAGGCAAACGATCCGGGTGCCGTCGCGCCGCGCACGCGCCAGTTCTTCGGTTAGCCGCAGGCTGAGATAGCGGCGATTGTGCCAGCCGGTAAGTACGTCCGTGAATCCACTGCGCAGCAGGCGCGCGCGATTAATGGAATTCTCGATACAGAAAGACGCTATGACACCGAGGTGCGCAAGAAAATCGGTCGCATGCGAGGCGGTGAAGCGCTGCGGATCCGCGCTGCACAGATTGATACTTCCAAGCAGCTTCTGGCGGTGCGTCAGGGGGATTATCACAATACTCCCGCAATCACCTGCCCCCGGGCAGATGAGTTGATGGTCGCAATGCCGGTACGGGCCGAGCCAGGGTCTTTGCAGCGCAATAAATTGCGGGGCGAGTCCGGTCATCGACTCGACCACGAGCAGATTGGGAAAATCTTCAGCGGGCGTGCCGTTGGCGAGCAGCAGGTGGCGAATATCATGGTCCGGATCGCACAGCACCAGGCTGACATACTCCAGCCTGTAGCTGACGCGCAGGCCCTCCGTCAGGGCGTAAATCAGCGCGTCGAGCGTGTCGGCCTGCAGCAATCGCAGCTCACGCCGATGCGTGCGCTTCATTTTTTCGTCGTTGCTCGCGATCGCGGCAGTCATCGCCTCGAGCTTGTCGCGCAGTGCGTCCAGCTGTTCGGTGAGTTCTTCGACAGACGCCATGCGCTCAGCCCCGCAATGCCAGGTAGTCGCGGCCTTTCTTCATCAGATCGACAAATGCCGCTTCATCCCCGCCGGCCACCGTGTCGCGAATTCTGTTCGCGGCGTCGCAGAGCGCATCGAGTGGTCCGAGTCCGAATTTGTTCAGATTCTGAATCTCGAAGTACAGGTGCGGGTTGTCGCCGGCAACCGCGGCGGATACCAGCAACTGTGAATCGAATGTTGTGGACGACATTCGCGCCAGCCTGGGCGCAGCCTCGCCACTTTCAGCGAGTGCCGTAAAGAACGCGATGTTCAGGGCATGTGACAGTCCGAGGACGTAGGCGATGAGTCGATCGTGATCCTCGAGACTCATGTCGAGCTGTTCCACCATGGTGGAGGCAAAAAGTGCCTTGGCGGCTTCGGTTGCTTCGTGGTCTCCGACATCACAGAAGATAAGATGCCGGCCTGACAGCAGTCTCGTGTCAGGCCCGTACATTGGGTGCAGTGAGGTCACTCGACAACCCGATCGCGCGAGTTCCCGGAGTCCGTCCATCAGCGGCGACTTCAGGCTGCCGATGTCGAACACCAGTCCCTTGGGTCTGAGTACAGCGAGCTGCGCGAGAATTCGGCCCGATACGGCCAGCGGTGCGGCCACCACGATGTAGTCGAAATCCACGCCGGCGTCCGTCCAGTTGCTGAAACGACCAGGCCCGTCGGTGACCGAGGTATCGGCTACGGTCGTCTCGAAACCCTGCGACGAAAAAAAGTCGACGAACCAGCGACCCATCTTGCCGGCGCCACCGATGACGAGCGCGCGACGACCATTGCCCTTTCCTTCCGCAATGACCCGGTCACGCTCCTGGCTCTCGAGGGAGGTGAGGATAAGCTGTTGCAGCAGCCCTTCGACCAGGTCGGGATCGACACCGAGCTCCGTCGCCTGTTTGCGACCCAGGTTCAGCACTTCTTTCTCTCGTGCGTAGTCTCGCGTGCCGGCCCCGCTGCTGAGCTTGCTTTTGCCAATCTCGCCGACGATTCTTTGCCGTTCGGCGATTAGCTCGACAAGACGCCGGTCCACGGCTGAGAGATTCTGGCGCAGTTCGTCAAGAGTCATGGTTCACGGCGGTTTTTCGGTTACATGGGGTGTCCTGTTTTACAGCAGACGCGTTCGTAGTGAAAGCCGGCCCGAAGCTTTTCAGGCCGGCTTTGTCGTCGGAGTCACGCCCAGGCTAGCGCTTGTTTCCGTGGCGCCGCCTCCGCTCAGGATGCGCATTGCCGTAGTCATCGTAGTACCTGGCAATGCGATAGGCATGACGGTGCCCTCTCCGCTGCACGCTCTCCCAGCGGTAGATGCTGAACAGTCGATGCCAGGTCAGGTGTTTGTGCTTTCGCAGGCCAGTGTGCTTGTACCAGTGACGAAAGGCCCTGTCTCGCTTGAGCCAGCGTGGCATGGCATGCGCGCGCCTGACGTCATAGCGATAGTAGGGTGACGGCTCGTACGAGAATCGCACCTCGGTATGAGCGGCCGCGTCGGGCGAGCCCAGAAACAGCAGCCCACCGGCTGCGATCGCAACTGCAATAATCTTGTTCATATCAGTCTCCTGTTCCATATCCATGCTGCGGCCCTACCATAGGCCGTTGAACATGAACCAGGAATGAAGGCAAGCTATTGTTTTTAATAGAATTATGAACGAAACGTGAACGACCGTCATGCCGTGGCCGAGTGCCGACTGTCGCGGCCCCGGCAATCATGCGAATATTCGCAGGGATCGTCGCATCAATACTTCACGAACTATCACCACGCGAATTCGGGGTAATCGAACAATGAAGACACGCGCTGCCGTTGCCTGGGAAGCAGGCAAACCTCTTGAAATTGAGATGCTGGACCTCGAAGGCCCGAAAGCCGGTGAGGTACTGCTGCGAAATATTGCCACCGGCGTTTGCCACACGGACGCGTTCACGCTTTCCGGAGAAGATCCGGAAGGCATCTTCCCATCGGTACTCGGACATGAGGGGGGCTCGATCGTCGAAGAAATCGGCCAGGGTGTGACCTCCGTTTCCGTTGGCGACCACGTAATTCCTCTGTACACGCCGGAATGCGGCGAGTGCAGTTTCTGCACATCCGGAAAGACCAATCTCTGCCAGGCCATTCGGGTCACGCAGGGCCAGGGCCTGATGCCGGACGGCAGCTCGCGCTTCTCGCATAACGGCAAGACCGTTTATCACTACATGGGTACCTCCACCTTCAGCGAATACACGGTGCTGCCCGAAATTGCCGTTGCGAAAATCAGCAAGTCCGCGCCACTGGAAAAAGTCTGCCTGCTGGGCTGCGGAATCACGACCGGCATCGGCGCGGTTCTCAACACCGCGAAGGTAGAGCCCGGCTCGACGGTCGCCGTTTTCGGGCTCGGCGGCGTAGGTTTGAGCGTCATCCAGGGCGCTACGATTGCGAAAGCCGGCAGGATCGTGGCGATCGACATTAACACCGACAAGTTCGAACTGGCGAAGCAGCTCGGCGCGACGGACACCGTCAACCCCAAAGACCAAGAGGCAGCGATCCAGGATGTTATCGTCGAGCTCACAGGCGGCGGAGTTGACTATTCATTCGAGTGTGTCGGCAATACGCAGCTGATGCGCTCCGCGCTCGAGTGTTGCCACAAAGGATGGGGCGAATCGGTAATCGTCGGCGTCGCGGGTGCCGGCCAGGAGATTTCGACGCGGCCGTTTCAACTCGTCACGGGGCGCGTCTGGCGCGGAACGGCTTTCGGCGGATGCAAGGGCCGTTCACAACTGCCCGGCATGGTAGAGCAATATATGGATGGCGACATAAAGATCGACGAGTTCATCACTTACACGATGCCACTCGAGGACATCAACAAGGCTTTCGACTTGATGCATGAAGGCAAAAGCATTCGCTCCGTTATTCACTTCTGAAGGCGGGTCTTCTTATCCTGAAACGGCTGGAATCGCTTTGACCCGGATTGCTGTTGCGACAACGTCGCAGTTAGCGGCCGACGCTGCCCAGGAAATTGCCATTCTC
>JBFELT010000073.1:0-14015 GCA_041552015.1 Woeseiaceae bacterium
GATCCGGTCAGGGTCAGGCCGCCGATCAGGTCTGTGCCAATGGCTAGCGGCATCGCAGCGACAGACACGATATTTCTCGAACGGCACGCCCGGCGATCTGTTTCCGATGGAATTTGCGAAATTTTGTCAACGAAAGCGGGGTTTCCGTCTCGCGCCTGCCGCATGAACCACGGGACGTCCTGGGGCGCGAAGTCCGGCACGGGTTTCGATGTCCGCGACCAGGCCGCTGCCACTTCAAGGAGACGGCTGTCGGCCTCGGGTCGATCCATCGGCAGCCAGCGCAATACGACACGGTCGACATCGTAACGCCCGCCGATGTCGCGCATCACCGATTTGAGCCTGGAATTTATGTTGGCGTCATCGACTTCTGTAAGCCGCAAGGAAAGATCGCCGACGAAATGCTCGAAGGGGACCCGTTCTTGTCTTGCCCGGAAAAGGCCAACCACTGCCGTCACTCCAAGAGAGTCTCCGCACAGTCATAGCACAAGCCCTGTAGTTAAGCCACGCTATATCGTGGGTTCGGCAGCAGCCCACGAAAATTCGTGGCGCCGATGCTTGCGATCTCGCCGCGGCAGCGACCTTAAGTTATTCTTTTTAATCGTAAAAACGTCTTCTTCCGGCCATCCCTCCGATTACTGGCACGATTTCTGCAAAGACATATGGCATCTGCGGCCCATATTGCCGCGCGCAAGCTATTGGACTACGAGATGGTTGATATTGACGAAAACGAGCGGCTGCACGTCCTGCTCGTGGAACACTCCTCGGAGCGCTCTGGCCTCGTGAAGAAGTCGCTCGACAAGGCCGGGATCGATTGTCGAATGCATCGGGTTGCGGACCTGATGGAGGCCATGGCCTATCTTCGCGAAGACATGCCCTACTTCAATGCACCCCGACCGGACTTCGTAATTCTGGGGCAAAGCCAGGAGCACATCTGCTGCTGCGAGCTGCTGAGGGAAGTGCGGCGCAACCCGCGATTCGCCGGCCTGCAGGCGATAGGTGTAAAGGATTCCTGGTGGCAGCGTCTGCCGCCGAAAAAGGCACCGATTCCGTTTGCCTGCTGCGATCTCGAGCGAGTCAGGATCGAAAAGCTCGCCGAAACCCTGAAGACACTCGAAGCCGGCTCACTTCGCCGGCTGCTGCACGCATACAGGTGACACGATGATGATCGATGTCCTGCTCATTTTGACGACCCTGGCCATTGCCGCGTTCGTCTTCTACGCGCTGTGGAAAGCGCGCCGCAACGAAACTGCGCAACTTCGCCGGGTCATTGCCCTGGCGCAATACGGTGCCGGCGGCATCATGCTGGCGAAGCTTGTCGAGTTACTGATCCTGGTAACGCCCGAAGCCGCGATCGGAGGCCTCGCTATCGTCCGATATTCGGAAATTGCGGCGTCGATTGTCGTCGCGGCCGGCATTGCGCTGCTTGCGATCAGCCTGCTGGACACGATCATGATCGGACGGCAGCTCTGGCCGAAAGAGGACGGCGACCTCTCGAGTCGCGCCGCCGATAGCTGCACGCTTTCCGGCTGCGATGTCGAACCGGCGGCGATACCGGCGATCCTGTTTCGCAAGGGGGCGTCGCTTCGCGACACCCGGGTTTCCAGTGTTTTTCTGAACAACAAGGCCGAGGACCTGCTGGGCTTCACACAGGAAGAAATGCAGAGCGACCCGCACTTCCTGACCTGGCTCATGCACCCGGAAGATCGACAGGATTTCCTGGCCGGCGACGAACGACTGGCAGAAGCTCAATCGGAAGCGATATTCGATCACCGCTTCAAGCACAGGAGCGGCAGTTACCGCTGGATCCGGACTATTATGAAGCGAGTCGACGACGACGACGGCGCCTTTAGGGAAATAGTCGGCTGCGGCCTCGACATCACCGATCTCAAGGAAGCGGAGGAACAGCTGGCGAGCATTCTCAACACCGATCCCTGCCGGCTAATTCCTGGAGACGACACGATATAGTTGCCTTCGGCAATCAGGGACTCAGCGAGAGCGCGCCAACGGGTGAAATATCCGGTCTACAGGACGCGCTCGAGGTCCCTGCACAGATCGTCGGCATCCTCGAGACCCGCCGAGAGACGGAAGAGCCCGTCTCCGGCTGTCGCGATGTAGTCGGCGAGCTCGTCACCCTCGAGGCGATAGGACGAGCCAATCAGGTCATCGGTTTCCATCAGGTAGATCAGGCTGCGATGATGTCCCAGCGAGACCGCGTAGTGGATCACATCGAGCCCGGACATCATGCGTTGCGCTACTCTCTTGGCACCGGCAACGCGGAAACACACCATCCCTGAAAAGTTGTCCATCTGACGTTTTGCGAGCCCGTGCTGTGGATGCGATTCGAGACCCGGATAGATCACCGTTTCGACGCGCGGATGATTGCCGAGAAATCGCGCGATCGCCATTGCGTTTTCTTCGTGTGCACGCATGCGCATAGGCAGCGTCGCCATGCCGCGCATTATGAGCCAGGCGTTGAAGGGGCTGATCACGGCGCCGTAGTGCGTCAGGGCCTCACCGCGCAGCTCCGAGATCAAGGCCTGCGAGCCACTTACGGATCCGCCCATCGCATCGCCGTGGCCGCCGATGTACTTGGTCAGGGAGTGCACCACCAGGTCGGCGCCCAGCTGCAGCGGCCGCGTGGCGATCGGCGTCGCAAACGTGGAATCAACAGCCAGCATTGCCCCCTGCTGCTTCGCGATTTCGGATGCCGCGGCGATATCCGCGAGTCGCAGCAGCGGGTTGGATGGCGTTTCCAGCCAGATCATCTTCGTTTCGCGACGCAGCGCGTTGCGAATGTTCGCAGGCTCACGCGTATCGACCGGCGTGACCTCGATGCCGAAGCGCGGCAGGGACTGCCGCGCAAACTCGGCGGTGCCCGGATAGTTCGTGCTACTGATGATCAGATGATCGCCGCTGCTCAGGAACTGCAGCAGCACCGCGGTCGTTGCCGCCATGCCGGATGCAAGAGCAATGCTGGCCTCGGCCTGTTCCAGGGCCGAGAGTTTTTCCTCCAGCTGGGCAATCGTCGGATTGGACCAGCGCGTGTAGATGTAGGGCGAATCGGCGTCGAGGTTGTTGGCCGAGAAACTCACCTCTTCGTCGATCAGGAACGAGCTCGACATGACCAGGTCCGGAGCGGAAGCGCCGGTGTCCGAGCGCTTGTCTTCGCCCGCGTGTATCGCACGGGTGCTGATGCCTTTTTCGCGAATGCGCTTGCCCATGTTCCTGCGACCCCCTTAGATCAGATGCGCTGTCAATCAGATACCCGGCGGGATGACACGCGACGGATGTTTCTGCCGGATTCGGCCATCGGTCCGGGCACCGCCTGTGATCACCTGCCTCTTGCCTACGCCAGGTTGAAGACGAAGACCGCGGCAACCGCGAGCGGTGCTATGACGCGGACCAACAACAACCAGAGTCTGAACACGGCGCCGTCGTTCAGGCCGATCTCGTCGAGACAGGTGTCCTTCGTCAGCCACCAGCCGGCGAACAGCGCGTACAGCATGCCGCCCAGCGGCATCAGGATGTTCGATACCAGGTAGTCGATCAGGTCGAACGGCGTCTTGCCGGCAAATACGGCGAACTGGCCCAGCGGATAGGTGTGTTCCCAGGTGCTGAAAGAAAACACGGTTATCAGGCCCAGGAGGAAGGTACCGCTGCCGATCAGCACCGCTGCTGCCGTTCGCGATATGCCGCGAATTTCATAGACGCGAGCCGTCATCGACTCCAGCATGGAAATCGATGACGTCAGCGCGGCAAAAATAATCATGGCAAAGAACGCGGAGCCGATAAGGGCGCCGCCCGGCATCTGCGCGAACGCCGTGGACAAGGTCACGAAGATCAGGCCCGGGCCCTCGCCCGGATCGAGATTATTTGCAAACACGATCGGAAAAATGGCGAGGCCGGCCAGCAGCGCAACGAATGTGTCGCCCAGCGCCACGATGATCGCCGATCGAAACAGGTTCACCTCTTTCGGCAAATACGCCGAGTAGGTGAGCACGGCCCCGACACCGACATTCACCGAGAAGAACGCCTGACCGACCGCGGCAAGCACGACCACAGGCGTCAACTTGCTGATGTCTGCCGTGAACAGAAAATCGATGGCCGCCGAGAAATCGCCGACGAAGGCAGAGTTGATGACCAGTGCGACCAGCGTGATCAGTAACGCGGGCATCAGGATCTTGACCAGCCTCTCGAGACCGATGCGTACACCTCGAGAGACAACGAAGACCGTCGACGCGGTAAACAGGAAGTGCCAGAAAATCATCTGTCCCGGCTCGTGCAGGAAGTTGCCGAAATTGGCACCAACCTCGGCAGGCGACAGTCCGCTCATCGAGCCACTCGCGGTCTTGACCAGGTACGCTGCCGTCCAGCCGGCGATCACGCTGTAGAAACTCAGGACAAGGAACAGCGCGAACAGGCCCATCCAGCCCACGAACGACCATCTCCGGCTCGCGCCGTGCTCCAGCGCCAGCGTCTGCATCGCGGCGGGTGCGCTTCTGCGGGCGCGCCGGCCGATAATCATTTCCGCGAGCATGATAGGCGTAGCCACCAGCAGGATCGCGATAACGTAAACCAGGACAAACGCGCTGCCGCCGCTGCTTCCCAGCGTGTAGGGGAATTTCCAGATGTTGCCGAGCCCGACGGCGGCGCCGATGGAGGCGAGAATAAAGGCCAGGCGACCGGACCAGCTGTCGTTGTTCTTTGGCGTCACAGGCAGTGCTCTTCCATCGCGGGGACAGTACTACTATAACCCTGCTTTGACGAAAGGTGACACCCTGCGTTTCCCGAACGGAACGATCGGACCTGCTGTTTTTATTGGCCGCAGCATAATGCCCGCCACCGCAAGAAAAACGGAATGCCACTATTACGGCGAATATGGGGCCAATTAGGCGATTCTTTCAGCAAAGTGCAATAATGCGAGTCCCGGCTGCCGTCCAGAGCGGCGCTTAATCACTTCCATGCGATCGGCGAGCGCAATCGAATAGCAGCTATCTCGATTGCAGAGAGCCGGCCAGGACAACAATCGAAAGCCGATCCCACGCGACGGCCAAGAGGGGAAACACAATGCGAGTCTTTCTGAAACTATTGGGCGGCCTGCTCGTCGTGCTGCTACTGGCGGCCGGTGGCGCGTCGATGTGGTTCTGGTTCACGCCGGTGGGTGTGAACAACTACATCAACAAGGTCACGGTGAAACTGGCGATCGATTCGCCCGAGCTCCTCACCTCGCTCGGCATGATCGACAATACGCCGCTGGATTTCCACAGCGGCAAGCTTGCCGACTACACCAGGGCGCAGGACGCCAAGACCCTCGAAAAGCTCAGGAGCGCACGCGCCGGTCTCGACAAATACGGGCCGGACGGTCTCGAAGGACAGGAGCTTCTCAGCTGGCGCATCGCCGCCTGGTTTTTCGAGGACCTGGTGCGACAGGCGGAGATCGAATATGGCGGGTACCGCGTGGTGCAGAATTCCGGCGTTACCGTCAATCTCCCCCAATTCCTGACGGACTCACACGTCATCAAGAACGAGAAGAGCGTGCATCGCTATATTTCGCGCCTGAACGAATTCGGCCGCGTACTCGCCGAAACGAAAGCGCGTGTCGAGGACGATCGCGCGCATGGCGTCGTGCCGCCGGACTTCGTCATCGAGAAATCCCTCGTCGGCATGCGCGCCTTCATCGAGGGCGGCGCGGCGGAGAATCCGCTGGTCACGACGCTTCCGGAAAAACTGGACGAGATCGACAAGCTCGATGCCGGGACGAAAGCCGACCTGCTCGCCGAGGCGACGAAAGCCGTTGAGAACCAGGTAATCCCGGGCTACCAGGCGATGATCGCGCTCTACGAAGAATTGCTCGGCGATACCGACCACGATGCCGGCATCTGGCGTATCCCCGGGGGCGACAAAGTCTACGAAGTGGCCCTGCGATCGAACACGACGACCGACATGAGCGCTGACGAAATCCACGAGGTCGGTCTTGCGGAAGTGGCTCGCATCGAGCAGGAGGCGGACGAAATCCTGGTGGCGCAGGGATATACCGACGGCAGCGTCACCGAACGCGTCAAGGTGCTGATGCAGGACCCGGAGCACAATTTCCCCAACGACGACGATGGCCGCCAGCAGATGCTGGATTACCTCGTCGAACTCAACGACGACGTCATGTCGAGGGCCGGCGACTACTTCATTACGCTGCCGGACCAGCCGCTGGAAATCGTGCGCGTGCCGGAGTACTCGCAGGACTCTGCACCGGGAGGCTACTACAATCAGCCGGCGCTGGACGGTTCGCGCCCCGGGCGTTTCTACATCAACCTCAAGAACACCACCGACAATCCCCGCTGGACGCTGCCAACGCTGCTTTATCACGAAGCTGCGCCGGGTCATCACTTCCAGCTTTCATTGTCGCAAAAGATCGAGAACGTACCGCTGTTACGCAAGCTGTCACCATTCAGCGCGTACACGGAAGGCTGGGCGCTGTATGCCGAGCGCATGGCGAAGACAGACATGGACATGTATGCAGACGACCCGCTCGGCGATCTTGGCCGACTGCAGGCGGAAATGTTTCGCGCCGTGCGACTCGTTGTCGACACCGGCATGCATGCGAAGAAGTGGTCGCGCGAACAGGCCATTACTTACATGATCGAGAAGACCGGCAATACCGAGGACGAAGTCACGCGGGAGATCGAGCGCTATGTCGTCTGGCCGGGCCAGGCAACGGCTTACAAGACGGGACAGATTGCTATTCTCAAAATGCGCGAGCGTGCGGAGGGCACGCTTGGCGAGCGATTCAACCTGCGTGCCTTCCACGAGCTCATCCTGATGAACGGCGCCATGCCGCTCGGCATTCTCGACGAGACAGTCGACGAATGGATCCGGCAGCAGTAGGCGGAACCGACACAACCCCGCAGTCCGCAATCGGAGGCGAGAGCTCGCCATCGAGCCTGCCGCTCACGCCGGTATCGGGAATTTCCCGTTGTGCAGGAAGTCCTTTCGCCTGAACGAGTACAGCGCATCGCCAAACCGAAAACTCACGCCGTCCTTGCGCGTTTCGGCGAGGCCGTGCCGGGGATTTCGATGCTTCCGGGAACGGAGGGCTTCCGGCACGAACAGGGCTACGTTGACCGCGTCCCCGTCCGTTCGCGCCGAGTAATAGTTGATCGCGGCAATTCCACGCTCGCGCAGTTCCGTTCCCAGCAGCTGACACGGCAGGTAGTTCGACTTGTGTCGCAGAACGGCCTTGTACCTGGTGAACGGTGCCTACGTGAGATCGATGCCCTGGCCCGTGTGGTAGGCGGCCTCGAAGACGGTGAACTGGCTGATGACGCGATCGCCGAACGGTGTCTCCATCCCCTCCAGGAACACGAGCCGGTAGTAGGCCGCTTCGGCGAACAGCGCCGTGTCGCTCAGCGCGCCGTAGAAAAGGCTCGGTTCAAATCGCCGACCGAAGCGGGAGCCCCATTTGAGCGGCGGATATCGCCAGGGCGTCTGTAGCAAATAGTCCAGGCGCAGCAGGCGCGCATGAAAGGCCGCATTCGGCTTCGATTCCTCGAGCAGGCCCTCGAGAACCTCGTGTTCCTCGAAGGTGTCGACCAGCGCCACCGTGACCTTCTGTTCCTGGTTCTCGACGATGCGCAGCAGCGTTCCTGCAAGCACTCCCGGTTTGGTCTGGCCAAGTACTCGGCGCCAGAAGCCGGCGTCATACTTTGCCACGTATTGCGTCCAGGTATTCGCTGACGGCGACCAGACCGGCAACCGATTGCAGCTGTTGCTCGGGAATGCCGCCGGTGTGGCGATTCGGCGTGGCAAGCCATTCGCGAATCTGGTCCTGGTTGTCATCCACCATCACCGCCAGCGCGCGGTAACAGCGAATCAGTATTTTCGCCAGTTCCCCGGACTTGCTGTCGGGGTCCACGCCGCTGCGCGAGATGCTCGAGCGGTCGCGTCCGACAACCCGGGCGAGCTCGGCACGGGACAGGCCCATGCGCTCCGCTGCCCGCAATAGTGCGGTTCCCAGGACACGGCTCGGATCCGGCCGGATATTACGTCTTACTGTAGCCATGCAGGCAGTATAGGGCAGAATCCGAATTCGTGCAAATGCACGATTCTCTTTATATTCGTGCATTTGCCTCAGGCCTTACGAATACCCGCTGCGGCAGCGGATCGAAGCACGCTATTGGCCGCCTGTACCGTTCGGAAAAGAGACGTCCTCCTGGTTGCGCCGTTACAACCAGCTCGAGATCTCGTCCAGCGACTTCTTCCTGCCGCCATGGACCGGAACCTCGCAGCCGGCTTTCGGGTAGCCGACGACCAGCAGGATGGTCGGCCGCTCCAGCGACGGACGACCACAGATCCTGTTGAGAAACTTCATCGGGTTGGGCGTGTGTGTCAGCGTCGCCAGTCCCGCGTGATGCAATGCCGCGATCAGGAACCCGGAGGCGATGCCCACGGATTCCGGGTAGTAGTAGTGGCTGTATCGGGTGCCGTCCGGGTTGACTCCGTATTTCTGAGCGAATATCGCTATCAGGACCGGGGCTTCTTCGAGAAACGGCTTGTTTGAATCGGTACCGAGCGGCGCCAGGGCATCGAGCCATTCCTTCGGCGCACGATGCGTGTAGAACTCGCGCTCTTCCGCCTCGGCCGCCTCGCGAATCTGCTTCTTGTGGGCCGGGTCGGTGATGACGGCGAAATGCCAGGGCTGCTGGTTGGCGCCGGACGGCGCGGTGCCGGCCGCGAGCAGGCACTGCTCGATAACTTCTTTCGGTACGGGCCTGCTGTCGAAATCGCGAACCGACCGGCGACGGGCAATGTCACGATAAAACCATCGGGCTCGTTCGCACATTTCCTCGACGGGATATTCCCGGTACGCGGCAAGTGGCTCGAGCCCGTCCACCGGAGACTGCTTGTTTTCGTTCATGATTTCGTCCTGAAGTCTGGCCGCCGGACGCATCAGACCAACGACGCGACAGCTTGAGACGCGCCCCGCGGTTCGGGTTTGCTCGCTTTTCAATCCCCTCACCGCAGGGGCACTTTTTTCGACCGCCTATTCGTCGACGACGGCGACGGCGACCTCCTTGTCCGGCGCGGCTTCGACAGCGGCCTGGCCATTGCCATCGTTGCCATCGCCCATCAAGGTGGTCGCCGCGACGACGCCGAGAATCGCGCCGCCGAAGCCTCCGGCGGCGGCGGCCAGAAGGGTCCTGCCTGGTGGTGGTGTGCTTGCATCGGCCATGGTTGGCTCCTTGTTTTGGTTTAGGACGGTCCTCGCGACAGTCTAGATAAGGAGATTCGGATCCGCCAGTTGCCCTCGCCAATTGCGGCTGTCCGGTCGATTTGCTATCAAGGGCCAACGACGGTCCGAGCTCGATCCGCGCCACCATGTCCTCAACCAACGTCACGATGCTGCTGCGCGACTGGCTCTCCGGAGACAAGGCCGCGCTCGCCGATCTCACGCCGTTGATCTACGACGACCTGCATCGGATCGCCGCGCGCCACATGCGCGGCGAGCGCCCCGGACACACGCTGCAGGCAACGGCACTCGTCAACGAAGCCTTCGTCCGGCTTTCCGAGGCAGGAACGCCGTTCAAGGATCGCGCCCACTTCTTCGCGCTTGCCGCGCGCACGATGCGACGTATTCTCGTTGACTACGGTCGAGCCCGGCGGAGCCAAAAACGCGGCGTCGGTATTTCACCGCTGACGCTCGACGAGGAGCGTGTCGCTGCCACGACGGCGACGGACATCGTCGAGCTGGACGAGGCGCTGGAAGCGCTCGCGAAGATCGACGAACGAAAAAGCGACATGCTGGTACTGCACTACTTCGGCGGCATGACCTACGACGAGACGGCCGCAGCGCTGGACGTCTCCGCGGCGACGGTGGATCGCGACCTGCGACTGGCGAAAGCATGGTTGGCACACGAGCTCCGCAATGATTGAGCCGGGTCCGGACATCTGGCCGCGTATAGAGGCATTGTTCGCTGCAGCCAGCCGCCTGGATGCCGACGGCCGCGCTCACTATCTGCAGACGGAGTGCGCCGACGATCCCTTGCTCCGCGACTACGTTTCGTCACTGCTCGCCGCCGACCCTGCCATCGACGCCACGGTTCAGCACACCATCGCCGAGACGATCAGCCGGGCTTTCACGGCCACGGAAACGGATTCGATGAAGGGCGAGACGATCGGGCCCTACCGTGTCGAGCGATTGCTGGGCACCGGCGGCATGGGTGTGGTCTACCTGGCCGCGCGCGCCGACCAGCAGTTCGAGCAGCAGGTTGCGATCAAGCTCGGCCGTCACCGCCTCGTCGACCCGCAGACGGAATCGCGCTTGCGCAAGGAACGACAGATTCTTGCCGACCTCGATCACCCCTGCATCGCACGCCTTTTTGACGGCGGCACGACCGACCAGGGCGTCCCCTACCTGGTCATGGAATACATCGACGGGATTCGGCTCGACACCTACTGCGACCTGCATCGCCTGACCGTCCGGCAGCGGCTTCGCCTGTTCCAGGAAATCTGCGGTGCCGTTCACTACGCCCACCAGAATCTCATCATTCACCGCGACATCAAGGCAGCCAATATTCTTGTCACCGCGGACGGCACGCCCAAGCTGCTCGACTTCGGCATCGCGAAGCTGATCAGTCCCGAAGGCCGCGAGCTGGACAATCTCACTCGCGAAGGTGCCGCCATAATGACCCCGGCCAACGCCGCCCCGGAACAACTGCTTGGCCGACCGGTAACGACGGCAACCGACGTGTACGGGCTCGGGCTGCTCCTGTACCGACTGCTATGCGGCCTTCGGGCTTTCGAAGCCGACGCGCTGTCACCCCGCGAATTCGCGCTGATGGTCTGCGAGCAGGCCCCCGTCCGGCCGAGCCAGCGCTTGCAGCAGGCGCCGGCCGCCTCGGCGATTGCCAGCGACCGCAGTACCACGAGCGATCGCCTGCAGCGCGCCCTGGCGGGCGACCTGGACACCATCGTACTGAGCGCGCTGCGAAAGGACCCGGCCAGGCGCTACCGTTCGGCCGCCGCGCTCGCCCACGACATTGACCTGCACCTGCGTTCGATGCCGATCGTCGCGCGCGCGGATTCCTGGCGCTACCGCACGGGAAAATTCCTGCGCCGCCATGTCGCGGCTGTGACAGCCTCGGTGCTGGGCCTTGCGGTTCTCGCCGCGTTCACGGTGCTCCTTTTGATCCAGAACCGGGTTGTCATCAAGGAGCGTGACACCGCCAGGGAGGTGTCACAGTTTCTCGAGGACATCTTCATGGCACAGGACCCTGCGCAGGCACGTGGCACCAGCATTACCGCCGAGGAGTTGCTGGCGACGGGTGCGAATCGAATTCGCAGCGATCTTAAAGACCGGCCCGAGATCCAGGCGACGCTGATGGCGACGATCGGACGAGTCTACTTTGGACTCGGGCTGTACGATGCATCCGCGCGGATGCTGGAACAGGCCCTGCAGCTGCGCCTGGTGTCGCTCGGTAAATCACACCCGGACGTAGCCGCCGTGCAAAACGACCTGGCCGAATCGCTCATCCGTCTTCCCGACTACCCGCGGGCGGAGGCATTGCTGAACGAGGCCCTTGCCATCAACCGGCGTCACGGAGGCGACCGGTCGCCCAGCGTCGCGAAAAACCTGTTCAACCTCGCGGAGCTGCACCTGAAGACGAGCGAACATGAAGCCGCGGAGGTTTTTGCCAACGCCAGCGTCGACATCTATTCGCAATACATGGAAAGCCACAGCATCGAACTTGCGGAAGCCAAGAACATGCTGGCGCGCATACTGCAGGTGCGGGGTGACCTGCAGCGAACCGAAACGCTGTTGCTCGAGGCGATCGAGATCGTCTCCGCCAGCGAAGGCCCCGATCACCCGTTGATGGCGTATTACCTGCAAAATCTCGGCGTGTTGCAGCGGTCCAAGGGCGATCTTGACGCGGCAGAAGCGACGCTGAAGCGCGCCGTCGACGTGACCCGGCGTGTACTCGGCGAGAATCACCACCTGCTCGCGGCAACGCTTGTCAACCAGGGGACACTGCTGCATGCGAAAGGCGATCTCGTCAATGCCGAAATCGTGCTGCGCGATGCGCTGGACCTGCACAGGAAGACACGCGGCGAAAATCACCCCATGGTCGGCTACGACATGACGGTGCTCGGCATGCTGCTGCACGACAAATCGGACCTTGTCGCCGCGGAGATGCTGCTCCGGGGCGCGTTATCGGTTTACGAGGAATCACTCGACGACAATCACCAGTACACGGCGTCCGCCCTGACGGCACTCGGCGCCGTGCTCAACTCGCAGGGCAAGCTGGCGGAGGCGAGAACCACGCTCGAACGGGCGATGGCGATTCGTGCACAGGACTACGCGTCCGGTCACGAGTTGTACGCGGCAACCCAGGCAGAATACGCCGACACCCTGACGCGCCTCGGCCTGTTCGACGAAGCCGAACCGTTACTTCGCCAGAGCCTCGATGCACTCAGGGACCGGCCCGGTCGGGGCCGACAACGCGCGAACGAGGCATTCGAGCGCCTGCAGCGCTTGTCGGCCGAAGCGGCGCACGCAGGTACATCGGTCACACCCTGATCGGCACCGGGCAAGAGCGGGGATCCGCATCTGCGAATTGCGATGATTTCGAGCGCCCCGGTGGATCGCGTCTCAGAAATACGTTCCCAGGTAGGCGACGCCGGCACGTTTTGCCTCCTCGAGCATCGACGGCGCAATCCTGCCATGCTCGACTACCGACATTGTGAACATCAGGTCCGTGATTTCGATGAAGTAGTAGAAAGCGTTGCGCATTTCATTCGTGTCCGGAATATCGAAATATCGCGAGAATGAACGGTGCATCGCATCGGCGACATCCCGGTCATTGATACGATCCGCCTGTTTCACCTCAGGCGGGGTCTTTCCACTGATGAAGATCTGGCGCGCCGGCGGACTCCTTTTATAGATGCCTGCACCAATATCCACCATGTGCGCGGCAAGATGCTCCCGGGTTTTTCGCTTGCCGGCGGGCACCGGCTTTTCGTGCGCGCGTGTGAACTCCTCATTGAGCGCGTAAGCAAGCGCAGAGAAGATGTCGAAACGATTGGCGAAGAAATGATAAGCAGAGCCCTCGGGCACCCCGGCGCGTTGTGCAATATCCCGAAACGAAATATCCTCGATCGCCTTCTCGCACAGCAGGTCGTATGTCGCATCCAGCAACGCTTTTCGGCGTTTCCGGCCAGGGGCCCTGGTTGACGCCGGCTCCTTCTTGCGCAGGCCTATCTTCTGACGATTAGACATCAGAACCCTGGTCGAGTGACGGCTGTTGCTGTGTTACGCAGTGGATTCCGCCGCCGCCCAGGGAGAGACTGTGAATGGGCACCTGCACGATCTCACGATCCGGATAGAGGTAGCGGTATTTCTCGACCGCGCTGCCATCCCGATCATAGCCATAAGCAGGGACGATGACCGCGTCGTTTGCGAGGTAGGAATTGATGTAGGAGCTGCAGCCCCCGTTCCAGATGCCTTCGTGATAGATCCCCTCGTCAATGAAGTCGAGCTCCAGCTTGCGGCCCCTGGCATCTTTTTGCCCCGACAATGCGCGGACATTGTCGACGCCGACGGAATAGTGTGGATCGGTCTTGTCGGGATTTACCTCGACCAGCACGCGGCCCGGTTCGACGAAAGCGGCAATACCGTCGATATGACCGTCGGTCTCCGTCTCGGCAACGTCGCCCGGTATCCAGATCACTTTCTCAGCGCCCAGCGTACGGCAGAGTTCCTGCTCGATCTCCTTGCGCGTCCTTTTCGGATTGCGATTCCTGTTCAGCAGGCAGGTTTCGGTCGTAATGACGGTGCCTTCGCCATCGACAGTAATGCCACCTCCCTCTGCAACCAGCCAGCTGTCGAAGCGCCTGGCCCCGGCGAGGCGCAGGATACGCTCCGCCATCCTGGCATCCTGATCGTAGGGACTGTATTTCTCCCCCCAGGCGTTGAACACCCAGTCGGAACCCGCGAGACCGTCACCGCCAACCAGGAAATTAGGCCC
>JBFELT010000074.1:0-13918 GCA_041552015.1 Woeseiaceae bacterium
ACCCCTTCGGCGCCGCACAGTTTGGCTCGACCTTCTTTATGATCACCGGCTTTCACGGCATGCACGTCTCTGCCGGGGTGATCTATCTGCTGGTTATCGCTTTCCGCGTAAAGAACGGTTTTTACGAGAATCGTGGCGGCAACTACGAGATCGTCGAAATCACGGGCCTGTACTGGCACTTCGTCGACCTCGTCTGGGTTTTCATTTTCGCGTTCTTCTACCTATGGTAAAAGACAGGAGTTATCGCAATGGCTGAAGAAGGACAACAGCATCCACTGAAGATCTACTGGATCATGTGGGGTGCTTTGTTTGTGCTGAGTGGCTTTTCCTATGCCACAGATTTCATGGACGACGGCCCAGTGCGCAAGTTCCTCATCCTGCTCTTTATGATGCTGAAAGCAGGCGGCATCATCTGGATATTCATGCACATGGGCTGGGAGCGCCTCGCGCTGAAGCTCGCTATCCTGGGACCGCCGGTTGCTATTCTGGTGCTGATCTGGCTGATGTCCTACGAGGGTTTTTACATCGAGGACACGCGAGTCGAATACTACGGTGAGAGCACGATGGAGCCGCAGACCCCCGCGCATCACTAGCCCGGATATTTCACCGGTATTACGCGCTGCGGTTTTTCGAGGGCCCGTATTCCCGGGCCCTTTTCTAATTGAGAGCAAAGTGCCATGCAGCTAGTCATGAGTCTCGTCGGTGTGGTCACGATCTTCGCGCTTGCAGTCCTGTTGTCGAATAATCGGAGCGCAATAAACCGTCGCACGATCTCGATGGCATTCCTCGTTCAGACCGTCATCGCCGCGCTTGTCCTGTTCGTGCCGGCCGGTGGCGTGGTGCTCGACAGGGTCGTAAAAGGCGTTCAGACCGTCATCAACTACGGAAACGACGGCATCGAGTTCGTTTTCGGCTCGAACATTACGCCGACGCTCGGTTTTACCATCGCGTTCAACGTATTGCCCGTGATCGTGTTCTTCGCGGCACTGATGTCCGTGCTGTACTACCTCGGTATCATGCAGCGCGTCGTCGGTGTCTTCGGCGGCTGGCTGCACCGCCTGCTGCAGACCAGCCACGCCGAATCGGTCTCGGCCGTGTCGAATATTTTCGTCGGGCATACCGATGCGCCGCTGGTCGTGAAGCCCTATCTCGCGGGCATGACGCAGTCGGAGCTGTTTGCCGTCATGACCGGCGGCTGCGCGACCATCGCGGGCGCGGTAATGATGGGCTACGCACAAATGGGCGTAGAGCTCAAATACCTGATTACGGCCAGCTTCATGGCAGCACCAGGCGCATTGATGATGGCGAAGATCGTCATGCCCGAGACAGAACCGCACGACGATCGGCCGCACGCGGAGCTCGTCGATCCGGAGGATAAACCGGTGAATATTTTCGAGGCGATTGGCAACGGCGCGATGACCGGCATGCAGGTGGCCATGGCGGTTGGCGCCATGCTGGTTGCCTTCGTTGGACTGATCTACCTGGTCAACGGCGTGCTGAGCGGGGTAGGTAGCTGGTTCGGGTTTGACGACCTGACGCTGCAGTGGCTGCTGGGGCAGCTGTTCTCGCCGATCGCATTCCTCCTGGGCGTTCCATGGGCGGAGGCGACACAGGCGGGCAGTCTTATAGGCCAGAAGCTCGTCATCAACGAATTTTATGCCTACGTGAGTTTCGTCGAAATAAAGGACACGCTGTCGCCGTACACGCAACTGGTTGTAAGTTTTGCGCTTTGCGGATTCTCGAACCTCTCCTCCATCGCGATTCTGCTCGGCGGCCTCGGGGCCGTCGTGCCCTCGAGGCGCCACGATATCGCGAGGCTGGGCCTCAAGGCCGTAATTGCGGGTACACTGGTAAACCTGATGAACGCGTCGCTGGCGGGTTTTTTTTTCTCGCTGCAGTGATCGGGGTAGCCTGGCTGGCAGCGCGGCGCTTCTCAACGAACAGACAGGGCGGGACCGAGGATGGCGAGGACAATCATACTGGTGCTGGACTCTTTCGGCATCGGCGCTACGGCCGATGCGGAGAAGTTCGGCGATGCGGGGGCCGACACGCTTGGCAGTATCGCGCGCGTGCGCGCGGCCTCGGCCGAAGGCCCGTTACGCCTGCCGAACCTCGCAAGGATGGGACTGTTTCATGCGAGCAGGGAGAGTACCGGGCAGTTTCCGGCCGGCGTGGACACGAACACCGACATCATTGGCGCCTATGGTTTTGCGGCCGAACTGTCGAGCGGCAAGGATACGCCGAGCGGCCACTGGGAGATCGCCGGCGTACCGGTGTTGTTCGACTGGGGCTATTTCACGAAGAAGACCGACACCTTTCCAGCCGAACTGCTGGAAAAACTCATCGCAAGGGCCGGGCTGCCCGGTGTGCTCGGCAACTGTCATTCCTCGGGTACGACGATCATTGCCGAGCTCGGCGACGAGCACGTCAGGACCGGCAAGCCCATTGTCTATACGTCGGCCGATAGCGTATTCCAGGTTGCCTGTCACGAGGAGGCATTTGGCCTGCAGCGACTCTACGATCTGTGTGACATCGCCAGGGAGCTGGTGGACGACTACAACATCGGGCGCGTAATCGCGCGGCCGTTCGTCGGTGACGGCCCCGACAGCTACGTACGCACCGGCAATCGACGCGACCTGACGACACCGCCACATGCACCAACCGTGCTCGACAAGCTGGTCGGAAACGGCGGCAATGTCTACAGCATCGGCAAGATCGCCGACATCTACGCGCACCAGGGCATCACGAAGAAGGTGAAAGCGACCGGCAATGCGGCGCTGTTCGATGCGACGCTTGCCGCCATGAAAGAGGCGGGCGAGCGCTCCATCGTGTTCACGAATTTCGTGGACTTCGACATGCTTTATGGCCATCGACGCGATGTCCAGGGCTACGCTGCCGCACTGGAGTATTTCGACAGCCGGCTGCCCGAACTCCTGCAGGCGATGCGCGAAGACGACCTGCTCATCCTGTGTGCCGATCATGGTTGCGACCCGACCCGGCCGGGCAGCGATCACACCCGCGAACACATACCGGTGCTGGCCTGCGGCGCCGGGATCAAGGCCGGGTCGCTGGGGCGGCGCGATACGTTTGCCGATATCGGGCAAACGGTGGCGGAGCACATGGGTTTGTCGCCGATGGACTATGGCACCAGCTTCCTGCGGAGCTAGCCCGTATTTCGCCAGGAATCGGGGACGCGAATCGCAATAACCTCCGCTTCCGCCGTCATCGTATCGCCCGAGTACGCGCGACATTTCACCAGCGTTTTTCGCTCACCGCATTCTTCGATGACGGCTCGCAGCACTATGTCGCGGTCGATCGGCGTCGGCGCCAGGTAGCTCACTGTCAGCCTGCCGGTAACGCACCAGATCTCGGGCGCTTCGCCGACTTCTCGTCCCTCGAGACGGTAGTAGTTGGAGAGTGCCGTGTTGACGCAATGGCAGTCGACGATGCTGGCGATCGTGCCGCCGTAGACGTACTGCAAAGGACCCGCGCATTGCTCGGGCCGAGGCGTATAGCGACAGACGCACTCATCGCCTTGCCAGTGGCTCTTGATCTGCAGACCCTTGTCGTTCTCGGCGCCGCAGCCATAGCAATGGTTGTGTCGCAGCTGGTCCTGGATGGCCGTCATCGGGGGCTGGTCGCAGATTCGGATCCAGGGGTCTGCAGGCTCGTGTGTAACTGCATTAGCCGATCCCCTCAACGACCCTGGTTTCTCTGCTCGAGCGCCGACTTGATGCGGGCGGCGAAGGCGTTTGCTTCGGCCGCGATGCGCGCGGTGTCGATGGTCCGGAACTCGCCATCTGTCATCAGCACCTTGCCATCGACGACCACCGAGGCGACGTCCTGCTCATCGCTAACCCAGACGAGATGAGAGACCACGTCATACGTAGGCACATGGTGCACGTCGTCGAAGGCCACCTGGATGACATCGGCGCGTTTGCCGACTTCCAGCGAACCGATCCGGTCGCCGAGACCTATCGCCGTCGCGCCGCCGCGCGTTGCCATGGTGAGCACGGTCGTCGCCGAGAGGACCTCCGGGTTCATGCGATCGACCTTCTGAAGCAGCGAGGCGAGGCGCATCTCTTCCCACATATCGAGATCGTTGTTGCTCGCCGCGCCGTCGGTGCCGAGACCGACCCGAACGCCGGCTTCCAGCATGGCGGCTACAGGCGCTATCCCCGAGGCAATCTTCATGTTCGACGTGGGGTTGTGGATGACGCCGACCTTGCGGCTCGCGAGGATGGGAATTTCCTCCTCGGTCGGCCATACGACGTGCGCGGCGATCGTCGGGCCTTCGAAAAATCCGATAGATTCCAGCAGGTCGATGCTGGTCATGCCGTACGTGTCCTTCGAGTACTGCACTTCGAACGGCGATTCCGACAGGTGGATGCTTATCGGTACGCCGTATTGCATCGCGGCGGCCCGGGTCGCCGAGAGCTGTTCTGAATTCAGCGTGTAGTTCGCGTGCGGGCCGAAGATGGGGGTTATGCGCCCGTTCCTGCCCAGCCAGCGCTCGATGAAGGCATTGCCTTTATTGATAGAGTCACTTGCGTTTTCCGCGTCCGGGCTGCGCTGGTCGATGACGGTTGCGGAAATCATGGCGCGCAGGCCGCAGCGATCGACGACGTCGGCAATCGTGTCCGGGAAGTAATACATGTCCACGAAGGTGGTGGTGCCGCCGCGGATCATCTCCCAGCAGGCCAGCTCCGTGCCGATGCGCACGAACTCCGCGTCGACGAACTCGACTTCGGCCGGGAATATGTAGTTGTTGAGCCAGTCCATCAGGGCGAGATCGTCGGCGACGCCCCGCAATAACGTCATTGCAGCATGCGAATGACCATTGACGAGCCCCGGCAACACGATACGGTTTTCACCGTCCAGGGTTTCTGCCGCCGAATAATCCGCGAGTATCTGCTCGGCCGGCCCAATCGCGATAATCAGGTTTTCGTCAATCGCAACGGCGCCGTTCCTGTACACCGTACCCGCTTCATCCATGCTGACGACGTAGTCGCCGACGACGATCAGTTCAATGCGGTGCGCTTGAGTGTCGCTGGCGGCGACCTCGGTCGCGGCCTGCCTCGAATCGCATGAAGCCAGGAGAAGAAACAGGAAAATCGTTAAAAAACAGTACTTTATTCTTATCATCGGGCCTCCGGAATTGGCTCATTGTAGCACCGGCGATGACCTGGGCTGCCGCAAAAAAAAGAGCCGGTCATTGACCGGCTCTGTAGCATTACTCGCGACAGCGTTCAGAAGCTCTTGATAAATCGCAATCCGAACTCGCTCGGGTCATTGCTAAGGATCTGAAGTATGTAGTCGCCGGTGTTCAGCCTTGCGTTGTCGTAGCGTTCGTCGCTGACGTTACGGCCGTACAGGGCTACCACGTACGATTCGTCTGGCGAGTGATAAGCGATATCCACGTTGACGAGACTGCGACTGTCGATCGCGGTCAGGCGACCCGGGTCAGAGCTGGGTTCGCCGAACATGTCATCGCGAAACGAGTAGTCGGCTCGCGCGCGAATCTCGCCGCCTCCGGCCGTGGCGAAGCGCAGTTCCGGGCTGATCGAGAATGTCGTCTCAGGCGTCAGCGGCGCAACGGGCTTGACACCACCTTGCTCGTCGACGTCCACGTCGATTAATCCGAGCGATGCGTGAACAAGAAAGGTATCCGAGAAAATGGCTGTGGTCTCAATTTCCAGGCCCGTCGACTGCTGGTCGACGATCAGGTTGACGGTATTGAATCCGGCACCCTGTGTCGTGCTGACCTGGTAGGGCAGGTCCTTGTAATCGGTCAGAAACACGGCGGCACTGATTTGCCACCAGTCGAGCGGCTGTCCTTTGATACCGATCTCGTAGTTGGTTGCCGTAATATTGTCATCCTGGGCAACGAAACAGTTAGGTCGGCTCACATTGCCTGGCTGCGTGAAATCAAGAAATCCGAACAGGCAAAACGGTCGCGCCGGGAACTGGCCGGACTGGTAGCCGGTCTGGACCGTTCCGTAGACGTTCATGCCATTGTCGAAATCGTAGGTAGCGGAAAGCTCCCAGCTGGTCTCCGACCAGTCATCACTTGCACTTTCCGATATCAACGGATCGTTTACCGAAGTAGCGGGGTCGTCGTTTATTTCGATGGCAGCGTCTTTCTCGTCTTCTGTGATTCGCACGCCGAACGACAGGCGAAACGCGTCACTGACGTCGTAGCCTATGTTGCCGTAGACTGCCAGGCTCTCGACTTCCTGAGTGAGTGTAAACGTACCGGGGCCGCCGAGGAAAATGGTGGGATCCTGGTCGTTGCTGCCATCTTCTTCGAAGTAATAAATGCCGGATACGAAATCCCAGTTGCCGTAGTCACCGTTAAGCTGGAACTCGAACGACGTCTGGTCGGCTTCGCCGTTTTCCGGGAACGAAAGGAAATCATCCTCAAAACTGTCATCGTCAAGGCCTGCCTTGTATTCGGAACTGCGTGTACTGGCGATGACTCGTGATGACAGCTCATCGTTCCAGTCCCAGTCAGCCGTTATCGATACGCCCTGAGCCTCGTTGGTTACTCGCGTCTGATTAGCCTGGCCCGTCGCATTGTCGTAGGGGTCCGACGCCAGGTCCGAGTTGCGATATCCAGCGCCAAAAACGGCGCCGTTCGGCAGTTCGTCGATCAGTGTCGTGTACGGGCGCAGGCCACCCTCAGCATCGTTCGCATCCGCCGCAATGACGATCTTGAGGTTATCGCCAGGCTGATACTTGAGTGCAGCGCGAGCGAACACTTCCTGAGTTTCACCGACCTCGATACCAGCATTGGGAAGATTGACGAAGTCACCGACGCCACCGCGACTCTTGTAGCCGCCAGTTATCGACAGTGCTGTCGTATCCGAAAGCTCCATGTCACCGTAGAAATCGGCGTTCAGGCGTTCGCGGCTGCCTACTTCGACGCCGATTCTCGCACCAGGATCCGCACCCGGTTCCTTCGTGATGAGGTTGATCGCGCCGCCAATCGAGTTACGGCCGTACAGGGTGCCCTGCGGGCCGCGCAGTACCTCGATTCGCTCGAGGTTGGTCAGGTTCCAGTTCTGGCCGACCTGGCGGCCGAGGTAGACGCCGTCGACGTAAACGCTAACGCCCGGGTCGGTGGTAATCAGGTGGTCCTGCAAGCCGATACCACGGATGAACGGGTTCGCCGACGACGTGTGCCCGGCCGAGAACTGGGTGATGTTCAGGTTTGGCACGAACTTGCCGACGTCGACAATATCGACGATGCCCTGCTTGGCGAGGTTTTCGCCCTCGAAGGCGCTCATGGCGATCGGGACTTCGTAGATACTCTGCGCCCGTTTTGTCGCCGTTACGGTGATTTCCTCGAACAGGCTGTCGTCATCCTGCGCCGTCGCGATCGAGCTCGTACCGGACAGTGCAAGCCCGGACAGCGCGCAAAGCAGTATCTTGTTCTTGTTCATGTCGGTCTCCCCCTCGGAAGATTGGTCTGTTGTTGGCAGGCCCGACGTCCGCCTGGGCCCTGTTGCCAGAAAGTATAGACGATCGTCTGACTTGTTTGCGCTGTATGCGTGAACTAAGGTACGGCCTGTGATTGAGCCGCTGACAGTCTGTGGTGAAATACCAACATTTACGGCTCCCCCGGGCGGTCGCCTGACGGACGACATGCTGGCAGCTTACAGGGAGTGCGGCGTGCTGGTGCTGCATGATTTTGTCAGTGTCGACGCGTGTGACGAACTGCGCGCGAGAGCCGGCGAGCTGGTCGCCGAATTCGATCCTGCCGAGCTGCGCAGCGTATTCTCGACGACCACGCAAGCGCAGCTCGACGATGACTACTTCATCGACTCCGGCGACAAGATCCGTTTCTTTCTCGAGAACGATGCGTTTGACGAGCACGGCGAGCTTCGGCAGGCCAGGGAGCACAGCCTGAACAAGATGGGCCATGCCATGCATGACCTGGATCCGGTTTTCGACCGATTCTCGCGGACTCCGGATCTGGCACAAGCCGTGCGGCGACTCGGATTCGAAGACCCGGTCATTCTGCAGTCCATGTATATTTTCAAGCCACCGCGAATCGGTGGTGAGGTTGTTTGTCACCAGGACTCGACCTACATCTACACCGAGCCCGAATCCTGCGTTGGCTTCTGGTTTGCGCTGCAAGAGGCAACGCTTGAAAACGGCTGCATGCAGTTCATACCCGGCGCTCACCGCCTGCCTTTGAAGAAGCGCAACTACCGTGCTGCGGATGGCAAGCTGGTGACCGAGACACTGGATGATTCGCCGTGGCCGGAAGAGCTCAAGCGACCGGCCGAGGCGCCCGCGGGAACGCTCGTGATTTTTGATGGCCGTGCGCCACACCTGAGTGCAGCGAATCGTTCCACGAGGTCCCGCCATGCCTATACGCTTCACGTCATCGACCGGCGCTGTCACTACCCGAAAGAAAACTGGCTGCAGCGGAGAGCTGATTTGCCGTTGCGGGGATTCGGCTAGTGTTATTCACCGACGTTATCCGCAAGAAACGCGACGGTGGCGAGCTGTCGGACGACGAAATCCAGTTCTTCGTCGACGGACTCGCGGACAACAGCCTGCCGGCGGAGCAGGTGTCGTCCCTCGCCATGGCTATCTTCCTGAATTCCATGAGCTTCCGGGAAGCGGCCAAACTGACGCTTGCGATGGCCTCGTCGGGAACGGTGCTGGACTGGTCACGCGAAAACCTCGACGGACCGGTCGTCGACAAGCATTCGACCGGCGGCGTCGGCGACAAGGTGAGTTTCCTGCTAGCGCCGATCGCGGCCGCCTGCGGCTGCTTTGTCCCGATGATCTCCGGCCGGGGGCTGGGGCATACGGGCGGCACGACGGACAAGGCCGAGAGCATCCCCGGCTACAATGCGACACCCGATTTCGACACGTTTCGCAGCGTCGTCAAGCAGGTCGGCTGCGCGATCATCGGCCAGACCGCCGATCTCGCGCCGGCGGATGGACGGTTCTATTCGATTCGTGATGTGACCGGCACCGTCGAGTCCGTACCGTTGATCACCGCATCGATACTCTCAAAGAAGATCGCGGCCGGACTGCAGGGCCTGGTCATGGACGTGAAAGTCGGAAACGGCGCGTTCATGGATAGCGAGGATCGTGCGAGGGAACTGGCAGAGAGCATTATCGCAACCGCGGCCCGGGCTGGCCTAAAGACTCACGCCCTTATTACGGATATGAACGAGGTGCTTGGCCGGACGGCGGGGAACGCCCTGGAAATCGAAGAGGTCGTTTTCTATCTCAGGAACGAGAATCGCGATGCGCGCCTTGACGAGGTTACGTTGTCGCTGTGCGCGGAAATGCTCGTCATTGGTGGCCGCGAGACCGACCGGCAGGCGGCGCGATCGCGATGTGACGAGGCGATCACCAGCGGGCGCGCCGCCGAGGTGTTCGGCCGAATGGTAAAGGCACTGGGCGGACCTGCCGACTTTCTCGACAAGCATGCGAAATACCTCGCCAGGGCGCCGGTCGTGCGCGCAGTGCAGGCCGAGGGTTTTGTAGCGGGCGTGGATACGCGCGCGATCGGCAACGCCATCATCGAGCTCGGCGGCGGGCGTCGCAAAGTCGGCGAGACGCTCGACCTGTCGGTCGGATTCAGTGACATCGCAGCCATCGGAACGGAGCTCACCGGGGATACGCCGCTGGCACTCATACACGCGGCGTCCGAGGCGGACGCAGACCGGGCGGAGCGCAAGCTCAGAATTGCCTGCGAGCTGAGTGAGGCCGCGCCGGCCGACAGGCCCGTGCTGGTCGATATCCTGACCGGCTAGCAGCCTGTCGGACTCAAGGCCCTGTGATGCGGTATGCTCGGTGCATCCGCAAAGAACAAGAATAGCGACCAAGGGACGTCTATGGGTAACTTCATCGGTCTCGCCGGGATTGTTGTCATTCTCGGTATCGCTGTGCTGTTTTCCAGCAACCGCAAGGCCATCAACCTGCGTATCGTCGGCGCCGCATTCGCTCTGCAGGTGGTCGTTGCCACCGCCGTGCTTTACTGGGACAGGGGGCGGCGCGCAATCGAGGTCATGAGTGACGGCGTAATGGCAGTCATCGGCTTCTCCAAGGCCGGCATCGACATGGTGTTCGGCCCGCTGGCGAATACCGACATCATTGGTTTCAGTTTCGCGATTAACGTATTACCCATCATCATCTTCTTTTCCGCGCTGATGTCGGTCTTGTATCACCTGCGCGTCATGGAATGGGTGGTGCGACTGGTCGGCGGCTTTCTGCACAGGGTAATCGGTACCGGAGCCGTCGAGTCTATGAATGCCGCGGCGAACGTCTTCGTCGGCCAGACCGAGGCGCCGCTGGCGGTCAGGCCGTACCTGAAGGGGCTGACCGAGCCGCAGATGTTTGCCGTTATGGTCTCGGGACTCGCGTCGATCGCCGGCACCGTGTTGGCCGGCTATGCGCTCATGGGTGCCGAGCTGAAGTACCTGCTCGCGGCGGCGTTCATGGCGGCGCCCGGCGGCCTGCTCATGGCGAAGATCGTGATGCCTGATGACCGGGTGGTGAGATCCGGCGAGCATGAAAAACTCATCATGGAGAAGAGCCAGCACAAGAACGTCATTCTTGCCGCGGCGTCCGGAACGACCGACGGGCTGCGGCTGGCCGCCAATATCGGTGCGATGCTCATTGCGTTCGTCGCGCTGATCGCGCTGTTCAATGGGCTCGTCGGCGGGCTGTTTGGCCTCGTCGGTGTCGACGGCGTCACGCTGCAGTTCCTGTTGGGCAAGCTGTTCCAGCCGCTGATGTACCTGCTCAGCGTGCCCTGGGCCGAAGCCGAGGCAGCCGGCGCCCTTTTTGGCGAGAAGCTGATACTCAACGAATTCGTCGCGTTCTCGCACCTCAACGACTATCTCGCCGGCATGAGTCCGCGAACGATCGCCATTGCCACTTTTTCGCTGTGCGGGTTCGCGAACCTGTCGTCAATTGCCATTCTGCTGGGCGGTCTCGGCGTACTCGTGCCCGAAAAACGCGACCTGATCGGTCAGCTGGGGTTGAAAGCCGTGCTGGCGGGCTCGCTGTCGAACCTGATGAGTGCCGCACTGGCCGGGCTGTTGCTGACGTTCTGACGCCGTGGCCGCCAACCCAATCATCATCGACTGTGATCCCGGTCAGGATGACGCGGTCGCACTGTTTCTCGCGATGTCCTCACCGGAGGATCTGGAACTGCTCGGCATTACCACCGTCGCCGGCAACGTGCCGCTGTCGCTGACGCAGCGGAATGCGCGCATGATGTGCGATATCGCGGGACGAAAAGACATTCCGGTCTACCCTGGCCGCGACAAACCGCTGGTTCGCGACGCGATCACGGCCGAATATATCCATGGCAATACCGGCATCGACGGCGTCGACGTCTTCGAGCCTGAAACGCCGCTGCAGCAGCAGCACGCGGTGGATTTCATTATCGAAAGACTGCTGGCCGCGGGCAAGGAAGGCATCACGCTGGTGCCGACGGGCCCGTTGTCGAACATTGCTGCGGCCATCCGGAAAGAGCCGGCAATCCTGGGCCACATCAAGGAAATTGTCGTCATGGGGGGCGCCATGCGCGAGGGTGGCAATCGTTCGCCGTCCGCCGAGTTCAACATCCTGGCGGATCCGCAGGCGGCCGAGATCGTTTTTTCCTGCGGCAGACCAATCGTCGTGATGGGTCTCGATGTGACGCACCAGGTACTCTCCACCCGTCAGCGCGTCGAACGCATCCGTGATCTCGGCAATCCGGTGGCCGAGGCTACTGCCGGGATGCTGGGCTTCTTTCATCGCTACGATTCGAAGAAATACGGCTCGGAGGGCGCGCCATTGCACGACCCGTGTACGGTCGCCTGGCTGCTCGACCCGACGCTGTTTCAACTGCGGGAGTGCAATCTGAGCGTCGAGACAGAATCAGAGCTGACGATGGGACACACGGCCGTCGATTTCTGGCACGTCACCGATCGACCGCACAATGTGCGCTGGGCGCACGCCGTCGATGCCGACGGCTTCTACTCGCTGCTCGAAGAGCGGCTCGCACGCTACGTGGACACCTGATGCCATCCGTTATTGTCATTGGCTCCGTGAATATCGACATCGTCGCGCGCGTCGGCCGATTGCCACTGCCGGGGGAGACCGTGACCGGCGCTGAGCTGAGTCGCTTTCCTGGCGGCAAAGGTGCCAATCAGGCGCTTGCCGCACGGCGCCTCGGCGCCGACGTCACCCTGATTGCGCGGGTGGGCGACGACGCGTCGGCCGACGAGGCGCTGGCTCTGCTCCGCGAGGGCCTGGTGGATCTCGGGCGATGCCGGCGCGTCGACGCGATGGCTACCGGCACGGCACTGATTGCGGTTGCGCCGTCGGGTGAGAATCACATCGTTGTTGCGCCGGGCGCGAATCGTGCGCTCGGTCCCGATGAGCTGGAGCTACCCGTCGCCGAGGCGCTGATCTGCCAGCTCGAGGTACCGGTCGGGGCTATTGTCAGGGCGGCGGAGTTATTCGAGGGCTTCTTCTGTATCAATCTTGCACCGGCCGCGGAGATCGATGTCAGGGTCTTGCAGCGTGCGGACCTCGTTGTGGTCAATGAGACGGAATCCGAGTGGTACGGCGCTTCGCTGCAGGCGTGCAGGGGGCTGGTGGCGACCACACGCGGCGCGGGTGTCGCCACGTTGCAGCAGGATGGCCGCATCGTGGCCGAGGTGCGCCCCCCGACCGTCGATGTCGTGGATACAACCGGCGCCGGCGATACCTTTACAGCCGCGCTGACGCTGGCGCTGGTGGAGGGCCAGGCGCCGCAGGATGCATTGCGATTCGCCTGTGCGGCAGGCGCTGTCGCAACCATGACCCTGGGCGCCCAGCCGTCGTTGCCGAGTCGTGATTCGGTGTTGCGCCAACTTTGACGCGTGACAAGTCGCCCCCAACGGCCGGGTTAATTGGCGAAACGTTGCTGCACCGGGTCCTTGAGGTAGGGCATGCGCGCGAGTTCAAGCGTGCGTTCGCCGCCCGGTCGCGGCAGTGCGCAGAAGTGGATACCGAACAAGCCGTCGTCGTTGACGCCAAAGAAGAGTCGACTCTTTCCCAGTTCGGCAAGCGTCAGAAACGACAGCTCGCGCAGCTTGCTGACCCGGGCAAAAGCACCGGGATCGCGAAAATCCAGACCCTCGATGGGGTGCAACGCCTCGCTCGCGATAACGGGATCGTAATCAGGCGCGTTGCGCTGCCAGTACGGTGCGAATTCCGCGGCCTGCCGGTAGGCGGGCGTAGAAGCCGTAACCGGCTTTGCCTGCCTGGTCACGGCGACGGAGCTCAGGCCATCCTCGGCGACGACCCAGCCAGGCAGCAGCACGCTGACAACAACAAGCACTATCCTGCCGACTCTGTGCATGACCTGTCTCCCATTCGTCGCAGCGATGTCTCGCTGTGACACCGGATCATTCCAACGATGTCGCTAATCGCCCTGGCACTTTGACAGGTCCTGGCGCCTGCGTCGTTTACCTGCATCACGAAACGGAACAACTACCGAGTCAGGTGTTATGTAAGGTTGCGGCGTGGCAGAATAACCGGTCCCCGATAATCATCGAAACCCCCGTGGAGTCTTTGTGCTCAAACCCCTCGTGCCAAAACTAATAAGCGATTCACTGGACGACTTTCTGGATCTCGAGTCGTCCAGCGGCCTGTTGCTCGTGTTCGCCGCAGTGCTCGCCATGATTGTCGCCAACTCGCCGCTCGCGCCGCTCTACGACACACTCATCGAGCTTCGCGTCGGTGTGCGCGTGGGAGCGTTGGAGATCGAGAAGCCGTTGCTGCTTTGGGTCAACGACGGGCTGATGGCTGTGTTCTTTTTCCTGGTTGGTCTAGAGCTGAAGCGCGAAGTGCTGGAGGGGCAGCTATCCGATCCCAGAGAGATCGTGTTGCCGGCGCTGGGGGCGAT
>JBFELT010000075.1:0-13746 GCA_041552015.1 Woeseiaceae bacterium
CGGCAAGAACGATCAGGTCGACGCCATGCGCCTCGGACCTCAACCGGCCGACCGGCCAGGTATCCGCCCATGGCCAGGGTACGGGACGCTCTACGGCCTGGCCGGCCCTGACCCACGCTCTTTGCATGAGCTCCTGGGCCAGCCACGCCTTCGCGGGGATGTAGGCGCCGCTGCCGAGCTGCCAGAAGCCGAGGCAGAGCAGGCATGACACCAGCCAGCGCCCCGCCGCCCTATACCGCGCCGGCACGACCGCGCCTCTCGGAAAGCCGCAGGGCAGCCAGCAGCAACAAGGCAGACAACAGGCAGGCAAGACCGATCAGCCGGAGTAAGGGCGCACTCGTCGCGGCCGCGGGAAAGCCAAAGATCGCGTTCGTGCTCTGACCGTAAGGCATCAGGTTCGGCACCTGCTCGCTCGACAGCGGATCGCCCGCGGGACGAACCGGTGTCTTGTCCACGGCGACGAGGCTGGTGTGTTTGCTCACCAGGCTATGGGTAATGGCGGTCTCGACGATCGCGGCGCGCACGCTGTCCGCGTCGGCTCCGCGGCGCTCCTCATCCATGAGCTCGGCAATACGTGCACGCGCCCACAGCGCGGCAATGCCGTCGCCCTGCTGCGCCGAGAGCACGGCAAGCGTTCGCGACCAGCCGCCCGCCGGCGAGTTGCCGCTGACGCGAATCCTGTCGCCGTCGCGATAGGCGCCGGACGCTCGAACCCTGACGCTAATCGGCTCGCCGAAATACAGGTCGGGTACCACCTTCGGGTAGCTGTCGACCGTGACACCGCTGGGCCACTGCACGGAGATATCCGTCACCTGGGGATGCTCGAGCTTGCGGAACAGGCTTTCCATTTTTTCACCAACCTCGTGGAGCGCGCTGATGAAGGTGTAGGAGCCGCGGCCAGCCTCCGCCGCCTTGCGCATGAACCAGCTGTTCGGTGCCGAGCCGATACCGACGGTGAACAGCCGCGCACTGTCGAGTTTCTGCTCGATCATCGTGAACAGCTCGTCTTCGTTACCGACGCTGCCATCGGTGATGAACACGACCTGGCGAAGATGCGTCTCCAGCGGCCTGTCCCGCAGGGCTGCCGCCAGCGCCGGTCGCATTTCCGTACCACCGTTGGCCTTGAGCTGCTGCACGAAGTTCAGTGCCCGGCCGATGTTCGCAGGGGTCGCGTCGACGCTGGATGGATAGAGCTCGGCCGTGTTCGAGTTGAATTCGATGACGTTGAAGCGGTCCCTGGCAGTCAGGCCCTCGAGCGCCAGCTGTACCGCGCGTTTGGCCTGTGCCATCGAGACCCCGTGCATCGAACCGGACGTATCGACCACCAGGATGATTTCGCGAGGCATCGATGCTGCGGGTACCTCGCCCTGATCGGGCGGCATGACCATCAGCAGGTGGTAGGGTGCGCCATCGATGACCTCCGTGAAGGACATCGCGCGCGGCTCGGCCGAGGGCACCGGCTGCCAGACGAGCTCGAAGTCGTGGTCCATCGGCACGTCGTCATTGCTGAGCGCGACGCGGTATCGGCCGCCGTCTTCGGTAACGGAAACCGGATGATAGCGGCTGGCGACCAGCTTCAGCGGCATGCCTGCGTTGACGTCCGCCGTCAGTTTGATCCTGTGTGCGCGCGATGCCGTGACCATCGGCGGCGTGACGAGCGATGCGTCCGGCACTCGATCGGTGTCGCCGGACCAGCCATTTCCGATCCTGTCGGGCAGTTCCCGGCCGGGTATGTAGCGCGGTGTCAAGGTCATCGGGAAGCGTATGCTGAAGCGGCCATCTTCGTAGCGTATGTCTTCCAGGTACTCGATCTCGACGACGACCAGCTCTCCGGGCGCGACGTTTGCCACTGATGTTGTAAACAGGTTGGCACGCTGCTGCTCGACGAGACTGGTCTTCTTGCCGGCCTGTTTTGCCTGTTCATACGTTTTTCTTGCATGTTCTTTCTCCTGGATCTCCCCTTCGATATAGCGGTCGCCGATATGCAGGCGCATGCGGTCGACGGCAGCCTTGTCCGGCAGAGGAAAGACGTAAATGCCCTCGACCCAATCGGCGCCTTCGTTGCGAAACTGCTGGCGCACGGCTACGCGCGCGACCAGGCCGTTGATGTGCATCCGGACATCGGTCGACATGAGCGTGGCGCTGGTGTAGCCCTGCTCCATTCGCCAGAGCAGGCTGCCGCTCTGCGCCTCGGCGGGCGTCGGCTGTTCTGCGAGCAGCATTCCCGGCAGCACCAGAAGCAGGCACAGTGCGTGCCGCGCCCAGCTGCCGCTTGCGGTATTGTGTCGATTCATTGCAGCCTCCCTTTCGTTGTTGTCACTATTGCAACCCCGCAAGAAGTCACTCCGCCGACGGCGGCATGGCAATGCACCGGCGGAATGTGGCAAATTGTGGCAACAGGCAACGGGAGGCCCATGTGGCGAAACGGATAGCAATCGTTGAAGACGAGGCGGCGATCAGGGAGAACTATGCGGCCGCGTTTCGCCGCGAGGGTTACACGGTCGATGCCTACGAGGCGCGCAAACCCGCGCTGGGCGCTTTCGAATTACGCCTGCCGGATCTTGTCATCATCGACATCAACCTTCGGGACGACGTCGAGGGTGGCTTCGAACTGTGTCGCGAACTCCGCGCACGCTCCGTTGATTTGCCGATAATCTTTCTGACCGCACGCGACAGCGAGTTCGACGCCGTATCCGGTTTACGTCTCGGTGCCGATGACTATCTCACCAAGGACATCAGCCTTCCTCACCTGATGGCCCGTATAGCGGCGTTGTTCCGGCGGCTCGACGCGATGCAAAGGCCACAGGTCGCAGAGAGTCGTATTACCCGCGGCGAACTCGAGATCGATACCGAGCGCATGACGATTCACTGGAAAGAGCAGCCGGTCGGACTCACGTTGACGGAGTTCTGGCTGGTGCATGCGCTTGCGCGCTACCCCGGTCACGTCAAGAATCGGCAACAGCTCATGGACGCGGCCCAGGCAGTGCTCGACGACAACACGATCACCTCGCACGTGAAGCGTATCCGTCGAAAATTTCACGCCATTGACGACCAGTTTGATGCAATTGAAACGGTCTACGGGATGGGCTACCGATGGCTGAGTAACTAGTAGTGCGATGAACCTACAGCGCCAACTGCTGCTCGTCAGTCTGCTCACACTGATTCTGCCCTGGGCCGGTTGCGAGTTCATTCGCGAAACGGAGTCGGCGCTGCGAGGCAGCCAGCAGCAAATGCTCGCGGCAACCGCGGGCGCACTCGCCGATACGATGGCACAATACAGCGCGGAATTTCCGCTGACCGACGAAGCGGTCAATACGGCCGATCAGCTTTACATACACGCGCTCGCGCAGCGCCCCGAGATCGACGGCTATTTCGACGACTGGTCGCTGGATACGAAGTCGCTGAAATCGATGCGCGGCGCCCACGGTCCTGTGCAGCTCATCCTCGGTTCTTTCGGTGAGACCGTCTATCTTTATGTCGATGTGCCGGATCGCAACGTCGTCTACGCAACGTCTCGTTCCATGATCCTGGACGAGGGCTCGCAGTACGCGGATCGCGTCAGCCTGGTCAGCAGTAACCCGCCCTACCTGGAGGACACGATCGCGTTTTCGGCGGAAGCTCCGGGCAAGATCCTGAGTTACCGCAAGACGGCGTTCGGCTTCGCCCCGGAGCCGGCCATCTCGGCGCACTGGCAGGACCGGCCGGGTGGCTACCGACTCGAGGCGCGAATTCCCTCGGCGCTGCTGGGCACGCATCTTGGCCTGGTCGTCGACAACACCGATGACGGTGCGAGGCCGGGCACACGCAGCCGCAGTTTTTCGGGAGCGACGCCCGGACGGGCCGTTAAACCGTCGCCGGAGATCAGCGCGATTGCGGCCGGCCTGGTGCAGCCGGACATGCGCCTGCTGATTGCCGACTCGAGCGGCTGGCGCATCGCGAACGTCGGCGAGATTGTCGATCAGCCGGGCGACGAGACGCGGCTCGGCATCGCGCGGCGAATCTACGGATCGCTGGTGGAGTCCGGCAAGGAAGCCGTTTTCGCCGAGCCCGACCCACTCGGACGCGAACAGCAGGCCTACGTGAGTGCCGCCCTGCAGGGGCGGGCGATGGCTTCATGGTTCCGCAGCGAGGACAGCGGCAAAGCCGTGGTTGCTGTTGCGGCGCCTGTTCGTGATGGCAATGACACGATTGGCGCCGTGATACTGCAGCAGGGTACGGATGCCATCCTGAGCCTCAGGAACGAGGGGCTGGCGCGGCTGATCAACGTGACCCTGATCGTCACGCTGGTGGTCGCAGGCACCTTGCTGGGCTACGCGACCTGGCTGTCGCGCCGGATTCGGCGCCTGTCGGTCGCAGCCGAGGCGGCTTTGGAAAACGAGGCCCTGCAGTCCGCCCTCCCCAGCGCGCTTGCCGAGGATGAAATCGGCGACCTGTCTCGCAGCTTCTCCAGGGTGTTGCGGCAGCTCGGTGACTACAATGACTATCTGCGTTCTCTCGCATCGAAACTCTCGCATGAACTGCGTACGCCGCTCGCGATCGTCACGTCGTCGCTCGAAAACCTCGAGCATGAACGCCTGAGCGAAGCCGGCGCGGGCTACATGTCGCGCGCTCGCGATGGTGCCGAACGATTGCGTCGTATCCTCAATGCAATGAGTGAGGCAAGCCGCGTCGAGGAACTGATGTCGAATGCGGAACCGGAAGCGTTCGACTGCAAGGCCGTACTCGCGTCAGCGGTCGATGCCTATCGCGATATCTATGAGGAGCGGTCATTCGACTTCGACTGCGCGTTGTCCGCAGCCGGCATGGCGGGCTCGCCCGAACTGCTGATCCAGATGCTCGACAAGCTGATCGACAACGCCGTTGGCTTCAGCAAGAAGGGCGACACCATCACGGTTGGACTCATCGAGGAGGAAGGCGGTTTCGAGCTATCCGTCAGCAACCCCGGGCCGGCGCTGCCTGAGCGCATGCGAACGCAGATGTTCGACTCGATGGTCTCGATGCGTCCCGGCGACGGCGAGCGCCACCTCGGACTCGGCCTCTACATCGCCAGGCTGATTGCGGCGGGACACGGCGGCCGTATCGAGGCGGACAATATCGAGGGCGGCGTCGCAATTCGCGTGCATTTGCCGCGGCCAGGCTAGACAGGAGTCGAGCACGGGCGAACTTCCACCTGTTGCCTTTCGCACGAAGGTCGGAGTGCGTAGACTGGCCGGCCTTCCTTACGATTTGCAACGCAAGAGCTGTGCTGTCACTCCGCCGGAATTTCAATCGACAAACGATGGTCGAGCTGCTGCGGCTCGCCCTGCCGATGGTGGTATCGCAGGGTACCTTCGCGGTGATGATATTCACCGATCGCTACTTCATGTCGCAGATCGATCCCGCCCACATGGCCGCGGCGCTGGGAGGCGGCGTGGCATCGTTCTTCTCCTTTTGTTTCTTCGTCGGCGTGTTCTCCTACGCGAACGCACTGGCCGCGCAGTACCTGGGCGCGGGTGAGCCGGAGAAATGTCCGAAGGTCGTCACCCAGGGCATGATCATGACGGTGATGAGCCTGCCGTTTCTGACGCTGATTACGTTCCTGGTCGCGGGCATTTTCGAGGGCATGGGGCACGAGCCCGCGCAGGTCGAACTGGAGCGTACCTACTACCTGATCCTGATGTCGGGTGTGCTCGTGACCCTGGCCAAGACCTGCCTCTCGTCCTACTTTGCCGGCATCGGTCGCACGCACGTCGTCATGATCTGCGACGTGTTCGGCCTGATCGTCAACGTACCGCTATGCTACGTCATGGTGTTCGGAAAACTTGGTTTTCCGGCGCTGGGGATTGTCGGTGCAGGCGTCTCGACCGTCGTTGCCACGTTCCTCGCTTTTCTGCTTTTCGTCGCGTTCTATTTTCGCAAGGAACACCGTGACAGCTTTGCCGTGCGCCACTCGTTTTCGCTCGACCTGAAGATCCTGCGACGCTTCTGGCGACTCGGTTTTCCGTCCGGACTCGAACTGTTCCTGAACGTCGCTGCGTTCAACCTGTTCCTGCTCATGTTCCAGTCCTATGGTGTCGCCGAAGGCGCCGCTGCAGCCATTGTATTCAACTGGGACATCCTGTCGTTTATTCCGATGATCGGACTGAACGTCGGAGTCATCAGCCTGATCGGGCGCTTCGTCGGCGCGCGAGACATGGCGCGCACGAACGAGGTCATGACCGCCGCTTTCGTCGTTGCACTGGCTTATTCCGCGGTACTCGCGACCGTCTACATCGCATTCCGGTTTCCGCTGGTCGAGGTTTTTGCGCCGCCGAGCGGAGATTTCACGGCCATCCGGACGCTGTCGGCGTTCATGATGGTCGGCTTGTCCAGCTACGTAATGGCCGACGCGGTAATCCTCGTGTCCGGCGGCGTTCTGCGAGGCGCGGGCGACACGCGCTGGCTGATGGTCGCCTCGGTGTCGCTGCACTGGGCAATGCTCGTCGCCCAGTATTTCATCATTCGGGTTTTCGCATTCAGCCCCAAGGTGTCGTGGCTCGCTTTCGTCGCGATGATTCTTGCCATTGCCGTGGTCTATGCGCTGCGGCTCAGGGGCAATCGCTGGCGCGACCCTGAGGTGCTGGAAAGGGTGATGGCCGAATGAGCGGCTTGTACCTTTTAATCGGGGACAAACGGCGAATTTTGGACTAGTTGCGGTCAGGTCCGGAATTCTCGGTAAACCGGGCTTTTCGGGGGCGCCGTTGCTTCGGTTATGCTGTACATCATGAGCAACCCCGAACGATCCATCTGAGTCGTGGCCGGCGCGTCGTTCTTTGGCGAACTGCGAAAGCGCAAGGTGCTGCAGGCTGCTGCCATTTATGGCGCGGTCGCCTGGGGCGTCACCGAGATCATCGTCACCGTCGTCGAGCAGCTGTTCCTGCCGCGGTGGATTTCGACGCTTGCCGTCATCGGCTTCGTCGTCGGTTTTCCCGTGGCCATGTTCCTGTCGTGGACCTTCGACATCACGTCAGACGGGATTCAGCGCACCGACGTAACGAGCCGTCGCGGCACGGCGAGCATCGCTTTTTCGATGGTGCTACTGGTGGCCGGCACCGCAGGCCTGTTTCTGCTGATCAAGCCTTCTATCGATGGCACGGGTCCGAGGTCCGATATTCTGCCGAACAGCGTCGCGGTCCTGCCCTTCGACAACGCCAGCCAGGACCAGGACGACGCCTATCTCAGCGAAGGGCTGAGCGATGCGCTTCGCGATCAGCTTGGTCGCGTGTCGGAACTTCGCATCTCTGCCGGCTCGTCGTCCCGCGCGGCCGTCGAACGGGGCCTGGATGCGATCGGCGCGTCCGACAGTTTGCGGGTGGCACATATCGTCGAGGGAAGTTTGCGCCGGCAAGGCCGGAGACTGCGCGTGTCCGTGCAGCTGATCGAGGGCCGCAGCGGTCTTGCCCTATGGTCTGAAACCTATCAAAGAGGCGCCAACGAATTGCTCAACGTGCAGCAGACCATTGCCGATGAAATCGTACGACGCCTTCTGCCAGATGCCGAGAAAGTGGTTACCTCCCCGGCCACCCGGGATGCCGACGCCAACGAGCTGATGTTGCTCGCGAATCACTACGAGCGGCAGGTGCGCGAGCGGCAGGTGCGCGACGACCAGACATTGCGTAAGGCCATCGGCCTTTACCGCGAGGCAACGGAGGCAGATCCCGAGTCCGCGCTGGCACATAGCCGGTTGGCCGGCGCCCTCCTTTTTATCGGCGACATTGACGCGGCGGAGGCCCCGATAAACCGGGCACTGTCGCTAAACCCGAATCTTTCAGAAGTCCAGAACACCGTCGGCGAGTTCTACTGGGCGCGCGGTATGATCGAGGCCGAGACCGCGTTCCGTAGAGCGGTAGATCTCAACCCGAATAACGCCGATGCGCTGCACAACTATGCTCATCTGAGTTGGATGAATGGCCCCACCAAGCAGCGCGGTGATCCCGGCCACTTTTTCCTGCGCGCATTGGAACTCGACCCACTGTCGCTTTCAAGGCACTCTGCTTTTGGGGAATTCCTGGGTAAGAGCGGCCGCGAAACCGACGTCCTGCCAGTTATAAACAACATCCAGGCGCTGTTCGATGATGCGGAATCGTGCCGCGTCGTCGGCTGGCTATACGAGCTAATTGGCGAGGTGGACCTGGCCATCGCCTGGACCCTGCGGGCCCGGAACATGGAGCCAGACAACCTCGACCATGTCGAGAAATTGGCCTACTTGTACGCACTCATCGGCGATGCGGACACGGCGCTGCGACTCGAGTCCCCGCCCAGTCTGGGCACATTGTTCGAGCTCGGCCGATACGTTGATCTGATCGAAGCAGCGGAATTCCTGATGATCGAGCGCCCGGACGACGTAGAGGTTCGCTACCTGCTCGCATTGGCCTACGACGCCACAGGGAACTACGAATCGGCCGTCTATATCCTGAGTTCGACCGGACTGCCGGATTCGGTACTCAGCGGCTTGACGCGTTCCGTATCCGAGATCGAAGCCTTCATGACGCTGGCCAACGCACTTGCTGCGTCCGAGCTCCCGGACGCCGTTAATCTCGGATTGGCACTGGCCCAGTGGAACGAAGATGAGGCTCCCTGGTGGGGCCCCATTGGCTGGATCGCACTCTACCGGAGCTGCACTCGTGCAGTTCTCGGCAGGGATGACGCTGCGCTCGCGTTGCTAGCGCGCGTCAAGGAAGGCCCGCGCCTTGCGCCGCGCCCTGTGCTGAGGGACTCCTCGTGTTTTCGAAAATACGCGGATGAGCCTGTCTACCTCGACGTCCTGCGCGACCAGGACGAGCGCCGCGCGCGGCTCAGGCAAAAGCTGCCGGCCACGCTGGCTGAGTTTGGCGTCGAACTCTGGCCAAATTCCAACCAGTAGTTATAGGCTGACACCAAATCTTGCCAATGTCGCCGGCAGCCGCGCGCGCAACTCGGCGCGCCTTGCCCGGAAATGCTCAACGACAGCCCGGTACCGGGGCTCATCGGCATACCTGCGGAAACAGGGTGAGTCCTCCAGCGAATAGGCAGCCGCCAAACGAGGACTCCGCAGGGTCTGTTCGAGTTTGTCCAACGCTTGGCCCTTACGATCGAGTACGGCAAGACAGCAGGCTTTGTGCGTTTCAATCCACCAATCGGCGTTCTCGTGATGGGTCGGATCATCGATATACCAGGCCGCCATGCCCTGCGCGGCTTTTAGGTCGCCGAGGCCAAAGGTCGCGTTCATCAGTGTGAAGTAGCCCTCCCACTCCGCCCCCGATCTCGGAAACGTCATCGTGGTGTCTGGAAGCCCGGTCGAAACGAGCACACGGACCGCGGACCCATACTGCCCGGTTGTGTTGTAGGCAAAGGCCAGCAGGTAGCGAACCTCGACGTCATTTGGCTCCTCGATCATCAGGATTTCCGCGGCGTCGATCAGCTCGTCATAACGGCGCATTCGAAAGAGGAGGCCGATGCTCGGCGCCGGGCTTAGCCGATTAGCTGTTTCGAAATCGCCGATCGAAGCATACAGTTCGGCGAGCCATTCCAGGTGATCGTGGTTACCCGGCTCGAGGTCGCGCGCCCGAATAGCCCAGGCGATAGCTTCGTCAACCGTGCCGGTAAGCTCCAGAAGCCGGGAGATCAGGCGGTAGGCGTCGGGCCCATCGAAGCGCTGCTCAATTCGAGCGATCAGATTCAGCAATTCGCCGGTCTTGCCTTCCAGGCCGAGGATCTCGCCGAGACCGCCGTACCGCGATAAAGAGTGGCGATCGATTTGCAGTGCGCGATCGTAAAGGCTTGCGACGCCATCGTCGATACCCTGGATCCAGCGCACGAACGCATAGTATTCCAACGCGTCGGCGTTGTCCGGGTCGAGTTCCACGGCGCGCTCGAAAGCTGCATAGGCATTTGGCAGGCCGCGCGCGAAATAGTACAGGCCCATCGTATGCTGAACCTCCGACAGGTTCGGGTTCAACATCATTGCACGGTTGATGGGCGCCTCAGCCGCTTCGATATCTCCGAGATACAGAAGAGCACTGGCCAGCCGACTGTGCGCCAGTGCCGACTGCGGGTCCAGGTCGACGGCCTCACGGTACTTATCGATAGCCTTTAGCAGCTGCTGCGTGTCGACTTCCTGGCTTGCGCGAACCTGTTGCTCGTAGTAGCGGCCGAGTAGCAAGGCTTCATTGGCCGTAGCGCTGCGGGTTGCCGGTTCGGGCAGCGCTTCCGACGAACCCGGGAGCAGCTGCCGCACGATTTTCTCCATGATTTCCTGTTGGAGACTGAGGAACTCGGCAGGACCCCGGTCGAACGTCCCTGTCCAGGTCGCCAGACCGCTTGATCCGTCGATGAGTTGCACCGACACGCGCAGGATGTTGCCCTGGCGCCGCAGGCTGCCTTCGACCAGGTGCGCGACGCCGAGCCTCTCTGAGTTCGACACGGCATCGCCGCCGAGCGCGCGAATGGCAATCGACGACGATCTGGCCGCAAGCAACAGCCCCGATACGCGCCCGAGCTGGTCGCGTAATTCGTCGCTCAGGCCCGCGCTCAGGTAGGTATCGCCGGTATCGCCGCTCGCATTATCGAACGGCATCACGGCAACACTGTTTGGCAGGATACCGGGCCGTGATCCCGCTCCATCTATCGAGGGCTTGATTAGTAGAAACAGGCCGGCCGTTCCGGCCACCAGCAGCACCATCGACAATGCAATACTTGCCTTGCCCCGGCGGCTCGAGACATCGGCTCTTTGAATGCCGCCGGACGTGATGTCGAAAGTCCACGACAGGAACATGGCCACCGGAAAACCGACGACGAAGCCGATGACGGCCAGGGTCGATACCCACTGCGGCAGGAACAGCTGGTCGACGACGGTGACCACGACCTCGGTCACGCCCCAGGACACGGCACCGTAGATGGCTGCCACCTGCACGACCTTGCGCTTGCGAAGTTCAGCGAAGAAGGACTGCAAGGGCATGGCTAGCGATCCTGGACCAACATGTAGGGAAGAATACTACGCGGGAATGCCGGCACCGGACCAGGAATCGGCGTCAGCTCGTGATTACTCGCTCCCGAAAAAACGAGTGATGCCTAGCGTGAATGCGAAGTCGACCTCATTCGACTCTTCGGTCCAGACACTCTGAAACGTGCTTGCCGACAATTGCCAGTCACGGCTGAAGGAGTAATCGATACCGACACCGAAGTTCAAATTGCGGTTGCCGACCAGACGATCATGTTCCCACCACTCCCGGGTGTCGTAGGCGTCCGGGTAATTGAGTGGATCACCATTGGAAAATACCGGGTCCAGCAGGCTGATACCCTCGCGGACATACTTGAGACTAAGAAACGCATTGACCGACAGGTTGGCCTTGAACCAGTAGCCCGCCGACAGGTGGGCGAGCCAGTAGTCGACGTTCGCGCCCAGGGGTTTTTCCGAAAACACGTAGGCGACGTTGCCGTCGAAGTGCCAGTCGGAAAAATACGGCACGTAACTAAACGATGTGCCGACCGGGAGCGTCCAGAGATTCAATCCTATCGCTGCTTTGGCAAAGAACGGGTAGTCGGACGCCGGTACGCCGTAGCTGATGTACGGGCGCAAGGTCCATGGGCCTTTCGCCACGAGGTAGGACACGCCAATAGAGAAATCCTGGAGGGCGCCGTGGTATTCGCCGTCATCCCAGAATTGCTTGTCCGGCGGCACGAAATCGATCCAAAAGGCGTCGTTGGGGTTGTGCGGATCGCCATTCGGCGGGTCGAAAGGATTGTTGGGATCGGGATTCGGTTTGAACCGTTTTCGTACGTAAGGAAGTGCGGCGTACACCGTCCAACGGTCATTGATCGCATAATCGCCGGATACAAGCGCTACCTGGGTATCAGTCTTCCAGTAACCGAAGTCCAGGATATCGGTGGTGAAAGTGCCGGTTCTTATGAACTGGTACTCGAGACGAAGGCTGGCATCGCCTTTCTTTTGGCCCTGCGCCAGCGACGGTTCGGTGGTAAGGCCGCCGATCAGGATCGTCACGAAAAACAAAGATGCCCGGCGTACCGGAGCGAGACTGCACACCGCTGTCGCCCTGGGTTTCACCTGCCTGCCATGCCCGGTTTCAGGCCTAGGTCTTTGACTTCAGCGTCTTGTGAATCGCCTTGAGGTAGTGCTTGATCTCGTCGTGTTCGGCCATCATCACGTTCGCATAGCTTACGTTGGCCACTTCCGCCTCGTCGCTGCTAAGAGCGACCGGCAGATAGGTCGTCTTGATATCACCAGCCGCGCCGGTGCTTCCTTCCACGGCGGTGTGCTCACTGTAGGGAGCGATGACGACGTCGTAGTCTCCGGACGACAGCTCCGAGGTCAGCTCCGACTCATTTTCAACCAGGCGCACACCGTGACCCGACTTGGCCAGGGCCTCAGCAAGCAGCTTGGCGCCCTCGGATTGCCCGTACACCAGAACGCTGCCCGGCAGCGGCGCTGTATAGACGCGATAGGAAACGCCTTTGCCGACGCGGTACAGGCTGTCGCCGCAGGCCATGGCATCCAGGGAGAAGAACGCAGCGATAAACACGACCAGAAGTTTCATAGGTGACTGCATGGCGGTTGCTCCTCGCATGGCGAAATTTGTCGCGCTACCTGAAATACTTAGCACACGCCCGAAAGTTGGTCAATCAGCACCCCTCGTAAGTCATTGATATTGAAGATCTGTTGGTCAATCAGGAGGTTTTACACTAGGCTTGTGCCAATACACGGCAACCAGATTCCTGCCATGAAACAGCCGCGGAAAACGGGTTTCGCATTCTTATCGGGACTGATACTGGGCCTGGCTGGCTACCACGGCGCATTGATCCTGAGCGGCCAGACACCTGTCAGCCAAGAGTCGCTCGCCGAGCGTCAGACCGAGCTTGCGCGGCTGCAGGAAGAAAACCTCGAGCTCACCGAGGAGCTATTCCAACCGCGCAGCGCGCAGGGGATTGTGTTCAGCCAGGATGAGCTGCCCTACGATGAAGAGGCGGACGCCGCATCAAGCGTCAGCACTGCGCGAATGGAGGCGCGCGCAGAGGGCAAGTTCCTGATGGTGACCTTCGGTGCCAACTGGTGCCTCGACTGCCGAACGCTGCATCACCACCTGAACAGCGAGCCGGTGGCCGGCTACGCTCGCGACCTGTTCCGGTTCGTCAACGTCGACGTTGGCAAATTCAACCAGAACCACGATGTCGCCGGGTCCCTCGGCGTCTCACTGTCCAGGGGCATTCCTGTCGCCGTCTTTTTTGATTCCGAGGGTAAGCTCATCGGTACTACGAATGACGGGCAACTCGAACCGGCGCGACACTATTCGTCGAAGCAGATCCTGAAATTCGTGCGTGACATTGCCGAGCGTAACCAGATTATCGCACCCGACGCGGTGGATTGAGCTGAGACAACGAGCAGGTCTTCAGGCTGCCGTTGCGCCACGCAAGGGCCCGTAATCATCCCCGACCTTGATGTGTGACCACTGGCGCACATGCGGTGGACTGTCTTCGAGCCAGCGCGCCTTCCCGCCCTCGATCACCAGGATTTCTTCCCACTTTGCACCCACCGCACCGAGTCCGGCGTGCGGCTCGACCAGCCAGAGCCCGTCGTGCGCCGGATGCTCGGAAGTTTCCTGCGTATTCCAGAGCGGGCTTCGGTTTCCCAGCCGCTTCGCGGCCAGGCTGTGCTTCAGCTTGAACCAGCTGAGTGACACCGCGTCGAAGCCCTGCATACGCAGCTGGAACGGCAGATTCGGCGTCCTGACGGCA
>JBFELT010000076.1:0-13733 GCA_041552015.1 Woeseiaceae bacterium
CAAAGCCCTTCTCTGACGCGCCCTGCGGGTCACAGGCACAGCATTGCGCTCCGCGTTGCGGCTCTTGTAAAGGTGCCCAACCTGTACGGCGAGCCGCGCCTTGATCGCAATGCTGTGCATGTGACTGAGCCTCCAAATACTTCTTCAACAGGCTGCTAGCGCTGGTACGCGTATTCCGGTGATGTAACGACAAGATACAGGGCCTCTGCGGCTCGCAGCGCGGGTTCCGTTTCCGGAATGCGCGCCAGCATGCCGGCGACCTCCTGCCGCAGGGTTTCCGAGATGCTGCCGGCGAGCAGTTTGCCGGCAACCATGTCAATCAGCGCATCGGCATCGTCGGCGATCGCCATTTCTTCTGCGAAATTGATGAACACATCGTCATCTTGCAGCGCGTTGTTCGTGTGATTGAGCGCAAACACCTGGTAGAACATGTAGTTGGTGAACAGCGTATTCTGGTACTCGGTCGCAATTTCAAGCTCCGGAGCTACCAGGCTGCTGTCGCGTATCTCGCCGGGCGGCGCGTAGAACGGGCTGAAGAAATTGAAAACCGAAGGCGACTGCAGCGGACCCTGGCCAAACAGAATGTAGGATGCGTTCAACGGAAAACGGCCGCTGGTCGAGGTCGCATCGTACGCCTTCCATAGCTGGGTAAGGCGCAGCAGCGGCTCTTTGAGTTTGCCATCGATCTCCATGGCCATCGCCGGACGTGCCTCCGCGTCGAGCAATATCGCTTTGACGACGGCGGCAAGATCGCCGCGCACCCCGGAGCCATTATTGTTGAAGACCTCAGCGACGCGCCGCACATAGCCGGGCGACGGATTGCTGGTAACAAGCCGCTGAATCAGCCGGACCGCGATGAACGGCCCGACGTTGGGATGATTGAATATATTGTCGAGCGCGTCGCGCAGGTCCTGTTCACCGCTTTGTCCGGCCGGCAGGATGACGCCGTTGAGCAGTCTTTTTGACCCGGTGTCGTGGAAGCCGGGATACAGCTGCATCGGGATGACCTGGTTGAAGCGCGTTGCTCGCGCTTGCCGAAAACTCGGCGCACCGGCAAAAGTCCAGCCCGTGTAAACGTGCGCAAAGCCTTCGATGACGTCCTGGTCATAGGTCGGAATGGGCTGGCCCTGGAGGTCCAGTTTCTCGGTGCCGTCGGTATTCAGTTCGACCAGGCCGATCGAAAACAGCTGCATGACCTCGCGCGCGTAGTTCTCGTCCGGTCGAATATTGAGAACAGGGTCGGGCTTCTCGTTACCCAGCATGCTGAGGTAAACGCCCATCGCCGGATGTAGCGTGACAGCTTCCAGCAATTCGCGATAGTTGCCGAACGCGTTCTCCGCGAGCATGTCGTAGTAGTCCGCCACGGCGAAGGGCAGATTGCCGAGCGCCCCGAGCTGCGAAACGACCATGATTTCAGACAATGCGAAGGCGACGCGCTGACGAAGCTGGTCTTCGCCGTACAGCGAGTTTCGAAACCAGATGTCCACGCGGTCTGCATGCAGCTCGAAGTCGAATTGCGGCTCCGGCAGAGACTGCAGATGCGGCAGTTGCAGCGACACCGGCCTCTGCATTTGCTCGTCGATCCACGACTCCGGGCGCATCGAGACAAGCCTGTCCGACTCCGCCTCCGTTGCGCCGAAAGAACCCTGGTTCAGAAACTGGAAGGCCTCGACCTTGGTGATCGGCGGTGGCGGCGGCGGCGGCGGCGGCGTGGGATCGGTGCCACCTCCCCCTCCGCAGCCGGCGATGCCCAGCATCAGCGTAGCCGTCAGGGAAATCAGTCGATTCGTCGTCATGATTGCAGTTTTACCCCGTTTTTCTCGCAGCTTCCATGAACCAGGTTCCGTTACGCCCGTGTTACTGCCGTTGCACCGATTCGAGATAGCTGATCTGCTCTTCCGTGAGCAGGTTCTTCAATCGCACCAGCATAGCCATCTGCTTCTTCTTGACCTGGTTTTCCGCCAACAGTGCCGTATCGGCCAGTGCCAGCACGCGCCCCTCATCGATCGGCGTCTTGTCCAGCTCCTGCATCAGTGCCTGGTAGGCCTCCTGCAGGTCCCACTCGTGCTCCGCCACGCCGGCCTGTACTTCGACGACGGCCGCCCGGATCGCCGTGAACTGAGACTTGCTGAGGCCCAGCTTCGCCTTGTGCTCCAGTATCACGTTGGGCGGGAACAGCTTGCCCTTGAACACATCATCTTTGGGTCCGGCCGCCAGCGCACTGGCGGAAGCGATACCGGCTATGGCCAGTAACAGAAAAAATCCTTTCTTCACAGTAACGTTCCTCCATAGGCCTCGGTTGACTCGATGAGCACCGGTACAGACTCGTATATGTCAAATTCGCGATGCGGCAGGAGACTGTCGCTGGGCGCGGACCAGCCGGTTGTCTCCAGCAGCTGGTACCTGTCGACGTAACGCCACTCGTCGCCGGCAGGCGTGTGAAAGACGAAAGCAATCACGGCGATGGCCGCGGCGGCCGCCGAGCCGCTCAGCAGGAGACGACGCTTTCTGGCGATACCGGCTCGCGCGACGGCAGCAGCCCAGACGGTATCGAACTCGGCTGCGGGCACACGCTCGGCGGCAGCCAGTGCCTTGCCAACGGCCTGTCGCAGCCGGGTATCGGAATCAGTCATCGAACTTCTCTCCATGATCCGCAAGCGTCAGTCGCAGAGCCTTCTTGGCGCGATCGTAATGTACCCGGCCCGTGCCTGTGCTCACGCCCATGACGCGGGACGCACTTTCAATAGTCATATCACGGCAAAACACGAGCTCGACGATGTCACGCTGCCGCTGGGGCAGGGCCTGGACCGCGCGCCACACCGCCGCATCCTGCTGCGGCTCGACGGGCTGCTCGAGCCCTTCCGCCGCGCCATGTCCTGCGGTCTGCAGCAGCCTCAATCGTGAGGCGATTCGCCGGTAACGGCTGCGCGCGAGATTCTGCACGACGGAGAAGACAAACGTCTTCAGTGACGAGCGCCTGTCGAAACGCGCTTTTCCTGTCAGCAATTCGATGTATGCCTGTTGCACAAGGTCCTCCGCGGCTGAGCGATCGTAGCCCGTTCGGGAAAGAGCCCAGCCGAATACCTGGCCGTGAATGGCTTCCAGTGCCGATCGGGATATGTGCGGGTTGTTGTCCAGAACATCGCTGTCTCTCATGCCCCCTCCCGATATCTTGGTTACATCAGATGGATGTTTGTATGACAGCCTGCGGATGCGACGCAGCCGCGAAATAGTCGATCAGGGGATCCTGAGGTCGATAGAACCCAATTGCGCTGCGGACTCGATGGACGGGGCAAAGGCCGTATTGCCGACGCGGCATCGGCCCGGCGTCAGCTGCAACGTCAGTGAGATCGCTTCCTCACAGCCGATTGGATGGAACATCAACAGTATCGTTACGCCGCGCGGGCCTCCGTCGGGTCTCTGCAGGGCCGACGCATCGCAGCGCACCGAGTAACGCGAATCGACGAACGCGCCAAGCTCGTCGAGGCCGGCAAGATAGTTCAATACCTGGGCTCGAATTTTCCGCACGACCCTGTCGCTGTCGGCTTCGAACACCGCCCAGCGGGCCGCTGTCGCGATCGTGTTGATTACCTGCAGGCAAAACCGGCGCGCCGGCAGGTTCGCGTAGTCGCGATGCGTGCCGACACCGCGCCCCATCGTTACGGAACCGGACAGCCGCGCCCGGCCCGCTGGCCCGGGCGCCAGGACGTTGAGCCCGGCGCGGTTCAGTACATGTATTTCCTCATCGCCGAGATCGGCGGCCGGAATCAGGTTGCGCGTGAGGCCCAGGCCCTGCTGATTCGGATCCCGCCAGGCGCCGTAGCTGCGGTCGTTCTTGCTCAGCAACCCGGCAATCGCTCCACCCGCATGCCTCGGCGGCGCCTCCGGCGTGCTTCGATCGAAAACCCGCGGGAAATACCCCAGCATGTTCGGGCTGGCGTAGCCGAGATCCCGAACTCCCTGTGCGGCCTCCCCGGCGGTCGACCAGTCGGCCCGCGGATCAATGATCAACATCGCACCGCGATGCCGGCAATACAGTTCTGCGGCGAGAATCGCCGTGGGTCCGACGTCGGCAGCCCTGCCCAGCGGCGGCAGATACAGCAAGTCGAAATTTTCGACGTCTTCCAGTGCAAACAGGCCCGTGCGAGCTTTGCGGGATCCGATGAGGTCATAGTCGGTCAGCTCGATGCCGTCGGTGCCCGATTGGGCGGGGCCGACATACACCGAATCGAATCGACTGCCTTCGCCGGATGTCGCTTCCGGCCTGTGCGTTGGGTAGGGGTGTTCAAGCCTCGCGAGAGACGAGCCGAGCAGAGCGTCGCCGACGAAGTTCTCGGCATCTTCCCTGTAGGAGAGTTTTCGGAACATTTCCTGGTCGCGAACAACGCCGGTCAATGGATCCACGCGCTGCAGCGTGAGGTTAAATTGCGTGTCATCGCCTGTCGCATCGTAGTCAACGGCTGCGCGGATCTGCTCGGTCGAGCCCGGTTCGACCGCACGAAGCACGACGGCGGTGCCGCTGGCCGGCAGGCATACCATCGCAGCACGCGCGTTATTCGAAACGCGGACGACAAAAAGGCGCTGTCCGCCATGCTCGAAAAACTGCTTTACTGCCGGGCCCAGGCTCGAGTGCGGCCAGATATCGCCAAAACGGCGGCGGAATTCACCGAAGTTCCCGACGAGTACCGGCGTATTGAGTGGACCACGCAGGGCACGGCCAACGAAGGCGGCCGTGGTTTCCCTGGACACGTCGATGGTTTGATCCATCGCTGCGATTTCGGTGACCGTGATACCGTGGTCGACTGCTTCTGACAATCCTGTCTCCGCGTCAGGCCAGATAAGCGTGCACGCATTCTAAAGCATTCGCGATCCCCAGTGCACTTCGATAATCTGTACACATGAGCGACTTCCTGGCTGCTGCGTACCCGGCACTCTCTGATCATCTCAGGAAACTTGCGATCGCCGATTTGCCGACACCGCTTACGACAGCGCAATTCGACTCCGCGCAGGGTGCGCGGGAAATCGCCATCAAGCACGACAACGTCAGCAGCACGCACTACGGCGGCAACAAGATACGCAAGCTCGAATACATCTTGCAGCGCGCCCGCGAGCGCAAAGCCAGGCGAATCGCGACCTTTGGCGCCGTCGGATCCAATCATGCGCTCGCAACGTCGATCATCGCCAGGCAGCACGGATTCGAGTGCACCTGCTTTCTCGTGCCGCAGAAACGAACGCCCAATGTTCCGCGAACGCTGAACATGCATCGCCGCATCGGCACGGAAATCGTTCCCTTCGGCCGCACGGTCGACGCGCTCCCGACCTTGAGGCGGTACTTGCACGGCCGGCACAGCTGGGTCATCCCGATGGGAGGCTCGAGCTGGCTGGGGGCCGTCGGATTCGTCAACGCCGGGCTCGAACTCGCCCAGCAGATCGCGTCAGGCCCTATCGCGGCACCGGGCCGCATCTATATCGCTAACGGCACGATGGGCAGTTGCGTCGGCCTGTCGCTCGGTCTTGCGCTGGCGGAATTACCGACGGAGCTGCACGCGGTGCGCGTTGTGGACAACCGTTTCGCGACGCCTCCTGGATTTCAGCGCCTGCTGCGAAAAACGGTCATGATGCTGCACCGTCTCGACCCTGCGTTCCCCCTCGACCTGGCCGATCGCACGCGCATCTGCTGGCGCGATGAGTTTCTCGCCGGCGGCTATGCGGCGACCGACGAGGTCACGGACCGTGCAGTCGCATTCGGAGAAAGCGAACTCGGTCTCCGGATCGAGACGACATACACAGGAAAAGCGATGGCCGCTCTGCTGCATGACCTCGCTGCACCGGAGTACGCCGGCGAGACGTACCTTTTCTGGAATACCTACAATTCACAACCGCTGCCGGTCGGCAGCGAGCCGCCGGACTCGCCGGACAACATCCCCCCGGAGTTCATGAGCTATTTTGACTGAGGCGATTCCGGGGCCGGCGATTTCTCTTTCGACGTACCGCGGCGCTCGAGCTCTTCTTCGGCCTCTTTCGACTCCCGCCGCTTGCGCGCGATTTCCTCGAGCATCAGGTCCAGCCACTCGCTCACATCGACTCCTGTTCCAATTCCGCGTTCACCTCATCGATCATCTCGCGCACCTCGAGCAGGGTTGGCGCATCCGGGTCTGACTCAACCGTGTTGTGAACGACGCGGGCACGATCAAGAAATTCGTCGGCATCGTACAGGACGATGCTGACGGGAACGCCGGTCGCCGCCTCGGCGAGCGATCGCACATGGCGCTGAAGGTGTTGGCTCAGCGGCCGTCCCGACGCGTCGACCTGTTCGTCCAGCAGGGCCTGCAGCCGGGCTTCGGGCGCCAGCGTGTCATCCGTCAACGGCGCATGCGCTTCAAAGTACAGCACACCGTCGCGGCGACCCATCTGATAGGGCTCGTTGACGATCGTGACGGACTCGCCAATGTCAACCAGCGAATAAAGATACTCGATGTTCTCGGGGTACAGGCGAACGCAGCCATGACTGACGCGCATGCCGACGCCATAGGGCTGGTTGGTGCCGTGAATCAGGTAGCCGGGCATTTCCAGCTTCAGGACCCGGGTCCCCAGCGGGTTGTCCGGCCCGGGAGGGACCACGGACGGCAAGGGATTGCCGAGCTCCGCATGTTCCTTCCGCACGGACGCCGGCACCCACCAATGCGGGTCCCTGGCTTTGGAAACCACGCGGGTGATACCCAGCGGCGTCTCCCAGCCAACGCGACCGATCCCTATCGGGTAGGTGAGCACCTGCTGCAATTCTCCGTCCGACGGCGGCGGGTAATAGAAGAGTCGCTTGGTTGCGATATTGAGAACCACGCCACTCTTCGGAACGTCCGGCAGTACGTATTGCGTTGGCAGCATGACCACCGTGTTCTCGCCGGGCAGCCAGGGGTCGATGCCCGGGTTGGCCGCCAGGAGTTCGTCGTAGCCGAGCCCGTACTCGCGTGCGAGATCGGAGAAGGTGTCGGCCTCGCGGGCAAACACGAGCTGCGGCGACCCGATCACCGTTTGTTCGGCATCCTCGAGCGTAAAGGTGTTGGGAGCGAGGGCGTCGACGACCGGGCGATCCTCGAAGCCCGGTGGCTGTTCGCGTCCGCTGTTCTTGATCCTGGTCAGGAAATCGTCAAGCGTCGAGCACCCGCTGAGCAGCAGTAACGGCAACAGCAGCGCAGCGACTCTGCGCAAGCGCGGAGCTACTCTTTCGAACAGGTGGGCACTTTGCCTTCGGCCAGGGCCTGATTGTACAAGGGCAGTGTCTTCGGCCACTCGGATACCAATGCCTCGATTCGCGTTTCGCTGGACGGGTGGGTCGATACGAATTCTGCCGGCTTCTTGTCCGTGGTGGCATCCATTCGCTGCCACAGCGTTACTGCTTCTCGCGGGTCAAAACCGGCCTTCGCCATGTATTCGAGGCCAATGATATCAGCTTCGCTCTCCTGGCCACGCGTATGCGGCAGCGAGATGCCGAGATCCGCACCCGCTTTGAGCGCCTGTTGCGCCGTATACGTGGCGCCACTGTAACCTCCGCCTAGTATGATTGCCGCAACGTTGATGCCGACGCCGGTGAGCGATGCCCTGGAGGCCCTTTCATTGGAGTGTCTTGCGGTAACGTGCGCGATCTCATGCCCGATGACGGCCGCGAGCTGGTCCTGATTCTCGGCCACCTCGAGAATGCCGGTAAACACACCGATCTTGCCACCCGGCATCGCGAACGCGTTCACCGCCTGGCTTTCAAATACCGCGAGTTCCCAGTCCATATCGCTGAGCGGCGGATCCAGCACGCCAACGACGGACTGGGCAACGCACGCGACGAAGTCGATCTTCTTTCGGTCCGTCGAGAGCGGCATGCCGGCACGCATCTGGTTGAAAGCACGCGTGCTCTGCGCGACGAGCTCGGCATCGGATTTCCAGATCATCTGGCCGCGACCCGTGGGCGAGGTCGCGCAGGATGCCGTAAGCAGCGCGGCAAAAACAAACGTAATCAACAGCTTGAGTTTGTACATGCGATTGAATGCTCCTCCGGTATCGCAGGATTATAGCGCCTATGTGCGCGTCACACCTGCCCATCAATTCGACCGGAATCGTTACTCGCAGTTCCTTCCTGCTATCGCGGTAATCGCGCCTCGAAGCGCCGTCGCCAGCCCGCAGCGTCCGCTTTCTCGAGCAGGCCATCGATGTTCGACATCAGGCGTTTCTGCAGCGGCTTCTTGATGTTGTAGTTCACTCGATAGAGATCGCGCTCCGCGGCCACGGCCTTCAGCACCTCGTCGCTGGTCCTTATTTCATCGGCCAGCCCGAGTTCCAGCGCCCGCGTGCCATACCAGTGTTCTCCGGTCGCCACCTTTTCGAGGTCCAGCGTCGGGCGGTACTTGCCGACCGCCTCCTTGAACAGGATATGCACGTCTTCGAGCTCTTCCTTCAGTTTGGCCCGGTCCTCATTGGTATTCTTGCCGAACATGGTCACCGTGCGCTTGTACTTGCCGGCTGTGACCTGCTCGAATTCGACGCCGTGATTGTCGAGCATGCGATTGAAGTTCGGAATCTGCGCCAGCACGCCGATGGAACCGAGGATCGCAAACGGTGCCGCATAAACCCTGGAGGCAACGCAGGCCATCAGGTATCCGCCGCTCGCCGCGACCTTATCGACGCACACGGTGAGCGGAATGTCGCGGTCTCGAATCCGTGCCAGCTGCGAGGCTGCCAATCCGTGTTCATGGACGACGCCGCCATGGTTCTCGAGGCGCAGGATGACGTCGTCAGTCTCCGAAGCGACGTCGAGAATGGCGCTCACTTCCTCGCGCAACGACGCAACCGCGCTTGCCTTCAGATCGCCTTTGAAGTCGATAACGAAACTGCGCGGCTTCGTCGACGGCGTCTTGCCTTCTGCCCTGGCCTCTTTCTTCCTGGCCTTCGCTGCCTGCTTTTGCTCGCCTTTCGTCGATATTGCGGCACGCAGCGTGTCGGCAAGCGTCCTGAAGTTCTTGTTGAGGTTTTCGACCTCCAGCCCTTCGTGGCTGGCACGACGCCCGGCGGCCGCGGCAGTCAGAATTACCACGACGATCGCCGCGAGGATCGTAATGACCTTCAGAAGGAATAGTCCGTATTCGGCGAAAAACTGGCCCATATGAATCCTGCTTGTAGCGGGTGGAAAACCTGACGCTAGATAGCGATACCAACGTTATTCTTTTGCAGCACCTGTTCGGCCCGGTAGCTGGAGCGCACCATCGGACCCGCGACAACTTCGAGGAAGCCCTTCTCTAAACCCTCCGCCCGATAGGCATCGAATTCGGCCGGAGTGACATAGCGCTCGACCGGCAGGTGATTGGGCGTCGGTCGCAGGTACTGGCCCAGCGTCAGGATATCGACGTCGGCTTCCCGTAAGTCATGCATCGTCTGCATGATTTCGTTGTCTCGTTCACCCAGACCCAGCATGAGGCTGGTCTTCGTCAGGACATCTGGCCGATAAGCCTTTGCGTGACGCAGCACGTCGATGGTCTGCCGGTAGCCGGCACGCGGATCCCGAACCGGGTGGGTCAGTCGCCGCACGGTCTCGACGTTCTGGGCGAATACCTCGAGGCCGGAGTCCACAACCAGTTCCACGTGCTCCTTCACACCATCGAAGTCAGGTGTAAGCGCCTCCACTGCCGTATTCGGATTGAGTTCCTTGATCGCGCGGACACACTCGGCATAGTGTGCCGCGCCGCCGTCCGCGAGATCGTCGCGATCCACTGAGGTGATCACGACGTACTTGAGCCCCATCAGCTGCACCGCGCGCGCGGCATTGAGCGGCTCTTCGGCGTCAAGCCACCCTTTCGGATTGCCGGTGTCCACGGCGCAGAAGCGGCAAGCGCGTGTGCAGACCGAACCCATCACCATGATGGTCGCGGTGCCGGCGTTCCAGCACTCGCCGATATTCGGGCACATCGATTCCTCGCAGACCGTGCTCAGGCGATGCTCATGCACGATCCTGCGCGTTCCCGAGTACCCGGAGCCGGATGGCAACTTGGCCCGCAGCCACTGGGGCTTGTCGCCCCGCAGCAGCGGTTCGGCATCGCGTCGTTGCTTGACGCCATTCTTGATGGCGGCGAAGCCCGCCTCCGTCTTGTATTTCTGACCGCTCTGGACGACCGGTATGTCTTGAAACTTTGTGTCTTTCTGAGCCATTCGAGCTACGCGTTCGCTTCGTTTCGGGGCGGGCATTGTCGCACAAATGGCGGACAAAAAAATCCCGGCCGAAGCCGGGAGAGTCAGGGGGAAATCATTAAACGCCAGAAGTGTCAGTGCAGCCTCGACCAGCTAACCAGTCTTACAGCACTCTGCTGCAGATCAAAGTTACGGGCCAGAATCGCCTCGATGTCGCGCTCGTCTGAATCCTGTTCCATTGGTTGATTCAGCTCTACGACACCGCAAAATTCGTTACCATCTCGATACTCGGTATCGGTCAGGATGAACTGTGTGTAGTACTTTGCAGACATGGGCAAAGACTACGCGCGACGGCGATTGGCATCTGTGAGCCAGAGCACAAATTGCCGCTCTCGCCTCTTGAATCACCAGAAAATAGACCCAAATCACAAATATCCTGCAGAGCGCCACGGCGCGAATCCGGCAACAGGCGTGAAGCCAGCGGGCACGGATACCCGCTAAGCGGGCGAATTTCTGGCGATTTTTTCGCCAGACAGCGTAAAATCCCCGCAAATCACGGACACGCTGCACAGTTTTGCTGTCATACCATATGTAATATCAGGCCCGATCTGCCGCGGGGCGGCAGACGCGCATCTTAGGAATCTATGAGGACTCAAACAATGGTCGCGAAAGGCGCTCTCCCTAAACTCGTTACTTTGAGCCTGCTGCTGCTGGTTGCCGGCAGCGGCCTCGCACAGAACGAGCTCCGCAAGACCTTTTTCAAGGAAGCAGACGCCGCCAAGGCCGCTGCTGAGAACGCCAATGCGGAGTTGCTGGCGCCTCGCAACTACGAACGCGGCCTCAAGGAGTACAAGGACGCCGAATCTGCCCTGGAACGCGGACGAAACATCGAGATTGTCCGAGCCAATGCGGCGGATGCGACCACTTACTTCAAGGCGGCCACAGAAAAAGCGCGGCTCGCCTCCACCGCCCTCGCACAGGTAATGAAGAGCCGCCAGGACGCGGCAAATGCAAAAGCGCCTCAATTATCCGCTGACATCTGGCAGGAAGCGCAGCGGAAATTTGCCGACGCGATTCGCCTCCTGGAGCGCGGCGACCTCAAGAACTCGAAACGCTACGACATCGAGGCGACGAGCCTGTACCGCGAAGCGGAACTCGTAGCGATCAAGGCGCAGTACCTCAGCGAAACGCGCCGACTTCTCGCAGACGCTGACCGCGCCCGGGTTGGCCGCTATGCGCCGATTACCCTGGGCAAGGCCAAGCAACTGCTGGCGGATGCCGAACGCGAGCTGAGCGAGAATCGCTACGACACGGATTTGCCGCGCAGTCTCGCGCAGCAGGCCAATTACGAAGCGAAACACGCTATCTACCTGTCGGAGGTCGTTCGCAAAGTACGCGACAAGAAACTGACGCCGGAAGAACTCGTGCTGCAGTGGGAACAGCCGCTGCAGGCGATTGCGGGTGTAGCCGATGCGGTTCCCAACATGGAGAACGGCCCGGACCGCCTTGCACAGGAGCTGGTGGCGTACTTCGAGTCGCAGCGCAATCAGCTGCAGGCCCTCGAGCAGGAAAAAGCCGAAAACGAAACGCGTATTGCGGACATGGAAGAAGAGCTGAGCGCGCTGGACGAACGTCTCGGAGGAGCGACGGCGGAACGCGCCGCCCTTATACAGCGCCTCGAGGCACAGGCACGCGTCAAGCAGCAGTTCGAACAGATCGAAAAGATGTTTAGCGCTGATGAGGCCCGCGTATTCAGGGAAGGCAATACCATCATCATGCGACTCGTCGGCCTGAGCTTCGATAGCGGCTCGTCGCAGCTGAAGTCGGAAAATTTCGATCTGCTCGGCAAAGTGGAAAAAGCGATAGACGTATTTCCGCGCAGCGAGCTGATCATCGAGGGCCACACCGACTCGCACGGTGGCGATGACTTCAATCAGACCCTGTCGCAGTCACGTGCCGAGTCCGTGCAACAGTACATGATCAATGCCATGCGCATTCCGACTTATCGGCTGATCGCGACGGGCTACGGCGAAACCCGGCCCGTTGCCAGTAACGAAACTGCCGCGGGTCGCGCCCGCAACCGTCGTATCGACATCGTTATCAAGCCGAATCTCGAGGCTAGCTAGTACTGGCCGGCTGCAGGCCCGAATCATGACGGCGCCACCAGTCCGCAACGGTGCGCGCCGTTTCCTCATTGACGAGATAGCCGTACTCGGCGTGCACGTTCAGCACGCCGTCAAGACGAAAGTAGTTGTAGATCGCCTTGTCGTCGAAACTCTCCACTAATCCCAACTGCAGCATCTCGCCGAAATCGTCGGTCAGACGCGGATCGATTGCCGTCAGATCGCCGACGGCGGTGAGGTTTTTCCAGCGGCGAATGTTGTCGGGATAGCGTGCCCTGCCCCGCAAATCCCGCCCCCTGATTCGTTTTTGCATGTAGCGCTGGCCCAGCGGGCTGCCCATTGTCAGCAACAGATCGACATCGGCCCGGTCGTCCTCGGTGTGCGACATGTCCCAGAGCGTGTCGTAGGCGATGACCGACCCCATGCTGTGGGCAACCAGTAGCAGCGGGCGATGCGCCTCCGTAGCCACTCGCAGCGGAATCTTCAACATTCGCCGCGTGTGTTCGGCGATGCCATTGTCGTCGGCAACATAACGATGCAGGTCGCGCAGATGCAGTTCCGTTCTCTCACTGGCGATGTGCGGAATCAGGAACGGTAACCTGTCGCCGATGCTGTAGATCCACCTCGATAATCGGCGACGCCACGAACTCGCCTCGGCGATGTCGTTGTTGCTCGCTGTCGCCTGGCTGATGACGTTCTCGATGGCCTCGCTGTCCAGGCTTATATCGCGATACTCGCGATAGAAATCGTAAGTCCAGGAGACGATATCGAAACCGCCGCTGGTCGCGGCGATTGCCTCGGCAACGCTTGCGTCGACGCGCCGAAGACCCGCCTGCAGGCAGCGCAGCAGCGCCTCGCGGTGCACCGCAGGCTCCGGTTTCGGCAACAGCCCGGGCACATACAGGACGATCGGGTGGCCAGACTCTTTCAAGATGCGGCCTTGTTGAGCAGATCGTGCAGTTCGCCGACATGCTGCACCTCGGCGTCGGCTGCGGGATATTCCTCGGGCCATGCGTCGCCATTGCGATTCACCCAGACCGCACGCAGGCCCGCCTCGCGCGCGCCGTGCACGTCGTACAAAGGATGATCGCCAACGTGTATCGTCTGCTCCGCACTGGCGCCGCCCGCCGCGACAGCCATGTCGAATATTGCTCGCGCCGGTTTCGCCGCGCCCGCCGTCGCGGCCGAGACGACGCCGTCGAACAGGCCGCGAATGCCGATCTTGTCCAGGTTAGCGTTGCCGTTGGTCACGGCGATCAGCGTAAAGCGCTGGCGCAACGCGACCAGTGCCGGACGCGCTTCGGGAAACAGCTCGACATCGTTGCGTGCCTCGTCGAAGACGGCAAAAGCATCGTCGACGTATGCGCCCCCGTAGCCAGCAGCCTCACCGATGCGCGTAAGCACGGTGCGGCGCAGAAACGTCAGATCGTGCGTACGGTCACG
>JBFELT010000077.1:0-13544 GCA_041552015.1 Woeseiaceae bacterium
CAAGCTACTGACCCACCTGCCTGACTTTGATACGAAAAACAGCTATTTCGACGTTACGGACCAGGACGAAGTGTTCTACAACCTGGTCGATGGGGGCAATGACGAGATCTGGCTGGTCGCGACGGAGTAACGACGGCCGTTACTTATCGAAGCGATAGCCTACCGACAGACGATAGCTGCGGCCGAAAACGTCATCGACCCCGGTTTCAGTAGAGCCCCAGTCGCGGCCCCGAGGGCCGAGCCGGCGCCCGTGCCGTGCTCAATAGAGGGCCGGCAGGTTTCCGTACGCGATCTCAGCGATCAGCGCGTGCAGTCTCTTCGTAGGGTGCAGGACATCCCAGAAGAGATACTCGTCACGGTTCTTGCAGAATGCGCCCTGGGTCACGCCGAAGGTAAGGCACGGCTCCGTGATATTCGTGTAGCCGAATAATTCAGGATTCGTCGTCACCATCGTGGTGATGCCGAAGAAATCGATGGTCGAGACGTTCAGGCCATCGGCAACGAGGGCGTTCACGACGTTCATCTGCAGAATCTGATTGAACGCCATGGCCAGTCCGGTTGCTATAGGCTTGGCAGGCAAGGGTACACCAGGAGCAGCCCCGGCATCCGGCACGTTGGCGATCAGGAAGTTTCGCGCACCGCAGTCGACCAAGGCCTGGATATTCAGGCCGATGTGATAGTTGGCGTCGAAAATGACGGCCATCGGGTCTTCTCCCTGAGCGGCAGCCGTGAGCGCATCGACGAGATCGTTACCACCGAACTGAACGACGAACAGCGTGTCATCCATGGTCCCATCGGTGCAGTTGCCGGCGGCGTTCCAAGCCTGTACCTGGACGGCGAAGCTTGGCGGAACGGGGCTCACCGGACGTGCGCGGGCGTAGGCAAACGCGTAGTTGCCGAAGACCGGATCGCGGAAGGCGGGTTTGGCCCAATTGGTCAGTCCCATGTCTTGCGCGAGATACTCGATCCAGGTGCGCCCGTTGTGAAAATGATGTCCGCCGACACCATAGGCAGCCCGCGGAATCGGCTCGAACGGCGGGTGCGAGGTCTCACCGGTGACCGCGAAGGTGTTGCCCGGGTCCGAGAAGCTGTCACCGAACGTGAATATCCGGGCATAGCCGTGCTCGGGGTCGGCGAAGGCCGTCCCGGCCGCAAGCGGCAGCAGCGCCAGCACGGCGACCAGCATGCGTTTCAAGGTCTTCATCATGTCTCTCCAATAAGTAACGCCGGAGATGCCTTCGGCGAAACGTGGCCCCGTCGGCGCGACAGCCGAGCAGAACCGGTTCGATGTCCTCCTCTGTTGATTGAGCAGGCACCGGGGCCGCGAACCAACGGACCTGCGGCCCCACACGGATAGCCTAAGCAGGTTCTCGCGCTGAAACATGACCAAGACGAGACAGAAAGCTGACGGTATTGGGACCGTGAATTCGAGTGCGCTGCCGGGCTAACTTGCGGCATGTCGTTCCGGCGTAGACGCTGTAAAATCAATGATTGTTAGCGCGCAGGTGTCGACGCCCGCGCGCCGCCGCCGCCGGGGAGTCAATGCACCAATATCCTGTTTATCGCTTCGATGATTTCCTGGTAGACCCGGAGACCTTCAAGCTATCCCGGGGCGGGTTGGAGATTCATCTCGAACCGGTCGTCCTGAAGCTGCTTATCTACCTGATCACGCACCGCGGCCGGCTCGTGGCCCGGCAGGAGCTGATGGACACCGTCTGGGGCGACACGGTAATCAGCGAGTCGGCGCTCACCAAGGCCGTGGCCCGGCTGCGAAAGGCGCTTGACGATCACTCGTCTGCGCCACGTTATCTGGAGACCGTTCATTCGCAGGGCTATCGCTTTATCGCGACGGTCGAGGAAATCGAGCGCCCCAAGGACCACGGCTCGCCGTCCAATAGCGCCGCACGGCAAACCGTAAGCCGCGGCCTGTTCGCGGGTGCCGGCGCAATCTTCGCACTTGTCGCGCTGGTCCTCCTGGCCCTGTACTGGACGTCCGCTCCGCTCGAAGATGCCTCGCGGGCAGACGTCATTCGATCGGTTGCCGTGCTTCCGCTCGACAATCTGACCGGCGACCCTGGCCAGGACTACTACGTCGACGGCCTGCAGGACATCCTCATCACCGAGCTTTCGCAGATCCCGGGATTGCGGATCACGTCGAGGCAGTCGACGGCGCGCTTTCGGGACACCCGGCTGCCGACTGCCGACATTGCCGAGCAGCTGGGCGTGGATGCCCTGGTCGAGGGCAGCCTGCTGCGGGAAGGCGGCAACATCGAGCTGACCATCCAGCTGATTCACGGCCGAAGCGACGAGCACATCTGGGCAGAACGGTACGCGCGCGAGACCTGGGATGTCTTCAACCTGCTCTCGGACGTGGCGCAGGCGATCGAAGCACAGATCAGTTCGGCCGCCGTCCCGCCCGGGAGCTCGGGACAGGCGCGCGAACGGGACGGCCGGGTCGACGCACGCGCCATCGACGCCTACTCGCGGGGCCTCATGCATCTCGACCGTTATACGCCCGATGACGTGCAATCCGCCGTCGAGCAGTTCGAGCACGCGGTCGAGATCGATCCGAACTTCACGCTCGCCTGGGGACATCTCGTGTCGGCGAACATGCTGCTGGGCTTATACGGTTATATCCCGCCGAGTGAGTCCATCGAGAGAGCCCGCGCCGCTGCAGTAAGAGCGATCGAAACGGATGACACCTCCTACATCGGGTACTCCGCGCTCGGCTGGGTGCGCGCGTGGTCCGGAGACCTCGAAGGCGGATGCGAGTCCATCGAGCATGCGCTGCGCCTCAACCCGTCCGACCCGTTGGCTATCCATGGCGATGCCGACTGCATGCTGCTCGACGGACGCATGGAGGAGAGCATCGACCGGATACGGGAGATAGAGATGGTCGCTCCCTTCAGCGCCCTGCACGGCCGTGTGTTGCCGTACCATCTCTTCCTCGTGCGCCGCTATGACGAGGCGATTGCCGCCGTTGCCGCGGCGCGGGCACGGGTTCCCGTCGCCACGATGCACTATCTGCTGGCGTGGGTGTACTGGGTGCAGGGAAATCCCGAGATGGCAATCGAGGCAGAGCGGCTGGAACTAGAGCGCCGCGGTGACACGGTGCTCCTGATGGCGCTCGAGGAAGGACTCGACGCCGCCGGTCCGGTCGGTGCCATCCGCGCCATGGCGGAAGCGCTGGTCGCACGTGCCGAGGAGTCCTACGTGGACCCGTTCGAGATCGGGAAGACCTTCGCGCGGGCGGGGATGGTCGACGAGGCGTTGTACTGGTTGACCAAGGCCGTCGACCACGGCTCGTACGAAACCACCTACCTCGTCTTTCGGCCCGACTTCGACGTATTGCGCGACGATCCGCGGTATCAGCAGCTCCTTGAGCGTGTGTACGGCGACCGGGTCCCAGAGATCGGCCGATGACCCGGCGCCCTGGGTTGCAAGGCGACCGGCGCTTCGGGTAGCAGCCACGCTCAATAGGGCAGGCCCGATGCGTGACTACCTCACGCGCCAGATGACATTACCGACGTCGTCGGCGATCAATAGCGCACCGGTGCTGTCGATGGCCAGCCCGGCCGGTCGGCCTCGCGCGTTGCCATCGTCGTCCAGGAACCCGCCGACGAGTTCCTCGGGCATGCCGGCCGGTACGCCGTTCGCGAACGGAATGTAAATGACGCGATAGCCGGAGCGGGGCTGGCGGTTCCATGAGCCATGCTGACTGACGATCAGCCCGCGGCGCCATTTGTCCGGTAGTGCGCTGTCGTACGAGAACTCGATGTCGAGTGGTGCCGTATGGCTGCCGACCGCGTAATCCGGGCTACGCGCGGGCGGGTGGTTGTCAGGCCAGCGTGGATCCAGTTTCGGTTGCGGGTGTGCGCCGTAGTAGGTGTATGGCCAGCCGAAGAAATCACCCTTGTGAACCGAGGTGACGTAGTCCGGAACCAGGTCGCTGCCCAGTTCGTCGCGCTCATTGACGACCGCCCAGAGGGTTCCGGTCGAGGGTTCCAGCGCCATGCCATTCGGGTTGCGCAAGCCGTGCGCGAACAGCTCGAGCCGGCCGGTCTCGAGATCGAGACGATGAATAGCGGCGCGGTCCTGTTCGACCTCGGGCCCGCACTCGCCGACGTTGCTGTTGGAACCAACGGTCACGAACAGGCTGCGCTGGTCCGGGCCGGGCAGGATGTTCTTCGTCCAGTGGTGATTCTTGCCGGACGGCAGCGAGGCGATTACCTCGGGCGCTGTCGAAAGGGTCGTCAGGCCCGGTGTGTATGTGAACCGCAACACGGCATCGGCGTTCGCGATGAACAAATCCTCCCCGATCAGCGCCATGCCGAAGGGCGAATGCAAGCCATCCGCGAAGACGTGCGATTCGTCGGCGACGCCGTCGCCGTCGTTGTCACGATGCAGCGTAATGCGGTCCGCGCTTGCAGTCCTGGCACCGCCGTATTTCAGGACCACGCGTGCCGCCAGGTTTTTCATCTCGCTGCACAAGCCCGAACCGGCCGGCGCGTTGCTCTCGGCGACCAGTACGTCACCGTTCGGCAATACGTACAGCCAGCGCGGGTGATCCAGGCCGCCAACGAAGGCATTGATTTGCAGGCCTTTTGCCGGCGATGGCACGTCATCGTCCCGCCAGCCGACCGCTTTTGCCGGCCTCACTATGGGTACGAGGCTCGATTGCGGCGCCACCAGTTGCGGCGTCGGCCCGTAGTCGCCACCGTCAATGAGCACCGCGGGCGCAGGGAACAGGAACTGCCACGCGAGTACGGCCAGCACGGCCGCGGCAACAACAAGGAGTCCGTTACGTAGTTTTCTCAGCATCAGTCTCTCAAGCTCCGACGACCAGGCTCAAACCAGTCCTTAGTATATTGCGCCCGGGCGAGCACCGCCCACCCATCGGCGTGATTCGACCGTTCCGATTGCGCTCGAACATACGACTAAGCCGACCAAGTTAAGTCGGTGCGAGCTCGCCTTCTCCTGTACTGTGGTAGATGGAGTATCGATGCCCCCGCTAAACGGGGCCTATTCCAGGTCGCGACTTCCGCTCGCCCAGGACACACGGCGCGCCGATGCGGCCCACAGCAGGAGAGTAAGTGATGAGTAAGGGACAGAAGAGCAACAAAGAGACGAAGAAAGTGCCGGCTATGACAGCAAAAGAGAAAAAGGCAGCAAAAAAAGCGAAGAAGAATGAGAAGGGTCGCATGGGCGAATGACTCGGCCCGGCTTGCGCTGGTGATCCCGGTCAGGCTGCCGCCAGTCGTGATGCCTCGCGATACGAAACGACCCTCTGGCGATCTTCGTCCCACAGGCAGCACTGGAAGCAGTCGCGAATGTCGCGAGGGCTGAGTGTCGTCGTGACGGGCGACTGCAGTTCCGGGATCGCAGCCATCACCTCGGGCAACCGGTAGAAAGGTATGCGCACGTTGAGGTGATGGATATGGTGAAAACCGATGTTACCGGTAAACCATTGCATGACCTTGTTGAGCCGCATGTAACTCGACGACTCCATTGCCGCACGATAGTAGGTCCACGCTTCCGGCGACAATATGTGCATGCGCTTGAAGCTGTGTTGGGCGAAAAACAGGTAGCTGCCCAGCGCCGAGGCGATGGTCATCGGCAACAAGACGACGAAGAAGGCAGTCTCGAAACCACCGAAGACCCACAGTACCGCAAGCAGTGCTGAGTGACCGACAAGCGCGAGCAGGGAATCCCAATGTCGCGCCGGGTCCTTGAGCAGTGGCAGTAGCGTAATACTGAGGAAGAAAATGGTCACGTAACCCGCGAGCACGGTGAGCGGGTGACGGATTATCCGGTAACTCGTTCTCTCTTCCCACGATGCTTCTTTCCACATCCGGGTCGTCATGATTGGGAAGGCCCCGATACTCGACGAAGAGATCTGGCCGACATGGCCATGATGATAGTTGTGGCTCTTCTTCCAGGAACGCGGGGGCGTTAGGGCCAGTGCCGAATAAACCCGGAACAGAAGCCAGGCCGCGCGCGAGCGTGCCAGGATGGCCCGGTGCATGTAGTCATGGTAGGTAATGAAGGCGCGTACCATCAACATGGCCGCCAGCAGCGAGAACACCAATTGCAGTGGCCACCAGGGCGCGAGTCCGGCGCCGACAAACGCCGCTGCAAGCATCACGAAGGTCGAGCCGACATGCCACCAGCTGCGCCGCATCGAGACCTCCGAGTACGGCACGGTCGCGTTGATCAGGTCCTTCCCGATACGCATTCCTTCACTCGTTTCGGCAACATCCTGGTCGAGTGTCAGGACTTCGTCGTGCATCCTTCGATTTCGGCTTGAACCACCGGTGCGACCAATTATAGCTCCGTCTTCATGCGCACCGTGCACGTATGCGTGAAAATACGTACCCGGGACTCACGACCGGTTATTTCTGCACAGGCTGAAAATGCAGGGGATCTCTCAGGTTCTGCAGGGTCCTGTAATAGTAGAGGGCCCTTGGTCGTTTCCCCTTGAAGCGAAGCTTTCTCAGGAAGTCGACTTCGTCGGCCGAAATATCACCGCTAAGCGTGGCATCGGCGAGGAACTCCGTCAGGCCCGGCTCGTCCCCATTTAAGTCCTTTTCCACAAAGGCAAATCGTTTCGGTTCCCCGTCCACGAGTCTCTCGTTGAGCACTATCTCCATGTCGAAAGTCGACAGGTCGATATCCCAGCGCGCCAACAGCGGGCTGAGAAAGGAGATGTGGTCGGCGCTCGAGATATTGAAGATGTCGGTATCGAGAAACTCCAGGATGATGACGCGCATTTGCGTGTAGCTCTTCGAGCTGAGCTTCGCAACCTCACGAAGCCAGTCTTCGTTCTCGAGCTCGGCGCGCGTAATCTGGCTGATGACATCAAGCAGTTTTTGCGTAACGAAGCGCTCGAGTTCGCCAAACGGATGCCTTTCGAAGATCGCGCGAATATGCTGCTGCCGGGCCGGGGCGCACCTTTGCAGTATCAACTCCCGGGTCTCTTTTAGCAGCGCACCTTGCGGCTCCTCATAATCACGCCTGAGCTCGTCCCTCCGCTGCGCGCGGGCCAGCGTCGCGAGCTCGCCGTTCGACAGCCGCAGGAATTGCCCCATTTTGTCGTAAATATCCGTCCGATCCGGCGCTGGCGGTAACTTCTTCCGGGTCAGGAGCTGGGATATATAGGATTCTGTCACCTCGGCGGCAGCGGCCAGGTCCTTCTGCTCGAGCCCGAGCTCCTGCAGTCGTGTCTTGATGACAGTAGATACATCCATTCGCCGTTCCTCGTAATTTACCTTTTTAGTAAAGTAATCTGATACTCGCAAAGTTTAATTGACTATTCAAGTTAATTAACCGAGTATGGTTAATGGATCGGCAAGGCCTCGGAGACATCAGCCCATCGAGTTGTCTGAAGCGCCCGGTTGGCCAATCACGACGACGGAGAACGGCATGTACGCACATCGAGTATCAACGGAACCAGGGCCAAACAACCGCGCCGATTCCATTCACAGGGTCGGGCCTGAAATCCTGACCCTGCAACGATGAGGGGCCGGCCCCATGCCATCGACATTCGGTAACGGCCCCGGAGGCCGCGGTGCCGGTCCAGGCCATGAACTCGAGCAACTGATCGGGCAGGGACAAGACCGCCTGAAGCAGCTAATGCCGGTTGGCGGCCCGCGCAGCGTGATTATCGCCGCGACGATCGCCGCGCTCGTCCTCGGAGCGTGGAGCGCTTTCTACACGGTTCCGAGCGACTCCGTCGCCGTCGTGCAACGATTCGGCAAGTACCTCAAAGAGGTTCAGCCCGGCCTGCATTTCAAGTTCCCCCTGGGCATAGATGTGGCGACAATCGTTCCGGTCAAGCGGCAACTAAAGCAGGAATTCGGGTTCACGACGCCTGGTGCCACGGACCCTTACCAGAGCCCGATTGACGGCAGACGGGAAACGGAGATGGTGACCGGTGACCTGAATGCCGCGTTGGTGGAATGGGTCGTCCAGTATCGCATTGCCGACCCCGTCAAGTTCCTGTTCGAAGTCCGCGAGCCAGGTGCGACGCTGCGTTACGTGTCCGAATCGGTCATGCGGGAGGTCGTCGGCGACCGCACAGTGGACGAGGTCATTACGATCGGGCGCCAGGAAATCGAATCCGAAGCCCTGACAAAGATGCAGGCACTTTCAACGAAATACGCGATGGGAATCAGCATCGACCAGGTGCAGCTAAAGAATATCAATCCCCCAGGTCCAGTGCAGGAGTCCTTCAACGAGGTCAACCAGGCTCAGCAGGAAAAAGAAAAACTGATAAACGAGGCGCGGCGCGACTACAACAAGGTGATTCCCCTTGCCGAGGGCGAGAAGGATCAACGAATACGCGAGGCCGACGGCTACCGGCTGAAACGCATCAACGAAGCTGAGGGCGATGTCGCCCGGTTCAGCGCACTGCTGGCCGAGTACACCAAGGCGCCCGAAGTTACGCGACGCCGCATCTACGTCGAGACCCTGCAGGCCGTGCTGCCGGATATCAACTCGAAGATCGTTGTCGATGATGAAATAAAAGGCATCCTGCCGCTGCTCAATCTCGATTCACAGGACGGTAGCAAGCCATGAATAAACTAGCCGCATTGCTGGCGATACTTGGCGCCACGGCCTTTGTCCTGGCGGGATCGATCTATACGGTCAGCGAAGTCGAGCAGATGATCATCACGCAGTTCGGCAAACCGGTGGGCGAACCGGTAACGACCGCGGGTCTGAAGGTCAGAGTCCCCTTCATCCAGCAGGTCAATTCGATTGACAAGCGGGTGCTGGAGTGGGACGGCAGTCCTTCGGACATGCCGACCAAAGACAAGCTCTACATATCTGTCGATTTGTTCGCTCGCTGGCGAATTACCGATCCTTTGCAATACTTCCTGAGGCTCCGCGATGAGCGCAGCGCCCAATCCCGTCTCGACGATATCCTGGGCAGCGAAACCCGGAACGCCGTCGCCAAGCACGAACTAATCGAGATCATTCGAACTACCCGCGATCGCGTTCCGTTGCGTGATGCCCTGCTGACCGATGCGGAACGCGATCTGAACATGGGGTCGCTGGTGCCAATCCAGAAAGGGCGCAAGCTGGTTGAACAGGAGATCTTTGCCGCAGCCGCCGACAAGGTCGAGGTATTCGGAATCGAGTTACTCGACATCCGCTTCAAGAGAATCAACTACAACGAGAGCGTCCGGCCCAAGATCTACGATCGCATGATCAGCGAACGGCGGCAAATCGCCGAGCGCTTCCTGTCGGAGGGCAACGGCGAAGCCGCACGGATTCGCGGCAACCGCGTCCGGGACCTGAACAAGATCCAGTCCGAGGCGTACAGGCAGGTCGAAGAGATTCGTGGCCTGGCGGACGCGAAAGCCACCGAAATCTATGCCCGGGCCTACAATCGAAACACAGAATCCATCGCATTCTACGAGTTCACGCGGACGATGGAGGCCTACAAGTTCATTATTGCCGAAAACACGACGCTTGTTCTGTCGACAGACAGCGAGCTGTTCAAATTCCTTAAAGGGATGGATCCGAACGCACGAGGAAGCCGATGAACACCACGCATCCAGGTTTCGATCGTATCGCGTATGCGTTCATAACCCTGATGGTCCTCGTTGGCTTCATGGAAGCAGCCGGGGCGCAAGGGGCTGCAAACACAATTCCCGCCAACGCGACGGGCAGTACCTATGGCAGCGGGTGGCAGTGCGACAGGGGGTTCCGCAAGGAGAATGGGGCCTGTGTTGCCGTTACGGTACCGGCAAATGCCTTTCTTACGGACTGGTCGTACGGATCCGGCTGGAAGTGCACGCATGGCTACCGGCAGAACGACGAGGTTTGCGACCTGGTAGCGCTGCCCGCGAATGCCTACATCAGCCCGGCGTCAGGCGACAGGTGGCTATGCGACAGAGGGTACCGGCGAGTCGGCGAGACTTGCGACGCAATCAATGTACCGGCAAACGGCTACCTGACGGGAAACACCAGCGGACGAGGCTGGCGATGTGATCGGGGATACCAGTCCATCAACGGTGCCTGCGTTGCCATCGCGGTACCGCCGAACGCGTACCTGGCATATACATCGAGTAATTCCGGCTGGGAATGCGAACGCGGCTACCGGGAAGCCGGGAGTGCCTGCAATGCCATCGACGTGCCTGCACATGGCTATCTGTCCGGGCTGTCTCACGGAAGTGGCTGGGAATGCGAACGCGGCTACCGCAAATCCAAGACAGCGTGCGTGGCTATCGCGCTGCCGGAAAACGCGCACCTGGACTTCTCCGGGAATGACTGGGAATGTAATGAACCTTATCGCCGGCGACAGAATGTGTGTGCAACCGATTAATGGATAACAACCGAATGAGGCACCTGTCCTCCCGATAATACGCGCGCTAGTGGTTTACGGGCAGGCGCCGACCCGGCGCATCGTTGTCGTCCAGCATCAGCAATTGGCAAATCCGGGCAGTTCAAAAGATTAGCATGGTTCAGCAACCGCGATCCCTGTGCGATCATGGGACATGTCCTCGTCACACCCCGAGTCGATGCCCGACACAGCCCTGCAGACACTGAAGGAAGTCTTCGGTTACGAGCGCTTTCGCGGCAACCAGGCAGCGATCATCGAGTCGGTGCTGGCCGGCCGCGACGCGCTCGTGCTCATGCCGACGGGCGGCGGCAAGTCCCTGTGCTACCAGCTACCGGCGCTGCTCCGGGAAGGCGCAGGGCTCGTCGTGTCGCCATTGATTGCGCTTATGCAGGACCAGGTGCGTGCCTTGCACGAGCTGGGCATCGAGGCGGCGTTCCTGAACTCCAGCCTCGGCCGTGAGGAACAGGCCGACGTCATCCAACGGTTCCGCGCCGGCGATATCCAGCTCCTTTACGTCGCGCCGGAGCGGCTGGTGCAACCCCAGACCCTGTCATGGCTCGCCGACGTTCCCCTCGCGCTGATCGCGATCGACGAGGCGCACTGTGTCTCGCAGTGGGGCCACGACTTCCGCCAGGACTATCTCGCCCTCGACATGCTGCGCGAAGTCTTCCCCGGCGTGCCGCGCCTGGCATTGACCGCTACGGCCACGCCCGTCGTGCGCGAGGAGATCGTCGAACGCCTGGCGCTGAGCGACCCGGGCATCTTCGTCAGCCCTTTCGATCGACCGAATATTCGCTACATGGTGCAGCCAAAGACGGATGCGCGCCGGCAGCTGGCAGACTTCCTGCGTAGCCACGCGGGCGAGCCGGGCATCGTCTACTGCCTGTCTCGCAAGAAGGTGGAGAGCATTGCCGAGTCGCTCGCACGCGAGGGCTACAATGCGCTGCCGTACCATGCCGGCCTGTCGGCCGAAACGCGCGCCGATCATCAGCACCGGTTTCTCACCGAGGAAGCGGTGATAATCGTTGCCACCATTGCTTTCGGTATGGGTATCGACCGGCCCGACGTGCGCTTCGTCGCCCATCTCGATTTGCCCAAGAACATCGAGGCCTACTACCAGGAGACCGGGCGCGCCGGTCGCGACGGCGAGCCGGCCGACGCCTGGATGGTTTATGGCCTGCAGGACGTCGTGCGCCTGGGCCAGATGGTCGACGACTCTGACGCCGACGAGGAGCGCAAGCGCCATGATCGCCAGAAACTCGACGCGCTGCTCGGCTGGTGCGAAGTCACCAGTTGCCGCCGTCGCCCGCTGCTCGCGTACTTCGGCGACGCGTACCCGGAGCCTTGCGGCAACTGCGACAACTGCCTGAGCCCGCCCGCTACCTGGGACGGCACCGAGGCGGCGCAGAAGCTCATGTCCGCCGTCTACCGCACCGGCCAGCGCTTCGGCGCGGCGCACGTCGTCGACGTATTGCTGGGTAAGGACACCGACAAGGTTCGCCAGCACGGCCACGACCGGCTCTCCGTTTACGGCATCGGCACCGAACTCAACGGACCCACCTGGCGATCGGTGGTGCGCCAGCTCGTCGTGCAGGGCTACCTGCGCGCCGATCAAAAACGCTACGGCGCGCTGGTACTCACGAAGCAGAGCAGGCCGCTCCTGAAAGGGGAGATCGGGCTCGAGCTGCGCGAGGACCGAAAATTCAAAACAGAAAAGAAAAAGCGTCGCGACACGAGCGCAGCCCTCGCACCAGCCGACCAGCCGCTGTTCGAAGCGCTACGCCAGGGCCGCAAGGAAATCGCCGACCGGCTCGACATGCCGCCCTACATGATCTTTCATGACGCCACGCTCAAGCAGATGGCCGAGTATCGACCGAAGACCGAGGCGGACCTGCTGAGCATCAATGGCGTCGGAGAGGCGAAGCTGGGGCGCTACGGCAAAGCCTTCCTGGAAATAATCGCCGCACATGGAGCCAGTACAGGCGAGCACGAGGATTACGCGTCCGGCGTCACCGGCACCGATCCATAGCCAGCATGTCACAAATGGATTGAGTCAGGTCCTGAGACGAATATAATCAGGCGCCTGGATTTCACCCGCATTCGCGTGTCGCTCGTTCGACGCCGCCCCTGCCCACACCCACGAAGTGTTCAATCATGAACGGCACCGCGCTCAGCATCACCAACATCACCGTGGGCATAACCTGCCTGGTCTCCTTTTTTCTGATGCAGAATCAGGCAGGCAAGGCGCTCCTGGTCTTTCATCCCGTGACCATCCGGGAGCAACATCAATGGTTCCGCTTCCTGACGTCTGGTTTTGTGCATGCGGACATGGTGCATCTTGCGGTCAACATGTTCGTCCTGTGGTCATTCGGGAACGCCATCGAGAGGATGTACTTTCCCGCGTTCCTGGGCGATTTCACTGCCCAGAAATACATGCTGCTGTATTTCGGCGGTATCGTCGCGGCATCGGTCCCGAGTTACATCCGGCACAACAGGAATCCGGGTTACGCCGCTCTGGGGGCATCGGGCGGGGTGTCAGCCGTGGTATTCGCCGCGATCCTTTTTGAGCCCTGGCAGAATCTCTACCTGTACGGCGTGATCGCGATTCCGCAGATTCTGGCGGGCGCCGGCTACCTGTATTACTCGTGGTACCAGGACAAGAGAGCGGCCGACAACATCGGTCACATGGCGCACTTCACCGGCGCCCTCTGGGGATTCTTCATTACGGGGTTAATGAGGCCGGACCTGTTTGTCCGCTTCATCGAGAAGGCGCTGCAGGGCCCGAGCTGGCTCTAGGACACATCCATACCCGGCACGTCGCAGGAGCCCACCAGGCGATCGCCGACTGAAATTGCATCGAGCGCGATGCCGGTGACGAGTAGCCCGACCCGGTCGTTGGCCGCGGCCGTCTCGAGCAGCTTGTTGAAGCTCTCGATCCCGGTGACCTTGAGTGGCTTCGCGCCGGCCTTCTCGCTCAGGATGCAGATGTCGTCATCCACCGAGACCGTGCCGGACTCGATCACGCCGGTAACGACCGTGCCGCCCGAGGCAATGCCAAAGTGGTCAGCGACCGTCATGCGAAATTCCGTCGGTGCGGCTGTCGTCGGCGCTTCTTTATCGTCATCGGCCAGCGTGCAGGCAGGCTGGGAGGCGAGCAGGCCGAGACAGACCAGGCGCCATCCGGTTACGAATCGAG